>JAMFSU010000095.1 GCA_026225475.1 Duganella sp.
AGCAGCGCAATGCGCAGCGAGCGGTTTTGGTTTGAGCCGCTTCGAGCCGGGCCAGTGATGTGCTGTAGAAAATGGATAAGAGGGGCGCATGTTTGAGCGCAGCGAGTTTGCGACCCTCCCATTTTCTACGGCGCATCGCTGGGAACCCCGTAGGGGCCCGGATCGCGCGGTCGCCTTCTTTTGCTTAGCTTTTCTTGGCGAGACAAGAAAAGTAAGCGGCTGCCGGGCCGCACCCGGCTAGGTAGTCCGAAGAAAACACAGCATCAGCAACCAAGAAAAGAGGTTGCCGGTTTGACCCACGTAGTACAACGTCAATACAACCCAGCCTGAGTCCGCGTCGGCAATTCCTTATCATAACTCTCGGCATCGAAGTCCCCACCCGCCAGCCGCTTGTGCATAGCACCTGGACTAGGCAAGCGGTCACGGCTGATCTGCTGCCCCACATCCCACAACGAGGAACGCACGATCGCCTTGGAACAGTGGAAGTAAGCCGCCTCCACGGTCACCACAATCACCGCACGCGGCAGCTTCTCGCGCACTTCGAAGCGCTCCAGCAGGGATGGCTCGACCGAGATGACAGCGCTGCCGTTGACGCGCAAGGTCTCACCAATGCCGGGAATGATGAATAACAGCGAAACCCGTCCGTCCTCGACGATATTGCGCAGATTGTCGACCCGATTGTTACCGGGACGATCAGGAATGGCCAAGGTACGCTCATCAAGGATGGCGACAAAACCGGCAGCATCCCCTTTGGGCGAACAGTCGGTGCCGCCCGCTCCGGCCGAGGCAATCACCAGAAACGGTGCCGCCTGGATAAAGGCGCGGTAATCCTCATTGAGAAACGCAATTTCCTTGCGTACCGCGCGCTCATGCGGGACGCCATACAGCGCTTCCAGCTGCGCGACGGTGCTGATCAGATGGTTCATGTCTTACCCATGTCCAGTTGTCAAAAATTGCATTGGGTGCCACTGCCAAAGCAAGCCTCGACTATAGCCGCCAACAGATGTTCCAGTCACGGATTTTCATAGTGCAGGCAATGCATATGCATAGCCGGAAATATTCGTATTGCGCCATGACAGTGACTTTTATACTCGGAAAATCATCCACTCGGCCATCCCAAAAAATGAAAAAAACATTGCATGCCCTGCTGTTGTCCTCGATCACCGTTGCCGCCATCATGAGCGGCAACGCTTCTGCCCAGAGCAAGGAAGTCGTCATCGCTTATCAGGATATGGTAGTGCCATGGCGCTATGCCCAGGAAACCCAGAATTTCGAACAGAAGACCGGCTACAAAGTGACCTTCCGCAAACTCGCCAGCGGTGCTGATGTCATTCGCGCACTGGCATCGGGTTCGGTGCAGATCGGTGAGGCCGGTTCGGCGCCGATTGCTTCCGGCCTGTCGCAGGGATTGGATATTGAGCTGTTCTGGATTCTCGATAACATCAACGATGCAGAGGCGCTGGTGGTGCGCAATGGCAGCGGCGTCAAGACGCTGGCCGATCTGAAGGACAAGCGCATTGCCGTGCCGTTTGTTTCAACCTCGCATTTCCACACTTTGCTGGCGCTGGAAAACGCCAAGGTCGATCCTCGCACGGTCAAGATCGTCAATCTGCGTCCACCTGAGATTGCCGCTGCCTGGGAGCGTGGCGACATCGACGCGACCTTCATCTGGGACCCGGTGCTGGCCAAGGTAAAAAAGAGCGGCCAGGTCCTGATCACCTCCGGTGAAATCGCTAAACAGACTGGCAAAGCCACCTTCGACGGTATCGTCGTGAGCAAGGCATTTGCGCGCCAGAACGATGCCTTCCTGACCGAACTGGTCAAGACACTGGCGGCGACCGACGACAACTATCGTCGCAACAAGGCGGCCTGGACTGCCGATTCGGCACAGGTCAAGGCGGTTGCCAAATGGTCCGGTGCGGAAGCGGCCGAGGTACCGGCCAGCCTGAGCCTGTATGAATTCCCGACCTTGCAGCAGCAGGCCTCGGCGCAGTGGCTCGGTGGCGGTGCTGCCAAGTCGCTGGCGGCAACCGCCGCGTTCCTGAAGACGCAGGGCAGTATCCAGAACGTGTTGCCCGATTACAGTACAGGAGTCAATGCCACATGGGTACGCAAAGCAGCACAATAAGCCCATTGCAGCCCGGCGGACAGCTCGCTATCCGCGATCTGTCGGTGCGCTTTGCCGGTGCCGCTCAGCAGGAAGCGTTGGCGCTGGCCAATGTCGACCTGTCGATCGCACCGGGTGAGTTCGTGGTCGCACTGGGTCCGTCCGGCTGCGGCAAGACCACGCTGCTCAATTGCCTGGCCGGATTCGTGCAGGCGTCACAGGGCGAGGTCTTGCTGGACCAGGTCGCCGTCACCGGCCCTAGTCCTGAACTGGGCGTGGTGTTTCAGAAGCATGCTCTGTTGCCGTGGCTGAATGTGATTGACAACGTCGCGCTCGGTTTGCGCTTTCGTGGTGTCTCGCGCAGCCAGCGCAACGACATCGCGCGGGAGCAACTGGGCCTGGTCGGGTTGACGCAATTTGCCCAGGCGCCGGTGTATCAACTCTCCGGCGGCATGCAGCAACGGGTCGGGATTGCCCGCGCACTGGCCAACGATCCGCGCGTGTTGTTGATGGATGAGCCGATGGGCGCGCTCGATGCGTTCACCCGCGAGTCGATACAAGAATTGCTGGTGAAGGTATGGCAACGCACCGGCAAGACCATTTTCTTCATCACGCACAGCGTCGAGGAGGCCTTGTTTCTGGCTTCGCGCGTGATTGTCATGTCGCCGCGTCCGGGCCGCATTACCGATCAGTTCGAACTGCCGTTTTCACGTGCCTATCTGGCCTCTGGCGACGCCCGCGCGGTCAAGTCGTCGGCTGACTTCATCGGCTGGCGCGAACGCCTGCTGCAACTAGTGCACCACCCTTCCTGACCCGCTGTTGACCATGACACCTCCGGCTTCCTCTTCCGTTGCTTCCCTCCATTCAGTGACTGCGCTGGCTGCCGAGCAGAACGCAGCAGTAGCAGCAGTACTGCCGCCAGCAATCTCGCGCTTGCCGCCCGCCCGCGTCTATCCGCGCCCCGGCAGCGGCAAGACCCGCGGCGTTACCATCGCCACCATCATTGTGCTGCTGTTGATCTGGTGGGCCGTTACCGCCCGCGCCTGGATTGCGCCGTTATTCCTGCCGTCGCCAGCGGCGGTCTGGCAGGCCGCACGCGCGGCCTGGGACGGCAATGTGCAAGGCGGTCTGCCGTTATGGCAACATCTGGCATGGAGTCTGTTGCGCGTGTTCGGCGCATTTGTGCTGGCGGCAATCAGCGCCATACCGCTGGGTTTACTGATGGGGACCAATCGCATCGTGCGCGCGATCTTCGATCCCTTGCTGGAGTTCTATCGCCCGCTGCCGCCGTTGGCGTATCTGCCCTTGATCGTGATCTGGTTCGGCATCGATGAGACCGCCAAGGTGTTGCTGATCTATCTGGCCTGCTTCGCGCCGATTGCGGTTGCCACTCAGGCCGGTGTCAATGGTGTGCTGTCGGAACAATTGCATGCGGCCTTGTCGATGGGCGCAACACGCTGGCAATTGCTGCGCCATGTGATCTTGCCTGCGTCGTTGCCGGATATCCTGACCGGCCTGCGCATTGCCATCGGCTTCGGCTGGACCACGCTGGTGGCCGCCGAAATGGTGGCAGCCACAGCCGGGGTCGGGCAACTGGTATTGAATGCCTCCAACTTCCTGCGTACCGACGTGGTGATCATGGGCATCATCCTGATCGGCATCGTCGCGTATCTGTTCGATCTGGTCATGCGCCGCCTGGAGCACCGCCTGGTGCCGTGGAAGGCTCAACGCTGATGTACTCCTGAGGCATCGCTTGAAAAAATGGATAAGGATATGCAAAACGATTCGTTCGTTGCGCATGGCAGGCTCGGTAGCATCATTTTCCCACCTCACTCGTTGGAAGCTGCCATGACCCAAGCCCCGCAATGGAAATTCGAAACGCTGTCCGTGCATGCTGGCTATTCGCCGGACCCGACCACCAAGGCGGTCGCCGTGCCGATCTATCAGACGGTGGCGTTTGCCTTCGACGATACCCAGCATGGCGCCGATCTGTTCGACCTCAAGGTGCAAGGTAATATCTATTCGCGCATCATGAACCCGACGCAGGATGTGCTGGAACAGCGCGTGGCCGCGCTTGAGGGTGGCATTGCCGCGCTGGCAGTGGCCTCCGGCCAGGCGGCAGTGACCTATGCGATCCAGACCATTGCCGAAGCTGGCGACAATATCGTCTCCGCTTCCACGCTGTATGGCGGCACCTACAATCTGTTCGCGCATACGCTGCCGCAGTTCGGCATCGAAACCCGCTTCGCCGATCCACGCGTACCCGCTTCGTTCGAACAGCATATCGATGCGCGCACCAAGGCCGTGTTCATCGAATCGATCGGCAACCCGCTTGGCAACATCACCGATATTGCCGCGATTGCCGAGATTGCGCATCGTCACGGTGTGCCGCTGATCGTCGACAACACGGTCGCCACCCCCTATTTGCTGCGCCCGATTGAACATGGCGCCGACATCGTGGTGCACTCGTTGACCAAATATCTGGGCGGCCACGGCACCAGTCTGGGCGGGGCAATTGTTGACTCCGGAAAATTCCCGTGGGCGCAGCACAAGGAGCGTTTCAAACGGCTCAATGAGCCCGACGTCAGCTATCACGGCGTGGTCTACACCGAGGCCCTGGGCGCGGCCGCCTACATCGGTCGTGCCCGCGTGGTGCCGCTGCGCAATACCGGTGCAGCGCTGTCGCCATTCAACAGTTTCCTGATCCTGCAAGGCATCGAGACACTGGCCTTGCGGCTGGACCGCATCACCGCCAATGCGCTGGCGGTGGCCAAGTATCTGCAACAGCATCCGCAGGTGAACTGGGTCAACTATGCCGGTCTGGAAGGTCATCCTGATCATGCACTGGCGCAAAAATATTTCAAAGGCAAGGCCTCCGGCATCCTGACCTTCGGCGTCAAGGATGGCCTCAGCGGCGGCGCCCGGTTTCAGGATGCGCTCAAGTTGTTCACGCGCCTGGTCAACATTGGCGATGCCAAGTCGCTGGCCACCCATCCGGCATCCACCACGCATCGCCAGTTGTCGCCGGCTGAGCTGGCCAAGGCCGGAGTGACCGAGGACACGGTGCGGCTATCGATTGGCATCGAACATATTGATGATCTGCTGGCCGATCTGCAGCAGGCACTGGCGGCGATTTAAAGCGCGTAGCGGCCAGCGGCCAGTTGGCCTGGTCGCTGGAGGGTAGCGGCAAGCAAACGCGCGTGGTGTTAGGTACACTGTTGCCTGGCGCAAACGATGATGACCGTATCGATTGTCGATTGCGCGCACCATTTTGCCTTTCCCCAACCGTCATCAAAGGATCCAGCATGAACCAAGCTGTCGCATCAAAAATTGCGCTCGTCACCGGCGCCGGCAGCGGGATCGGCCTGGCAGTGGCACAAGCCCTGCTGGCCGACGGTTTTGCCGTGATCTTTGCCGGTCGCCGCCGCGAACTGCTGGACGAAGCGGTCGCCGCTGCTGCGGCTGCCGGTCAGCAAGCACTGGCACTGCAGGTCGACATCCGCGATCCGGCCAGCGTTGATGCCCTGTATCAAAACGTCACCAGCCACTATGGCCGGCTCGATGTGCTGTTCAACAATGCCGGTGTCGGCACCCCGGCGGTGCCGTTTGACGAACTCGCGGTCGAGCAATGGAAGAACGTCATCGATACCAATCTGACCGGCGCTTTCCTTTGTGCGCGCGGCGCGTTCCGCCTGATGCGCACGCAGACGCCGCAAGGCGGGCGCATCATCAATAACGGTTCGATTTCGGCGCATACGCCGCGCCCTCTCAGTTCGGCCTATACCGCCAGCAAGCATGCGGTGACCGGCTTGACCAAGAGCATCGCGCTCGATGGCCGGCAGCACAACATCGTCTGTAGCCAGGTCGACATCGGCAATGCCCTGACCGCACTGTCAGCGCGCATGACCAAGGGTGTCCTGCAAGCCAATGGCGAGATTGCCGCCGAGCCGATGATGGACGTCAAGCATGTGGCTGATGCCGTGCGTTATATGGCGTCGTTGCCCTTGAGCGCCAACGTGTTGAACATGACGGTGATGGCCAGCAATATGCCCTTTGTCGGGCGCGGTTAAACCAGGACCTGAACAGTAGCCATACCCGTATGCGCCAGCCAACCACAGCCAGCGTCGCGCTGGACAGCGACAGCACCGATAGCATCGACACCAGTAGCCGCCGTCGCACCTTGATTGCTGCCTGTAGCGCGCATGCCATTCACGACGGCCTGACCGATCTGATCTATGTGCTATTGCCACTCTGGCAAAGTCAGTTTGCCATCAGCTATGCCTTGATTGGCTTGTTGCGCGGCACCTATTCCGGCGTGATGGCCTGCTTTCAGTTGCTGGCCACCCGACTGGCCAAGCGTTGGGGCCGCCGCCGCATGCTGATCGCCGGTACCGCGCTGGCCGGGCTGGCCTATCTGATTGCCGGTCAGGCCGGTGGACTGGCCACCTTGATGCTGGCGCTGGCCTTGGGAGGCCTGGGCGCCAGTACGCAACATCCGCTGGCGTCCTCGCTGGTGACCGATGCCTACGAGGCTGGCGGCGGTGTCAAGGAAGCCTTGTCGCAATACAATTTTGCCGGTGACATCGGCAAGACGCTGATACCGGGTCTGGTTGGATTGCTGCTGGTGGTGATGAGCTGGCAGAGCAGCGTCACGCTCATGGGTCTGCTCGGTCTGGTCGCGGCTGGCTTGCTGTGGTGGCTGGTGCCGCGTCAACTGGACAACGCCAGTGTGCACAAAAAGTCCGCCAAAAACATCGTCGGCAGTGGCTCCGCCAGCGGCCTGCGGGCGCTGCTGATGACGGGTGCGCTCGACAGTGCCGTGCGCATGGGCTTTCTTACTTTTTTGCCGTTTTTGCTGAAAAGCAAAGGGGCGGGTACTGCCGGTATCGGCCTGGCCTTGTCGTTGCTGTTTGTCGGCGGCGCGTTTGGCAAACTGCTGTGCGGCTATCTGGGCGCACGCATCGGCATGATGAAAACCGTCTGGCTGACCGAATCTGCCACCGCCCTGCTGATCGTGCTGGCGGTGTGGTTGCCGCTGAGCGGTGTCATGCTGATGCTACCGCTGCTGGGACTGGCCTTGAATGGCACCTCTTCGGTACTGTATGGCGTGGTGCCGGAGTTGACCAGCCCCGGCAAGCGCGAACAGGCCTTTGCGTTGTTCTATACCGGCACCATCGGCGGCGGCGCGCTGGCGCCGATCCTGTTCGGCCGGCTCGGTGACTTCGCCGGCGTGCCGGTGGCGCTGGTGAGTTTGGCCGCCATCCTGCTGTTCACGCTGCCGTTGTCATGGCGGGTACAACAGGGCTTGCCAGCGTGATCAGGTAATCAGGTGAAGGCCAGAATCACGCCCTGCGCCTGCGCCGGTGCCACCACCAGTTGACCTCCAGCACCTTCCAGCACCTGCACGCCGTTGTCCGTCAACAGCGTGCGCGTCTGCGCCCGTGTCGCGACGCGTACTGTCAAACCAATGGCGCGCTCGATCTGCTGCGGCACCAGGGCAATGTCGATGCCGTAATGCCGGGCCACGCCCTCGCGCGTCAGATACCAGACCGCCACCGGGCCAGCCTGAAATCGCACACCGTGGGCATGGAAAGAAATCGTCTCGGCACCAAACGCTTGCGTCAGCAGCGTCGCCGAGGCCGCCGGATCGGGGCTGACATACACATATTCGGCCAGCCCGCGCGCGCCGTTGGGATGCTCTTGCCATTGGCGGCGCCAGACCAGTTCCGGCGTGCCATGTTCGCAAAAGAACACGCGTCCGTTGGGTACCAGCGCGGCGGCAATCCGCAACGTGCGGAAACGGGCATCGCCCAGCCATTCACCATCGACCTCAACCGGTCGATGAAAGGCGCCCGGCGCGCTGCCTTCCAGGGCAATCTGGCGCGCCGACAAGTCGGCCCAGGTGCGGTCGGCATCGGCCGTCTTGAACACCAAACCGGCCAGCCCTTGCGGATGTTCCCATTGAACCCCGGGTTGACTGGCATTGCGCGGCTCGACACCGAGCAGCTCCAGATAATCGTCGCCAAAAATGGCCAGGTGGTTGCTGGTGCCCTTGGAGTGGTGGCCGCGCGGCGTCAGCGTAAATCCCAGTTGTGCATAGTGGGCGGCAGCGTCGTCGATGTGTTGCTGCACATGGATGACGACATGGTCAATGCGTTCAGACATTTCAGGCTCCAGAAAAATGATCAGGCCACTTGCGCGGCGGTCAGCGCGTGCCAATGCTGGCCTGGCACCGACGCCAGCAGCGCTTGCGTATAAGGATGACGAGGGTCGGCAAACAAGGTAGCAGTGTCGCCCTCTTCGACAATGCGGCCGTCTTTCATGACGGCGATACGGTCGCACACCTGCGCCGCCACGCGCAGATCATGCGTGATGAAAAGAATAGACAATCCCAACTGCGCGCGCAAACGCGCCAGCAAGGCCAGTACCTGGGCCTGTACCGAGACATCGAGCGCCGACACCGGTTCGTCCGCCAGGAGAATCTGCGGCTGCAACGCCAGCGCACGTGCCAGGCCAATGCGCTGACGCTGGCCGCCGGAGAATTCATGCGGATAGCGATGTAGCGCATTCGGGTCAAGCCCGACCAACGCAAACAGGTCGCGCGCTTGTGCCAGTGCCTGGCTGCGTGTGACACCCTGCTCCCGCGGTCCCTGCGCAACAATATCGCCCACCCGGTGGCGCGGATTGAGCGAGCTATAAGGATCCTGAAACACCATCTGGATCTGGCGGGCGCGGGCGCGGCGCTGGGCCGCACCGCCGCTCGGCAGCAACTGGCCCGATACCAGCAGTTCGCCGGCATCGGGGGTGAGCAAACCCAGAATCAGGCGCGCCAATGTCGATTTGCCGGAACCGCTTTCGCCGACGATGCCGAGTGTCGACCCGGCTGGCAGCGTCAGGCTGAGGTCTGCCACCGCTGGCGCCGGACGCAGGTGGCGGTTAAACCAGCCGCGCGGTCGATAGGTCTTGCTCACGCCTCGCAGGGTCAGCGCGGGCGGCGCTGCCGAGCTTGCCGCTGCTCCCGATGCGCTCAGCAATGCCTGTACGCGATTGCGCGGCGCGGGCGGCAGCATCGAGGGTACCGCCGCGATCAGGCTTTGCGTATAAGGATGGACCGCGTGCTGGAGCACGTTGTCGGCGGTGCCGCTTTCGACCAGCTTGCCCTGCTGCATGACCACCACGCGGTCGGCAATGTCTGCCACCACGCCAAAATCGTGGGTGATGAAGAGCACCGCCGTACCGCGCCGCCGTTGCAAGTCGTGAATCAATTGCAGAATCTGTGCCTGGGTGGTGACGTCGAGTGCCGTGGTCGGCTCATCGGCGATCAACAATGCCGGTTCCAGTGCCAGGGCCATGGCGATCATCACGCGTTGCCGCTGTCCGCCCGACAGCTCGTGCGGGTAAGCGCGCAAGGTACGTGCCGGATCGGCAATATGGACCGCTTGCAGCAGGTCGAGCACCTTGGCATCGATGTCGCGCCGACTTAGTGCGGTGTGCACCTGGAACACTTCAATGAGTTGTGTGCCGATGGTGTGCAAGGGATTGAGTGCACTCATCGGCTCCTGAAAAATCATGCCGATGCGGCGCCCGCGCAGGCTGCGCAATTGCGCTGGCGACAGCGTCAGTAAATCGTCGGACGTTGCACCGTCTGCGTGCCACAAGGCCTGGCCGCCACAGACATTGACGCCCTGCGGCAGCAGTCCCAGCAGCGCCGCCGCCGTGAGTGACTTGCCAGAACCGCTTTCACCGACCACGCACAGGATTTCGCCGGCATGCAAATCAAAGGAGACGCTATTCAAGGCCAGCGGCCGATCGGCGCCGCGTGGCAGCGCGATCGACAAATTGCGAATCGACAGCAATGGCGACGGGCTATCGGGTAAACGATGAATGGGTTTCATGAGCGATGCAACCTTGGATTGAGTGCGTCGTTGAGACCCTGGCCGACCAGCGAGATCGCCAGCACCGTAACCAGAATCAGCGCGCCGGGAATGGCCGAGACATACCATTGCACCCGGATGACGCTGCGACCGGCGCCGATCAGGTTGCCCCACGACGGCACATTGGGATCGGACAGATTGAGAAAGGCCAAGGCGCTCTCCAACAAGATCGCCACGGCCATGATGACGCTGGCATAGACGATGATCGGCGGCAATGCATTGGGCAGGATTTCGCGCAGGATCAGCTTCAGGTCACTGACGCCCAGACTGCGTGCCGCCTGGACAAACTCACGATGGCGCAGCGAGAGAAATTCCGAACGCGTCAGCCGTGCCACCGGCGGCCAGGACACCACGCCGATCGATAGCACCACAGTCTGAATCTCGGAACCAAACACTGCCACCAGCACCAGCAGCAACAGGAAATTGGGCAAAATTTGAAATGCCTCAGTCATGCGCATGAGGACATCGTCAACCCAGCCGCCATAAAACCCGGCCACTGCGCCCAGCAGCAAACCGATGGCGGCGGCAATCGTGGTGGCCACCAGGCCGATAGCCAATGACACGCGCGCACCGTACAGCATCTGTGCCGCGATGTCGCGCCCGACCTGGTCGGTGCCGAGCAGGAAGCGGGCATTTTCTCCCGGCCATTGCAGCGGCCGACCGGCCAAACTGAGAGGATTGCGCGGGTACGCCCAGCCGGCGCCGAGCGCGGCGACCAGCACCAGCAGCAGCAAGGCCAGTCCGACCACGGCGGCAGGATTGTGCAGATAACGTTTGAGCAGATTCATGACGATCTAGAGAATTGGGGCCGGGTCAGCCGACACCCGGCGCAGATTCAGCGGGTGCCTGCAATACGCGGGTCAAGCCGCGCATACAACAGGTCCACCAGGAAATTGATGGCGATCACCAGCAGCGCCGAAACAAACACAATACCCAGCAAGGTATTGAGATCGCGCTGCACCACCGACTCATAGGCCAGCCGACCCAGTCCCGGCAAGGCAAACACCGTCTCCACCACCACCGAGCCGCCCAGCATGGTGCCAGCCTGCAAACCGATCAGCGTGACCATCGGCAGCAAGGCATTGCGTAACATGTGGCGCACCACCACGCGGGTTTCTCCAGCGCCTTTGGCGCGCGCGGTACGGATGAAGTCCTGGGTCGATACTTCCAGCATCGATGCCCGCATGATGCGCAAATAAATGGCGAGAAATATGGTCGACAAGGTGATGGTCGGCAGGATCAGATGCCAGGCAATGTCGAGTACCCGCGCCAGGCCGTGCAAGCTCAAGCCGATGGAGGCGAAACCGCCAGAAGGCAACCAGTCCAGCCAGATGGCGAAAACGAAGATGCCCATCAGTCCGAACCAGAACGAAGGCATGGCATAGAACACCAAGCCGAGCGTCGAGATCAGCGTATCCGGCCAGCGATTGACGCCACGCGCGGCAATCACGCCCAGCAGCATGCCGACGCTGAACGCAATCGCCAGTGCCGAACCCATCAACAGCAGCGTCGCTGGCAGCCGCTCGGCAATCACCAGCAACACCGGCTTGCCATAAATGGCGGAATAACCCAGATCAAGATGCACCAGCCGCCACAGGTAATCGCCCAGCCGCACCGACACCGTATCGTTGAGTTGATAGTAGTCGCGCAGATTGGCAATCATGGTGGCGTCGGCACCGCCCATTTGCGCTACCAGTGCATCGACGGTATCGCCGGGCGCCAGTTGCAGCAGCAGGAACAGCCCGACCAGAATGATCAACAGCGCAGGCACGGCAGCCAACAGGCGCCGCCCAGCCAGAGCGAGGAAACGCATCAGCTACGCTCCGCTCAGGCTTTGAGCCAGGTATCGTGCCAACTGCTGGAAGGCCAGCGCGCATTGTTGTGGCCGTTCTGGACATTGCGGCTGACGACCGAATAAAACTCGCGCTCGGTGGCCATCCAGATCGGCAATTCTTCATTGACGCTCTTGAGCCATTCGGCATACAGTGCGCGCCGCTTGACCGGATCAATCTCGGTGGCAGCATCGTCGATGAGCTTGTCGACCTTGGCCGACTGCCAGCCGTATTGATTGGTCCAGGGCGCACCGGCCGGGCTGCCGGAGCGATACCAGACCGTAGTCGACACCGCCGGATCGCCGCGATATTGATGCCAGCCGGTAGCGATATCAAAGCTGCCGTCCTTGTAGACGGCATTGAGCGCACCGGCAATATCGTATTGGACGATCTCGACCTTGATGCCAACCGCTTCCAGCGATTGCTGAATGAAGGTAGCCAGCAACGGTACGTCTTCGCCGTTCTGGATCGGCACCAGCTTGAGCGTGAAACGCTGACCGCCTTTGCCGCGTTTGTAGCCGGCTTCGTCGAGCAAGGCTTCGGCGCGTTTGACGTCGAATGGATACGGTGGCTGGCTGCCTTTGGGGAAGAACGTGGAACTCGATGGAATCGGCCCAGCCGCAGCCTTGCCCAAACCGTAGAGGAAATTGTCGATGAAGAACTTGATGTCGATTGCATGCACGATGGCGCGGCGCACGCGCACGTCAGCCAGCTCCTTGCGGCGGAAGTTGAATTCCAGCGTGTTGTTGAACACATTGGCTTCCAGCCCCTTGCTACGGACTTCGAACTTGGGATTCTTGCGCAGCCGGTCGAGATCGGCCAGCGCCAGTTGCGAATAGGCGCTCAGTTGAATCTGGCCGGTTTCGAGCGCGGCGGTGGCGGCCGATTTGTCGGTGATGATGCGCCACACGACGCGGTCCAGATACGGCAATCCCTTGCGCCAGTAATCCGGATTGCGCTCGGCGATGATGTACTGGCCGCGCTGGTATTCGACGAACTTGAACGGACCGGTGCCAATCGGTGCCGTATTGGCCGGATTTTCCAGCACGTTGCGGCCTTCGAACAGATGGCGCGGCACCACATAGCCGAGATCGACCAGCGCCCGCAGCAGCAGGTCGAGCGGCATTGGCCGTTCATAGCGGAACACCACGGTGTGGGCGTCCGGCGTATCGACGGCATGCAGATACAGTTGCAAGGCGGTGGCGTAGTTGAGTTGCTTCTTCCACAGTTCGAGTGCGTTGTATTGCACATCGGCCGAGGTGAATGGCTTGCCGTCGTGCCATTTGACGCCTTCGCGCAACTTGAAGGTGATGGTCTTGCCATCCTTGGAGGAACTCCAGGAAGTGGCCAACTGTGGCACCGGCTTGCCGTCGGCATCGAGATCGACCAGCGCTTCGATGATCTTGCTGGTGACAATGTAGACGCCGGTGGAAGCGCGCAACGAGGGATTGAGAATGCGCTGCTCGGAACCCAGATGCACGTTGAACACGCCACCACGGCGCGGTTCGGTTTGTGAAAACGAGATCGAGGGCCAGGCCGATGAGACCAGCGTGGCAGCGGCAGACAACATGAACTGACGGCGAGTTGCGGACATGATTTCCTATGCAATTATTCAAAGACAGCACAGGATGGTAAAGGTCTCCACGCGCCTCAGAAAACGAATATAAACGCGTTTGCTAATCTGTTTTATGTTGCCTCACCGGCAGCCAGCCACGTCAGACCAATGTCGGCTCTTCTGCGCGCGCGACCACATTGTGCACGCTGGCGGTGTGGCGAATTTCGGCACGAATCTGTTGTGGATTTTTCAGCAGGTTCAAAATCGGGCAGGTCTTTTCCACTGCTTCGAACAAGGCTTTTACCTCTTCCGCGCTGGCCGGTGAACTCAGGTGCACGGTATAGCCAATGTCATGCGGATAGATGGGGATATCTTCATAGCCGGGCCGACCGCCACGGGCATCGATCTTGCCGCTCACTTCAACCTCTAGCGAATCGACCGGTACCTGGCGCTGCGCTGCCTGGATCAGAAAAATATGCGTCACGCAGGAGCCCAGCACGCCCAGTTGCAACTCGGGAGAACTCGGCCCGAGATTGTAGCCGGCAAAGTCAGGCGGGCTGTCGCTGATGATTTGATGGTCGCGGATGCGGATGCGCCGCACACCGCTGCGGCCTTCGGCACTGACCTTGGCTTGCAATGCCACCGGCGCGGCATGGCCGGCGTCAATGTTGGCTTCCCTGGCCAGCACGGCGCTGCGTTTTTCGGATAAATAGTGATTAAGGGTACTCATGGTGTCGCTTTCTTTGGCAAAGGAAGAGAGAAAAATCAGGTTCAGTACAAGCGCTGGCGGGCATTTGCACCGGCCTAGTTTGGCTGCGCCGTGGACCGCAAACAACGAAGCATTCCGTATATCGATATACCGCCACAGCGTACCGGCCATCGGCTGTAACGCTGGCTCGGCCAGCACTACTGACGACACGCCCCACAGCAGCGTGCATGGCATGCGAGCGCGGCGCGGCGCCTTATTGGCAACGTATATCGAAACGCGTTTTTATTCTTTGAATGCGTGCGCCAACGTCATTAGTATTTCCCTGTTTCGTCAGCGACTGGTCAGCCCTTGCTGCCTGCCGTCGGTCTCGCTCAACCCAGTGGAGTCTCTCAATAATGAATAACAAACCTGCCCCCTACGATGCCACCAACCCTGCTGCCTGGTCACGCCGCGATGTCTTGCGTGCCGCCGCCTCCGCGGCATTGGTGGGCGCCGGTAGTGCCGTGGTCGTGCCCAACGCCTGGTCGGCGCCGCCACGCAAGGTGACATTCGCCTGGAGTTCGATTGCGTTTTGCCTGTCGCCGGTGGCAGTGGCGCAGGAACGCGGATTTTTTGAACAGAACGGTCTCGATGTCGAGTTGATCAACTGGGGCGGCTCCACCGATCAGTTGCTGGAGGCGCTGGCCACCGGCAAGGCCGATGTCGGTGTCGGCCTGATCCACCGCTGGCTCAAGCCGCTGGAAGCGGGCTTTGATGTCAAGATCGTCGGCAGTGCCCATGGCGGCTGCCTGCGCATGATCGGTGTCAATCAGGCCGGGGTGAAAGACATCAACAGCCTCAAGGGCAAGACCATCGGCGTGTCGGACCAGAACAGCCCGGCCAAAAACTTCTTCGGCATTCATCTGGCCAAGAAAGGTTTCAATATCGAGAAAGATGTGGAATGGCGCGTCTACCCAGCCGACCTGCTCGACGTGGCAGTCAAGAAAGGGGAAATCCAGGCGATTGCCGATGGCGACCCCAACATCTTCCTGATCGAGAAACGCAACAAGGGCGTCTTCACCGAAATCGGCAATAGCGCCATCGGCGAATACAAGGACAAGCTGTGCTGCATTCTCGGTGCGCGCGGTGAATTCGTGCGCAATGACAAGGCCAGCGCCGCCGCGGTGGTGCGCGCCGTTGTGCAGGCATCTGAATATGTCGCCGAGAATCCCAACGAAGCAGCCAAGATCTACGCCAAGTATTCACCCAAGGTGCCGATCGAGGATTTGCGGGCATTGCTGACCAGCCTGACCTATCACCATCATCCTAGCGGCAAGCCACTGCGCGATGAGGTGGAGTTCTTTGCGCGCGACTTCCACACCGCCGGGGTCCTCAAGAAATCCACCGATCCGGTGCGCCTGGCCAATCACGTCACGCTGGATGTATTGAGTTAATCCCTGCCCATCGAACGGAGTTCATCATGACCACGACCACCACCAACGAGGTATTGCTACGCGCCAATCAGGCCGGCCTGTTCGACAGCGTGCGCACGGCTGGCGTCTGGCGCACCGGCTTATTGGCAGGAGCCGTCTGGCTGCTGTTGAGCCTGGTCACACTGCGCTGGCCGAACAAGGAAGTCGGTTTCAGCGACTGGGCCTTCACTGACGAATTCGGCTATGCCGCGCTTGCCATTGCGCTGCTACTGAGCATATTGGCACTGGCCGGCGAGCGCGCCGGCCGCGTTGGCGATCTGCTGCGCCCGGCCGGTCAATGGCTGGTGGCGGTGCCCTTGCTATTGGGCAGCTGGGAAATCCTGACCGCCAAGCTGGGCCTGCTGCCGTCGCCCTTCTTCGCACCGCCGCAGAGTTTGATCGAAGTCTATAACGATGACTGGCGCCGGCTTGGCATCAGTACCGCTTATTCCTTGCGGCTGCTGGTGCATGGTTTTGCGGCGGGCGGGATTGTCGGCTTTCTGGTCGGCGCCACCATTGGCTGGTCGCGCGTGGCGGGTTACTGGGTCCATCCGGTGCTACGTTTTCTGGGACCGGTACCGGCGTCGGCGTTGCTGCCGCTGGCGTTCTTTTTTGCGCCGTCCAGCTATGCGGCGGCGGTATTCCTGATCGCGCTGGCGACCGCCTTCCCGGTCGCCGTGCTGACCTGGTCGGGCGTGGCTTCGGTCAACAAGAGCTATTACGATGTGGCCCGCACGCTGGGTGCGTCGGAGTGGTTTCTGATTCTGCGCGTGGCGATTCCGGCAGCATTGCCGCAGGTGTTTGTGGGCTTGTTCATGGGCCTGGGCGCCGCGTTCTCGGTGCTGGTGACAGCCGAAATGATGGGCGTCAAGGCCGGTCTTGGCTGGTATCTGCAATGGGCCCAGGGCTGGGCCGCCTACGCCAATATGTATGCGGCGCTGATTGTCATGGCAATTCTGTGCTCCAGCCTGATTACCTTGTTGTTCAAGGTGCGCGACCGCGCATTGTCGTGGCAGAAAGGAACCGTCAAATGGTAAATGCAAGCTTGGCTCAGCCGCTAGCAGCAACAGCGGCAACCACATCACAACAGCAGACTGGCGCGCGCATCGACATCGAACACGTCAGTCATTGGTTCAAGCTGCCCAATGGCGTGTTGCAGGTACTGGACGATATTTCGCTCAGCGTCGCACCGGGTGAGTTCGTTGCCCTGCTCGGTCCCAGCGGCTGCGGCAAGTCGACCTTGCTGCGTCTGGTGGCAGGACTGGAAGCGGCCACCACCGGCCAGGTCTTGCAGGACAACAGCAAGATCACACGCCCCGATCCATCGCGGATTGTGGTGTTTCAGGACCCGACCTTATACCCCTGGCGCAAGGTATGGGATAACGTCGCGCTGGGTCTGCAAGCGCGTGGTCTGCTCAAGCAGCAGCGCCAACGGGTCGATGATGCCCTGGCGCTGGTGGGGCTGACGGCATTTGCCGATGCCTTTCCGCATCAGCTCTCGGGCGGCATGGCACAACGTGTGGCGCTGGCGCGGGCACTGGTCAACGACCCGCAATTGCTGATTCTCGATGAGCCATTGGGCAAGCTCGATTCACTCACGCGCTTGCAGATGCAGAGCGAACTGGTGTCGCTGTGGCAGCGCAATGGCTTTTCGGCCTTGCTGGTCACGCATGATGTGGAAGAGGCCTTGTTTCTGGCCAACCGCGTGATTGTCTTCAGTGACCGGCCAGCACGCATTGCGGCGGAAATCACGGTCGATCTGCCCTATCCGCGCCATCGCGGCGACGCCCGGCTAGCTGAGTTGCGCCACACTGCCCTGCGCCATCTGGGATTGGATGCGAGCTGGTGAATCTGTTGAGCTTGCAGGACTGGATCAATCTGTTGCTGCTCAGCTTCCAGTCCTTGCAGGAAGGCTTGCTGCAAGGACTGGCGCTGCTCGGTTGGACCCACAACAGTCACGGCCAGCCCGCTTGGCCGTTTGCCTATCGCCTCAGCGGCGAAGTGATGCTGATCGACCGCAATGTGGCGCGGCAATTGCTCACGGCGCTGGGGTTGTCGCTGGCAGCGGTACTGACATTGGTGCTGGCGATATGCTGGCGGCGTGCGCGCTGGCTCATGTTGCTGATGACGGTGGTGCTGGCGGGTTTCACTTCCTGGCCTGATCGGCAGTTGCTGCTGAGCCCGGCCGCGCCGACCAGCTTCCATGTTTCACCGACAGGTTTCAGCGCCGCCGCGATTGTGCAGGGCCAACAACTCTACCAACAACGCTGTGCCAGTTGCCATGCCATCGACGGCAAAGGCGACACGCCGTTGGGCTTGTCATTGCCAGTGGCACCGCCCAATCTGGCCAGCGGCCTGTTATGGCGGCGCGCCGATGGCGAACTGTTCTGGCACATTGCCGCGGGCCTGCGCGACCGCCGCGGCATGGCCACCATGCCTGGTTTCGCCCGGCAACTCAGCGATGGCGAAATCTGGGCCTTGATCGATTTCATGAAGGCCAATGCTGCCGGTACCAGTATCCGTACCATCGGCACCTGGGATCAACCGGTGGCGTTGCCGGCACTGACGGCCGATTGCGGCACGCCGCAGGCGCGTGCCAGCGCACCGGTACGCGGCCAGCGCCTGCGTGTGATCCTGGCATCGGCACAGCAAGCGCGCAATTTTCCCCTGGAAGATCCGCGTCTGCATAGCATCATTCTGGCGCCTGGCGAGATCGCGCTGCCACCGGCCCAGGCCGGGCGTCCCAGCATTGATTGCCTGAGTCATTCCGCCGCGGCCTGGCAAGCCTTGTCGATCATCACCGGCATTGCCAGCGAGCAACTGGCCGGTACCCAGTTGCTGACCGATCGCGATGGCTGGCTGCGCGCACGCAAACTGGCTGACCCTGGCACATCAGGCGACAATGGTTGGTCAGCCTCTGATATTGTGTGCCGCGCGCCATCCGACGCGGTCGCCGCCAACACGCCCGCTGGCCTGGATGGTTTGATCGCCCAGATCGACGCCGAGCCGGTGCGCTTTGTCAAAGGTGGTTTTGTGCACGGCAGCCAGTGAGCGCCTAGAAACCCAGCCGGCGCAGCATCCAATTGATGGCGCGCGGACAAAACAATGTCGCGGTCTTTGACGAAGTACTAGACAGCTATCGCAACGCCAGCCTGCTCCCTTGAGGATGGCACGAGCAGCGCTCAGATGCCCGTCACGCCAGCCAGGGCAACACGGCTTTGGCGGCAACAACGGCCAAGGCCTGGCTGGCATAGCTGGTGCGCGAATAATCCGCCATCATTGACCAGCGGCCATAGTCTTCCGGGTCTTTGCGGAATACCTTGAAGGTAAAGCTGCCACTGGTTTCATCTTCGATGAAGTCAACACAGTACTGGCCGCTCAGGTCTTCGATGCTGCGGATAATCATGGCGATGACAATATCGCCGCACCGTTGAGCGTACGCGGACCAGCCGGTTCAGATGCAAGGTAGGCTGAGGTCATGTGTTCGTCTCCGTTATATTTACACTCGGTATTTCAGCACAAGGCAGTGAGCATACGCTACCATAACCAGCCGTGCCACGGCGTCCGGCCGGCCTGCTGACCGCTCCAGCCAACATTGAATGGAAGACCACCACATGCCATCTCGTCGCGATTTCGTGCTCTTTACCGCCAGCAGCGCGGCCCTGCTGAGCATCGGCGTTCCGGCATTGGCGCACGATGGTAGCGGCAAGGTGCTGCAGGCCACTGCCGTCACCCAGGTCTTTGGCAACGGTATCCGGCTGTCGGCGGTGGCAGTGGAATTCGATCTGCCGATCCAGGGTACCGATCTGCCGCTGTCCAGTTTCCAGGTTGCCGGTCGCAGCGTCACTGCGGTGTACACCAGTAGCTCGGCCGATCCCGCGGATCGCGCTGCGGTCGGCCGGTTCGTCATCATTGCCTTGTCACCCGATGATCTCGGCGCTGCCCTGGCCAATCGCAGCGCTGCGCGCCCGCCTGAGCGCGCCAATCCGCAGGCATCAACGGCAGATGGCCCGCCGCGTGGTGCGTCAGAGACCAGCTACAAACTAGCCCTGGCAGCTGTCATGCAAGCCACACCCGTGACTGCTAGCGATGGCACCGTGATCGCCGCCGACCAGATGGCGATCGCCACGACCGATGTCAAGAACCTGATCGTGGATGACTTCAAGCAGCTGGAATTTCACGATCCCAAGACCGGCGACAAGCTCAAATACAATCTATTTACCCCGGCCAATTACGATGCGGCCAAGTCGTATCCGCTGGTGCTGTTCATGCACGATGCAGGGGCCACCAGCAGCGTTACCCAAACCACGCTGTGGCAGGGCCTCGGCGCCATTGCCTGGGCCAGCCCGACCGATCAGGCCCAGCGGCCCTGCTTCGTGCTGGCGCCGCAATATGAAGACTTGATTGCCAACGATAAATCGCAAACCACCAGCATGCTCGACACCACGATCGATCTGCTGCAAACACTCACCAGGCAATACAGCATCGATAGCAAACGGTTGTATGCCACCGGCCAATCGGGCGGCTGCATGATGTCGATTGCGATGAATATCGCCTATCCCGATTTGTTCGCGGCCTCGTTCCTGGTGGCCGGTCAATGGGATCCTGCACTGGTCAAGCCGCTGGCGCGCAAGAAGCTGTGGATTCTGGTCTCGCAGGATGACAACAAGGCCTTTCCCGGCCAGAACGCCATCACTGCGGCACTGGAAAAAGAAGGCGCCAAGATCAGCCGCGCCACCTGGGATGGCACCTGGACACAAAAGCAATTCCGTCTCGCCTTTGACAAGATGGCCGCCGAAAACAGCCCGATCAACTATGTCGCATTCCGGGCCGGCACCGTCATTCCTGCCGGTGAATCCACCGCCGGTGCGGCTGGACACATGAATACCTGGCGCATCGCCTATACGATAGAACCGATCCGCGAATGGATTTTCCGCCAGACTGCTTAGTTGATTGGCTGCGCGCGCAGGATGGCCGACTGGCAATTTGCGTATGGCTGCATGGAACCGATCATCATCGGCGCCCATCCGGATTTTCAGAAGACGTAGCGCGAACCAACAACAGTCTGGTGCAAGGCTACAAGCGGATTCAGACCGAGTTTTAAAGCACTCTCTGCAGGCAGCGCTGATGGCTGCCTGCAGAGAGTCGCGCAGTGGCAGTATCGACTGCCATGCAAACCGCAACTTTACAAACGGCTGGACGGTGTGATTTGCAGCGGATCGGTGCGCAACTCGATCACCGCTGCACGGCCAGCCTGGGTTGCCCGTTCAAATGCGGCGGCAAAATCTTCCGTGCGATGCACCACTTCGCCATGGGCTCCGAACGATTGTGCCAGCGCGACAAAATCCGGATTGACCAGACCGGTGTTGGACACCCGCCCCGGATATTCGCGCTCCTGATGCATGCGTATGGTGCCCAGCATGCCATTGTTGACCACGATCACGATGATGGCAGCACCGTATTGCATTGCCGTGGCCAGTTCTTGCGGATACATCATGAAACAGCCATCGCCGGCGAAGCACACCACGGTACGTTGCGGCGTCAATAACTTGGCGGCAATCGCCGCCGGCAGGCCATAACCCATGGCGCCACTGGTGGGTGCCAGTTCGGTCGCGGGTCGGCGGTAGCGATAATAGCGATGCACCCAGACGGTGTAGTTGCCAGCGCCGTTGCTGATGACAGCATCGTCAGGCAAGGTCTGGTTCAAATGCGCCATCACCTGCGCCAGATCAACGCCATTGGGCGCGCTGCCAGCAAGCGCTGGTGTCGAATGCGCGAGATAATCCTGCCGCGCCTGCTGACGCCATTGTTGCCAGTTTGCCGAGGCCGTTGCCGGTAATTGCGCCAGCGCCGCTGCAATATTGCGCATGCCGGCATTGATCGCCAGCCGCGCTTGATATACCCGCCCCAATTCGTTGACATCGGCATGGATGTGCACCAGCGCCTGCTGCGGCATTGGGCTGTTGAACAAGGTATAGCTGGCCGACGTCACCTCGCTCATGCGGGTGCCGATCGCAATGATCAGATCGGCGCTCTGCACACGCTCGGCCAGTTGCGGCGAAATGCCCAGGCCAATCTGGCCGACGTAGTGGTCGAGCCGGTTATCGAACAGGTCCTGACGACGGAAAGATGCCGCAATCGGCAGATCATGTGCCTGCACGAACTGTTGCAGATCGGCGCAGGCTTGCGCATCCCAACCGGTGCCGCCGACCACCACCAACGGCCGCTGCGCAGCGGCCAGCAGTGCCTGCAAGGATGCCATGTCATTGGCCGCTGGCGCGGCATGCGAGGCTTTGGCAGCGGCGGCGTCGAGCACTTCAGCCGAGCCGAACAAGACATTTTCGGGCAAGCCAATGACGACCGGTCCGGGCCGTCCGGAGGTGGCGACGCTGAAGGCACGCGCGATGATTTCCGGGATCCGTTCCATGTCGTCGATTTCGGTCACCCATTTGGCCATGCCGCCGAACATGCGGCGGTAATCGACTTCCTGGAACGCCTCGCGCTCGGAAAACCTGGCATCGACCTGACCGATGAACAAGATCATCGGGGTCGAATCCTGGCTGGCGGTATGCACGCCGATACTGGCATGGGTAGCACCGGGTCCGCGCGTGACGAAGCAGATCCCGGGACGCCCGGTCAGTTTGCCGTAGGCGTCGGCCATATTGGCGGCAGCGCCTTCGTGACGTGCCACATAGGTGTGGATGCCATCCTGGTCACGCAAGGCGTCGAGCACCGGCAAATAACTTTCGCCGGGGACGCAATACACTGTATCGACACTGTTTTTCAGCAACGCATCGACCACAATTTCACCACCGGTACGCAGGTTCTTTTGATCCATTTCAAACATGTAATTCAAGCTCCTTATTTCTAGTTTCTGGCATCGCGATAGAGGCGATGAATACCAATGCATACGATCCGGCAGCCCAGGCGCCAATTGAATGTCCCAGGCCGTAATGCGCACTGGTGATGCCGACTGCGGCCGGAATCAGCGAGCCAAACGCGCGCCCGAAGTTATAGGAAAAGCCGCCCGCACTGGCGCGAATCTGGGCCGGAAACAGCTCCGAAAAACAAGCGCCCATGCCCGACACGATGCCCGACTGAAACATCCCGACGAGGAAGCCCAGCGCCAGCATCGAGGCCCCCGTCACTGGCAGGAAGGTGTACACCAGCACGGCGATGGTGGCGCCCAGCGCCGACAGGACAAAGGTCTTGCGACGCCCCAGCAGGTCGCTCAGATAGGCGGCGCCGACGTAACCGCAGAACGAACCGAAAATATTGATCGCCAGGTAATACGTCACCACCCCCACCGACATGCTGTGGCTTTCCTTGAGATAGGTCACCAGCCAGGTCAGGATGGTGTAATTACCACCCAGTGCACCGGCGGCGAGCAGCGATGCGGTGATGGTCTTGCCGATCACCGGACGGGAAAAAATCAGAGCAAAATTGCCCGCCATGGTGGTCTTGGCGCGCACACTGGCAGTGGCGTTGAAGGCTTCCGATTCTTGCACATTGCGGCGTACCCAGATCACCGACAAGGCAGGCAACAAGCCGACCAGGAACAGACAACGCCAGGCAATCTCGGCTGGCAACAGGCTGAAGATGACGAAGTAAGACAGCGCCGCCATGCCATAGCCAATCGGCCAGCCCGACTGCACGGTTCCTACTGCACGGCCGCGAATATGCTTATCGACTGCTTCGCCGATCAACACTGCGCCAGCTGCCCACTCGCCACCAAAACCGAGACCTTGCAGGCTGCGCGTGATCAGCAGTTGATGAAAATTATTGGTCAATGCCGACAAACCCGTGAACAAGGCAAACCAGACGATCGTGATCTGCAACACCCGCACACGGCCGATACGGTCGGCCAGCAAACCGGCCAACACTCCGCCGATGGCCGATGTGACCAAAGCCGCCGTGCCGATCATGCCGGCTTCAGACTTGGTCAAGCCCCATACCGCGATCAAGGTTGGAATCACAAATGCAAACAATTGCACATCCATCGCATCCAATGCCCAGCCCATCAGACAGGCCCAGAATGTCCGTCGTTGCGGAACATTCATGCTGCTATACCAAAACGCCATTGTGTCTCCTCGTTATCAATTTATAAGTACGTTGTATTGGATGGCAGTCTGCCATGGATAAACCGCTTCCATCATGCGTGCGGTGCACAGCAGTTATGGGCCCAATGCATGACCGCGCAGCGCCAGGCCAGACAGCCCTGTGCCTGCCGCATAACTGAAATGAGCCAGATGCAAAAACACTGGTTTACGCTGATCTTCGGCCCGCTACGCATAGAACACCGGCATGGCGGAGACCTGACTATCCAACAACAATGACAGGAGACACTGATGCAATCGAAGACCACGTTAATGAAGACCACCGGCCTGATAGCGATGCTGCTGGCCGCTGGCAGCGTTTGGGCGCAAAGCGCGACAACGGTATATGCGGTCAGTTATTACGAGGTTGTCGCCGCCAATCAGGCGACCTCGGCACAATCGGCACCGGCCGCCATTTTTGCCAACTACAAACAGGCTGCGAGCAAGGAAAGTGGCGCGGTATCGATTGACGTGCTCAGCGACCAGGGCCGCCCCAATCATTTCACGATGATTGAAGTCTGGAATGACCAGGATGCCTATACCAGGCATCTCGCCGCGGCATCGGCCAAGCAATTGACCAGCGCGGTAACGCCCTGGTTGGCAGGCCCCAAGGATGAGCGCCTCTATAGCAAGTTCCAGTAATACGGCGTATTGAAGAACAAAAAAAAGCGGCGCCTGCAAAGCGCCGCTTTTTCATCCATGCCATAAACTGCATTTCGGCATTTCTACATTTCCTTGATCTCGACCTTGCGGAACTTGATCAGGCCACCATCCGATTGCAGGCCGATCACACCGCTGTGATGGCTGCTATCGCGCGCACCTTCTACCGTGCGCACCCCATTGAGGGTGACCGTGAAGCTGTCACCGATGGCTGAAATTTCCAGCAAATTCCAATGCCCGCCCGCATTGACGAACTTCAAGGGCTTGGCGACATAGACAATCGCGCCGGTACGATAAGTGGGGTCCGGCCGCTGGTCGAAGATATTGACTTCATAGGCGTTCTTGCCGGTCAGATTCTTGCTGTCTTCGGCGCGGATGAAGATGCCCGAATTGGCATCGTCACTGACCCAGATCTCGGCCCGGATCATGAAATCGCTATACACGCGTCGCGTTACCAAAAACCCGGCCTTGCCTTTTTCGCCAACCAGCATGCCGTTTTCAAAACGCCAGTTGCCACTGCCGGTTTGCTCCCAGTCTGCCAAGCCGTTACCTGTCATCAGGTTATGCCAGTCCGATGGCACGCTGGCGACGCTACTGCAGCCGCACAGCGCCAGAATCACGGCGCCGAGCAATGCCGCGTTGAAAATGAGTTTCTTCATCATTAATGTCCTGTCTGCATTGTCGATTCAATCTTCAACCTGGATCGCCCATGAAAAATACCCTGCTCATCCATGCAAGCACGGCGACAGGGCGAACACTGGTTGACCAAGATGTCAGGGATTGCCGGCGACGATGGAAAACAGCCGTTCATCGTGAGGCGAACCCAGCAAGGGATCGAGCTTGGCATGGAAGGCACGCACTGGCGCTGAAGCAATGTGCGCCTCATAGGCTTGGTCATTGGCCCAGACTTCGACCAGCGTAAAGTGATTGGAATTGGTTACCTGACGCAACAGCTCGATACGCATGGCGCCCGGCTGCTGTTCGGAGGTGGCGATATAGTCGCGCAGATAAACCAGGGCATTGTCCAGCCCGGTGCGGGCGACGTCGAGATGGGCCACAACAGTGACCGGGCTCGTTGTGCCAACGGCATTGGCGTTGGCGCCGAGTACCAGCGCCAGTGCCGCCGCGACAGCGGCAGTTGTGATGAATCGTTTCAAGTTTGTCTCCTTCGTTTGATGATTGATTTGATTATTGATTTGATTTTTTGACGGCCGCCAAGGTCTTCCCCCGGCGTCTGTGCTAGCCAGGTGCGCATTGCGGCCAATGGCAACTATCGCGCGCACGACGCCACGAAGCAAGCACCCCGACTGCATAGCTGTTATGCATCCGCCGGATTGCTGCGGCCGGCATTTCGCACCGACAATGCTGTCATCGACATGCTGTCTCCGCAGTCTGACTGCCAACCGTTATTTGATAGGTCAACACCATGCTTTCAGTTACCCGATTGTTTTTCTGTACACGTCTGCTGCTTGCCGGTTTGGCGTTGAGCTGCACAGCCGCGTACGGCGCTGATGAGCTGGCTGCAGTCAAAGCGCAACTAGCGCCGACCGGCACCTTGCGCGCCGCAATCAACTACGGTAACGCCGTGCTTGCGGTCAAAGACAAGGACACCGGACAATTGCAGGGCATCTCGGTCGATCTGGCGCGCGAACTCGGCAAGCGGCTGGCCCTGCCGGTGCAGTTAGTGCCATATAACGCAGCCCGCAAGGCCGTCGAAGGCGCACAGAAAAAGGAATGGGATGTGTCGTTTACTGGCATCGACCCGCAACGCGCGGAGGACATGATCTTCACCGCGCCCTATCTGATCATCGAAGGAACTTACATGGTGCGGCAGGATTCGCCGATCAAGACCAATGCCGAGGTCGACCGCCCTGGCGTACGCATCGCCATCAGCAACGGCAGCGCCTACGATCTGTTTCTTTCGCGCGCCATCAAGCAGGCGCAACTGGTGCGCGCACCCGACCCGACTGCGGTCACCGACATGATGGTCGCGCAATCACTGGATGTAGTCGCGGGCGTAAAGCAGCGCAATCAGGTGGATGCCGAACGGGTCAAGGGCATGCGGCTGCTGGATGGTAACTTCATGGAAATCCGCCAGGCAGTTGCGACCATCAAGGGCCGCGATCTGGCCGCCGCTTATCTGGCCCGCTTTGTGGAGGAAATGAAGGCCTCCGGCTTCATTCGGCGTTCGCTGGACCTGCACCATGTCGACGGCGCTACGGTCGCCCCGCCCGCCTTACCATAAGATCAGACCAGCACGGCATCGGGCCAGATGCCGTTTTCGACCAACTTGACGATTTGCTGGCGCACCGTGCGCAACACTTGCCACTGACTTGGAATCGGCGAGCGGTTGCGCCCCGAAATGATGGCGACATCACGCACGACCTCAGGCGCACTCAACGGCGTTGCCTGCAATCTGCCAGCGCGCACTTCTTCCTGCACGGCCGCCAGCGGCAAGATAGTGCAACCGCAATTTTCTGCCACCAGTTGCTTGGTGATATAGACCGAGGCATCGCATTCCATGCTCAGCGTGAGCAATTTGGAAAAACGCGAGGCCAGCGAATCGGCCAGCACGCGCAAGCCGTGTGGATGCGACGGCAGCACCAGCGGCGCGGCGATCATGCTTTCCACCGGATAGCTGCTGCCGAGCGGACCGAATTCGATCGGCGCGATGAAACTGAGCCGTTCGCGCAAGATCACATCGACGCCCAGGGCGGTATGGTTTTCCGGCAGATACATGATGGCCGCATCGATTTCACCATTGGCGATCCATTCCTGCAGATCGCCGCCCAGACCTTCCTTGAAACGCATCTTGATGCCCGGATACTGCAGTTTGAGCGCCTTGCCGATCGAACCGAACAGAATCTTGGCAATCGTCGGCTGCGCTGCCAGCACGATGCTGGACGGCCCCTGATGCAGCGGCGTGGTCAGTGCGGCACTGGCTTGTTGCAGCACGTCCTTGACGTTGTCGGCATATTTGCTGAGCAGTTGGCCGCTTTCGGTCAGCACCACACCGCGTCCGCTGCGGTAAAACAGGCGCGTATTGAGTTCCGTCTCCAGCGCAGCGATGCGCCGACTCAAGGCCGATTGCGACAGTCCTATCTTGATCGATGCACGCGAGAAATTTCCGCTACTGGCGACACTGAGAAACAACATCAGGTCTTCTGAATTCATTTGGTCTCCTGGCGAACATTGTTATGCGACGCAGTCAACAGTGCGTCATTATTTTTAATGTCTACGAATACGATTTTTATGTGCCGTGAACACCGGCATCATGCGCTACGCTGCCACACCCACCAGCGCTCAAATGCAGTGCCAGTGCGGCGCATCACAGTATAGCCATTTTGGCGCGCGCAAAGTATTGCGGTGACCAGCATGCGCACACCTGCTACCGCATCAGCAAGGGATTTTTTGTCGACCGCTCTCTCGTTGCGCCGGGCGGCGACCACGAGGACGTCGCAAAAGGCGAGTATTTTCACCAATTTCGCAATAAGAAAAAGCGCTCGTTTCAGATGAAAATAGTCGCCGTGCCGACAGCCACCGAGGCTGTCATACCTCAGAGCGCAGGCACTCCAGCCGTCGCAGTTTCCAGTACTTGCGGACGCCGCCGCAGATAGGCAATGGCCGGTGCCGTGATCAAAGTACTGATCAATGCCATCAGCGCAAGCGCGGCATGAATTTTCGGGCCGATCAAGCCGGCCCCGAGGAAGATATTGATCGCCACCAATTCCATCAAGCCCTTGCATTGCATCAGGCTCCCGAGCAACGCGGAATCGCGCCAGGACATGCCGGTGCAGCGCGCACTGACAAAAACGCTGGAAAACTTGCTGAGCACGGCCACCGCCGTGACAATCGCGGCCAGCAACCATAAGGAGCTGTCGCTGACATCGATGTTCAAGCGCATGCCGGTCAAAATGAAATAAAACGGCAACAACAATAACTGGCTGAAATTCATCAGCGATTCGCGCCAGTTGGCAATCGCTTGCTTGGGAAAAATCACGCCCGCGACAAACGCGCCAAGCAAAGGATGCAAGCCAATCACATCGGTCAGCATGGCCGAAAAACAGACAATGGAGACAAATATCAACACCACGCCCGGATCGGCACTTTTTGCGCGCGGGGCATACCAGCGGCGCAATGCCGGTTTAAGTATGCACAACATGAAGACCGCATAAGCGGCCAGATACGCGAACATGAGCAGGAAATGCGCAGTCGATTTCCCGACTGACAACAACAGCGCAATACTCAACCATAGCCAGACATCGTCAAGCATGGCGGCGTTGACCGCCAGGCTGCCAACCCGTGTACCTGTCAAACCGGTCTCGCGCAGGATGGCAATGAGTACCGGCAGCGCGGTCACCGCCAAGGTCACGCCCAGCGTCAGCGCGCTATGCCACACGCTGGCATTGCTGCCGACGACACCGGAAAAGTGCCTGATCAATTGCAGGCCAATCAAGCTACCGACCAAAAAAGTAAAAAAGAATCCGGACAGACTGATCGGCACGAAGCGCCAGGTTTTTTGCTCGTTTGACGCTGGCGTCGATGCACCGCCAACCAGCGCGATCAGGATCAACAGACCAAACCAGCCGATGCCGTCCACTGCGGCCGCCAGGGGCCCCTTGAGAAAATCGACGTTATGGGCTTTCAACCAGTCGAGCATGCCGCTGGCATTGAAGGCGAAACCCAGAATGATTTGCAGAAAAACCGGCGGAAATATTTTTTCAATCTTGAACAATTTCCCCAGCAGAAAGGGCAAGCACAGGAACAAAAAAATGGTCGCGAAAAACAGGCTGGTCATCAGCTATTCCAATGGATTCAAAAAATAATATGTCTGCTATATAGCATTTTTTATCAAGTCCTTGTTGATTAAGGACATGGCCATGTGTTTTTCAGCCATCATGGCCAGGCATTTGCTTGAGGACAGCAGTATTTCAACAATCCAAAAAATAAATTGCTCAACATTTAATTGCCAGCAATGAATAAGGAAATGACTTATATGCCCGACAGAGGCCACCGGTGATACTGACTTCGCACTGTCATACCAAAGAAAGTTGTCATGAAATACACCACCAAGCTGCTTTTCGTCGTCTCTACTCTTGCCAGCGGCGTACTGCACAGAACGGTGACAGCCGCGACTACCGCGAAACTTTCGGTATCCGCCATTGTGGAGACGCGCTGCCTAATAAAGGTGTCACCAATCAAAAACCAACAAGCTGGCGACATAAAAAGTGATTGTTCCGACAATACCGCAGCGACCATCACAGTGGCCCGACCGACACCAGCGTCAGCCGTGCCGCCGACCCCGCAAAGAACGGTCAACGGCATCGGCAGCGCCGAGATTACTGTCACTTATTAAGTCAATGGCACTGATTTTTTATTGCACCGAATTCAAATCACGCCCGCGCGTTTCCGGCAGTATGAAGGCGGCAATGACGACGATAAAGTAGGCCAATGCAGCGCACACGCCCATGGCCACACCCAAGCCGACGTCGACGCTGACCAGGCCGACAATAGCCGGCATGATCGCACCGATGGCACGTCCGGCATTGCCGCACAAACCTTGCGCGGCGCCCCGGATACGGGTTGGGAACAACTCGGCGATATACGCGCCAGTACCGGCAGCAGTGCCCGATTGCAAGGTGCCGAGGACGAACCCGAGCACCAGCGTGACGCCCAGATTGATCGGTGCCATGGTGTAGATGCCAACGGCGACTGCCTGGCAACAGGCAATGATCATAAAGGTCTTGCGGCGGCCAAATGCATCGGCCATCCAGCCGTTGAGGAAGGCACCGGCAAACGAACCCAGAATATTGATGGCCAGATAACCGCCGATATTATTGATCGACAGGTTCAACACCAGCTTCAGATAAGCCGGCAGCCAGGTAATCATGACGTAGTTGCCGCCATAAATACCGAACGTCAGCAAGATGGCCTTGAAGGTAGTGGCACGGCTGCTGCCACGAAACACTTCCCAGATATCGACCTTCTCGTCTTTGGCGGTTGCGCGTTGGCGCAGATAGACTGGCGCTTCTTCCAGATTACGGCGTATCCACAACACCAAGACCGCCGGCACGATGCCCAATGCAAACAATACTCGCCAGGCAATCGCATGATCCATGAAGTCGAACAGCAGCGTTGAGATCAGCACTGCAATGCCATAGCCTACCGCCCAGCCAGCCTGCAATGCCCCGACCACGCGTCCGCGCACTTTGGGATTGATGGTTTCACTGATCAGCACTGCCCCGACTGCCCACTCGCCGCCAAAACCGATCCCCTGCAAACTGCGCGTGATCATCAATTGCCAGTAGGAATCGGTGAACGCCGACAGGAAGGTGAACAATGAAAACCAGGCAATCGTGACCTGCAGGATGCGCACCCGGCCATAACGGTCCGACAGAATGCCGGCTGCCCAACCGCCCAGCGCCGCCATGATCAGCACGGTGGTGCCGAGGATGCCGGCCTGACCTTTGGTCATACCCCACAAGGCGATCAAGGTGGGAATCGTCAAGGCATACATTTGCGTATCCATCGCATCCAGCCCCCAGCCGCTGAAGCAGGCCCAGAAGGTGCGTTTCTCCGGTTTGGAAAGTTCTTTATACCAAGGCAGCATGATGATTTTCTCCTGAGCAGGCTTCGAATTGACCAACGTTAAATAAACTAGAGGATGTTCGCCGCATCGCGCAAAGCGCTGGCGTCGGCGCCGAACATGGCACTGGCGTCGGCAGCACAGGCCAGCAGTTGCGACTTGTATTGCTGCATTTCGACCTGCCCCATGCGGCTGATCGGCCCGACCATACCCAAGGCGCCAACCAGCGCTTGCTGGGCGCCAAAGACGGGCACGGAAATACCGGAGGTCTCGGCATCGCGTTCACCGAGCGAGATATAAAAAAAGCTGCGGCGCACTTCGTCATAGAGTGCTCCCGGTTTGCCAGAAAACGCCAACAGAATGCGGCCGCCAGCGCCGCGGTCCAGCGGCTGGATGTCACCTTGCCGCACTTCGGCACGAATGGAATGTTGCGAGTGGATGCGATATAGGCAGACGCGCTGGTCGCCTTCGCGCACATGGAAAGAAACTGCTTCGCCGAACGCACTGTTGAGGCGGCGCATCAGCGGTAACAGGATATCGCCCAGGTTCAAGGTGGAGTGATAGGTAGCTGCCAGATTGAGCGGCGCCGAGCCCAGCAGAAAACGTCCATCTTCGAGCCGCATCAGGAAGCGGTGATGGCAAAGCGCGGTAGCCAGACGCAGCGCCGTGCTCTTGTACAAGCCGGTGCGCGCAGCCAGCTCGGTCAGTGTCAGTGGCACATCATTGCGGCGAAATGCAAACAGGATCGCCATGGCGCGATCGAGTACATCAATGCCACTGGCTGCAACACCAATCGGGGCTTGCACTGTCTCTCGTGATCGCGCCATGTCTGAAATCGCCAGTTGTTCTATCTGATAGAACTAATAGTTAGTTGATAGAACAATGGTAGCACGTCATTCTACAAAGCAATGCATAGCAATACGCAGCAATACGCAGCGCCTAGCGGTAATGCTGTTCAGTTAAGAAACATCGGTCGTTGCTTGGTTGCTTGGTTGCTGATGCTGTGTGTTCTTCGGACTACCTAGCCGGGAGCGGCCCGGCAGCCGCTTACTTTTCTTGTCTCGCCAAGAAAAGCTAAGCAAAAGAAGGCGACCGCGCGATCCGGGCCCCTGCGGGGTTCCCAGCGATGCGCCGCAGAAAATGGGAGGGTCGCAAACTCGCTGCGCTCAAACATGCGCCCCTCTTATCCATTTCCCACAGCACATCACTGGCCCGGCTCGAAGCGGATCAGAACCAACTGCTCGCTGCGCATTGCGCTGCTGGCGCAGTACTGCCGTTTGGCGGTGATGGTTGATCGTTACAGAAAGAAGAACCGCCGGACTATGAGCGCGGATAGCGCAATGCGCAGCGAGCAGTTTAAAAATCCGCTTCTGCGTCGCCGGTGGTGTGGGGTAAGCATCGGGAGAAGAGAGACGCATGTTTGAGCGCAGCGAGTTTGCGGCTCTCCCGATGCTTGCGCCACAGCGC
>JAMFSU010000096.1 GCA_026225475.1 Duganella sp.
CCTTGTTGCCAGCTTTTGTGGACGAACTCCAGGCTGTAATACCTGATCCAGCATGGCGTTCTCCTTTTCCGAATCAAATAATATAACCGCCGGCGACCTCAATGGATTGTGCATTGATCCAGCCGCCATCCTGCGTTAACAATGTCGCGATGACGCGGGCAACATCCTCTGGCTCACCCAGCGACGCAAAACAGATTCACCGACACCAACTGACCGGCTTGCTTCGATGTGACTATAGTTCTTATCCAGGACCAGACATGCTGCCTGCTGCTTGAACTCGGGGGAAAACGTTCGTCTTTGCTTGCTCATCAAACACCTCTCTATAGCGACTATTCTCGCCTAAATTGGTGTCCGGATTTATTAAACCACTACAAATTGATGGCAGCCAGAAGCCGAAGTCGAGGCTCATATCGAAGTGGCTCCTTGGCTCTCCTAAAGTTCTTCCAGTACGCGATCTCCCATACCTGTACATGTTACTTTTTTCGAGTCAGATTCGAAGATATCAGCAGTGCGATACCCTCTTGCCAATACGCGCCTAACTGCTTGCTCAACGCGATTTGCCGCATCGGGGTTCTCAAAGCTATATCGCAACATCATGGCAATGGAAAGGATTGCTGCCAATGGATTTGCAATATCTTTACCGGCAATTTCGGGGGCCGAACCATGTCCTGGCTCATATAGCCCTTTTTTTGATTCACTCAATGACGCTGTGGCCAGCATGCCGATTGATCCTGTCAACATTGACGCCTCGTCGGACAAAATGTCACCAAATAAATTTCCAGTGACAATCACGTCAAATTGTCTGGGATTGCGTATTAATTGCATGGCGGCATTGTCGATGTACATGTGACTGAGCTCGACTTGAGGATAGCCCCTGGAAACATCGATAAATATTTCTTTCCAGAATTCGGTGGTTTCCAGAACATTGGCCTTATCGACCGAACAAAGCTTTTTTCTGCTGCGCGTTGCGGCAATACCAAAAGCGAAATGCGCGATGCGCCGAATCTCCGATTCGCTGTAAACCATGGTGTTGAATGCTTCGCGCTCTCCTGAGTCGTTCAAACGCATCCCACGCGGCTCACCAAAATAAATGTCGCCGATTTGTTCGCGAATAATCATGATGTCAAGACCACGGACAACTTCTGCCTTCAAGGTCGACGCATTTTCTAACTCCGGAAAGGCCAGCGCCGGGCGCAAATTTGCAAACAAGCCAAGATCGCGACGGATAGCCAAGAGACCGCGCTCAGGACGCAAGGAACGATCCAGCCTATCGTATTGCGGGCCACCTACCGCGCCGAGAAGAACGGCATCTGCTGCCTGACATACTTGTTGAGTAAAAGGCGGGTAAGGCAGTCCATATAGATCGTAGGCAGCACCGCCGAGCGGCGCTTCTTCTATTTCGATTTCCAAGCCCTCATGACGCAACACGTCTAGCACACGCAAGGCTTGCGCGATGATCTCAGGACCAATACCATCGCCCGGCAATACAGCAATTTTCATATTTTCACTCCGTAGTTAAAGGATGTCTGTAATTGAAAATTAGCATCATATGAGCGCGCCTATAACAGTACAAGTTGTGCAAACATACTGGTATAAAAACTTATAGTGACGAGGTACTCAAGCTCAAATCGATGATCGTGCGTGACAGGTCACGTTTTGGTGGGCGCTTTACTAGCGAACTGAAATGGGGCGGGTCTCACATTAATCGACAGTGGTTCGATTTCTACTTTGTTGGGCCGGATCGCTTCTCGATCTGGAACGCCCAAATCTCGACCACTCACCGAGAATTCTGGTGTGAAGTGGAAGACCTTGCATTTTGTCGGACGGCGGAACTACTGAGCGCTGATGAACTGACGCGTAATTTCGCTTACCGCTCAGAGCCGTCGTGACGTTCTGCTAGAGGGAAAATGGAGACCTACGTATGGATCAAGAATGAAGAACTTCGCTTTGAGAAACTTGGACAGATGAGTATTCGCACTAATAGAAGCACCAATTCGCACGGCAAAAACGCCACTGATTTGCGTGCTAAAAGCGCCAGGTAAGACGCTTTCTGGATCAAGAATCCCTTCTATTTCTACCCCACATTTCCTCATTGTTCTAACGACGGCTAATATCTCACGGATATCCCAATACACATATCCCATATCGGCTGGACAGAGAGCTGGGCCACGCAATCAAAATTCACTGAACCTATCGCGTTGAAACCTTCAACAGTTGAAAATATGCTTGCATTAACTCAATGATTCAATAACAATTGAATCATTGAGTTAATGAGGGAATCATGGATACCAAAGACACCATTGCGGCGCTCGCCGCACTCGCCCAAGAATCGCGTCTCGCAGTCTTTCGCCTATTGGTTCAAGCTGGTCCTGCCGGGATGGCAGCAAGCAAGATAGCGGAGCAAATCTCGGTCACCTCCTCAGCATTGTCCTTTCACATGAAAGAACTTTCACACGCTGGGCTTGTGACCTCCCGTCACGAAGGTCGATTTGTCATCTACTCGGCTAATTTCGACACCATGAACGGGCTCATCGCGTTCCTTACCGAAAATTGCTGCGGCGGCAACATCTGTTCTCCCGCCAGCGCATGTCACGAAACGGAAGGCTTGGCGACTTAATCTATCGTTCGCTTCATACCAGTAATTTCACCGTTACTCACTTAAGGATTTCCCATGAGCTCCACTCAAGCTGAAAAAACCTATAACGTTCTCTTCCTCTGTACGGGCAATTCCGCCCGCAGCATCATGGCAGAAGCTTTACTCAACACTATGGGTAAAGGCCGTTTCAATGCTTACAGCGCCGGTAGTCATCCTGGTGGCACCGTGAATCCACTTGCGGTCGAGCAAATCAAGAGCACTGGCTATCCCCTGGAGAAGTTACGCAGTAAGAGTTGGGATGAATTTGCAGCACCAGACGCGCCGAAGATGGACTTCATTATCACTGTCTGCGACAACGCTGCCGGCGAAGTCTGTCCAATCTGGCCAGGCCAACCTATTTCTGCACACTGGGGATTTGAAGATCCAGCCGCTGCTACCGGTACCGACGAAGAGAAACGGGCAGTGTTTTCAAAAGTGGCGCGCCAAATTACCACTCGCGTAAATATTTTCAACAACCTGCCATTCCACACTTTGGAAAAGACCGCAATCAAGCGCGAAATGGATGCCATCGGCACCAGCCAAGTGTAAGCATTGCAGAGGGAGTGCGAGCTAATTTCAGACCGTTCTCCTTCTCGGATCAAATGATTCGGCATTGACGGACTAGCCATCAATTCAAGGACAAAAATAACGTGCTCACCGCTTTTATTATTTTCTTGCTAACCCTCATTTTCGTCATTTGGCAACCAAGAGGGCTAGGTATTGGCTGGAGTGCATGTGCTGGGGCGGTAGTGGCGCTTGCGCTTGGTGTCATCCACTGGTCCGATATTGCGGTGGTGTGGAATATTGTTTGGAATGCGACTGGGACCTTCATAGCAATCATTATTATCAGTTTGATCTTGGACAAAGCAGGCTTCTTTGAATGGGCTGCTTTGCACGTCGCGCGCTGGGGCGGTGGCAGCGGTCGCAAGTTGTTTGTCTTATTGGTACTACTCGGTGCCGCAGTCTCCGCATTATTCGCCAACGATGGTGCTGCACTGATCCTGACACCAATTGTGATCGCGATACTGCTGGCATTGCGCTTCTCAGCTAAAGCAACGCTGGCTTTCGTCATGGCCGCAGGCTTCATTGCCGACACGGCCAGCTTGCCCTTGGTTGTTTCAAATTTGGTGAACATCGTTTCTGCCGATTTCTTCCACATTGGCTTTGCTCAATATGCGGCGGTGATGGTGCCGGTCAATATTGTGTCGGTCATCATGACGCTGCTGGTATTACTCTGGTATTTCCGTCGCGATATTCCTGTCGACTACGACCTGAAACAACTTAAACGACCTACGGAAGCAATTCATGACCGAGCAACGTTTATCGCTGGATGGTGGGTGCTCGGTTTGTTGCTTGTGGGTTTCTTCTGGCTTGAAAGCCTAGGCATCCCGATCAGCGCTGTCGCCGCTGTTGGTGCCGTTATTCTTCTGGTAGTAGCCGCTAAAGGCCACGTCATTGCGACGCGTGAAGTCATCAAGGGCGCACCTTGGCAGATTGTCTTTTTCTCACTGGGGATGTATTTAGTCGTGTACGGCCTACGCAACGCTGGGCTGACTGGTTACCTCATTGGTCTATTGAATGGCTTTGCACAACATGGCGTTTGGGGGGCAGCCATCGGCACCGGTGTCTTGACGGCATTCCTGTCCTCGATCATGAACAACATGCCAACAGTACTGATCGGAGCCTTATCGATTGATGCGACAACAGCACAAGGTGTCGTCAAAGAAGCCATGATCTATGCCAATATTATCGGTAGCGATCTTGGTCCCAAGATTACGCCGATTGGTAGTCTGGCGACGCTACTGTGGCTACATGTGCTGGCTGCCAAGAAAATTCAGATTTCCTGGGGCTACTATTTCCGTGTCGGCGCGGTGCTCACGATCCCGGTCTTGTTGGTGACGCTGGCTGCGCTGGCATTGCGGCTGAGCGCCTGATTATGGATACCTCCGTCCGCAAACCTACCTGGTTGATTCCCTCATTAGGATTGACGCAGATCGTCGGCTGGGGATCCATGTTTTATGCGTACGGCGTGTTGATGCAGCCGATGCAAGTGGCATTGCAAACCTCAAAGCCGGTAATTGTTGGGGCCTATTCGCTGGCGTTGCTGATATCAGGATTGCTATCGACGTTGGCCGGAAGCATCATCGATCGCGTGGGCGGACGTCTGCTGATGGGGGCCGGTACCATATTGGCAGCGCTGATGCTGGCGTTGCTATCCAAGGTACACAGTATTGCTGGCCTCTATTTGATATGGGCTGGGATTGGTGTGGCGATGAGCGCTACGCTTTATCAACCAGCGTTTGCGGTCATTACTCAAATATTTGAAGGTGGCTTCCGACGCGCAATCACCATGCTCACACTCTTCGGTGGTTTCGCTAGTACGGTGTCGTGGCCGCTGACGCAATGGCTACTTGAACACTACGGTTGGCGAGACACATGGTTGATCTATGCGGTTGCCAACCTGGTTATCTGCCTGCCGATCCATGCCTTGTTACCGCATACCGCCAGCATTAAGGCGAAAATCAAGGAGCGCGCTGCTGCAAGCATCAGCCTGGCAGCTGTATTACGTGAGTCCAGCTTCTATCTCATTACTGCAGCTGTCACGTTAAATGCGCTGGTGTTTTCGGCAATGTCGTTGCACTTGATTTCCATTCTCCATGACCGCGGGATGTCTGCGTACTACGCGACGGGCATTGGTGCGCTGATAGGGCCGATGCAAGTATTGGGTCGCATTTTGGAAACCACGTTTGGCAAGAACGCCAGCACCAAGCAGATCGGTCTCATCGCGATTATCTTGTTGCCGATAGCGCTGGTGCTGTTGTTTGTGCCTGCTCAATGGCTACTTATCTATGCACTTTTTGCCGCCATGTACGGTATCGGTAACGGCGTCATGACCATCGTGCGCGGGGCGCTACCTGCGGAGCTATATGGCCGAGAGGCATATGGCGCGATCAGTGGTGCCATGGCCACGCCGGTGACAATTGCCTTTGCCGCAGGCCCCTTTGTTGCCTCTCTGCTGTATGCCATCGGCGGCGGTTATCCGGGGGCCATTGTGGCGCTGATCGTTATCGCCAGCCTTGGCGCGGTGTTGTTCTTTTACGCCACCACACGCCTTCACACTGAAACTAATTCATTGCACGTTAGGAAGCAACCATGACCATCACGATTTATCACAACCCCGCCTGCGGTACCTCCCGCAATACACTGGCGCTGATCCGCAATAGCGGCGAAGAACCAATCGTCATTGAATACCTGCAGCAGCCACCGTCCCGTGAGTCGCTAACGCAGCTCATCAAGGATGCAGGCCTGACAGTGCGCGAAGCGATTCGTCAAAAAGGTACGCCCTATGCCGAACTCGGTCTCGACAATCCTGCCTTGACGGACGAGCAACTGCTTGAGGCAATGTTGACTCATCCCATTTTAATCAATCGCCCGTTTGTGGTTACCGCCAAGGGGACGCTCCTGTGCCGTCCGTCCGAAGCGGTGCTGGATATTCTTCCGAATCCGCAAAAGGGGCCGTTTACCAAAGAAGACGGCGAGGTTGTCATCAACGCGGAGGGACAACGTGTCACGCCAACTAACTAATTTGCCTAACATCACCAGCGATCTGTTTCAGGTCCCAATGGCGACAGACTTCGCCAATGTTGCAACGTCAACCCATGCACCGCGATTTTTGCTGTTGTATGGCTCCATACGCGAGCGTTCCTATAGCCGCTTGTTGACCATGGAAGCGGCGCGCCTGCTGGAGGCGATGGGTGGCGAAGTAAAAATATTCGATCCACGTGGCTTGCCGCTCCCGGACGGTGAACCGGACACGCATCCCAAGGTGCAGGAACTACGTGAGCTGGCAATGTGGTCCGAAGGCATGGTGTGGACCTCGCCAGAACGTCATGGCGCTATGACTGGCATCATGAAGTCCCAGATTGACTGGATTCCTTTGACGCAAGGTGCTGTCCGCCCAACCCAGGGAAAGACGCTGGCGGTGATGGAAGTATCGGGGGGCGCGCAATCATTCAATGCTGTCAATCAAATGCGTATTCTTGGGCGCTGGATGCGGATGATCACAATTCCAAACCAGTCTTCCGTTGCCAAGGCATTTCTCGAATTTGATGAGGATGGACGCATGAAGCCGTCGTCTTACTATGAGCGCGTAGTGGACGTCATGGAGGAGCTCTTCAAGTTCACTCTGCTGACTCGTGATGTTTCTCCGTTCCTGGTAGATCGTTACAGCGAGCGTCGAGAATCTGCCGAAGAACTCGCCAAACGGGTCAACATTCGTTCGATCTAAGGAAGGCGACAATTTCTACCATCGGCACGAGCATTAAGCAGGATGGCTAGGGCATCTGGTATTCAATTTTGTGGAGCGTTTACACACTGGTGGGCGGCGCGTCTCAGTTGCAAGAGATGGTGCGATTGAAGTGCTACTTAGTGGCATGGCAAGCAGAATCACCCGTCGCACCCACGAGCCTCTCGCATAAGCTTCCATACTAAGTCACGGCATATATTCCAAAACACAAAAGCCAACCTCTCGGTTGGCTTTTGTCATTTACTGCGTCACAGAATTATCACCAAACTGGCACAGTTCTCATTTTCTGTGTCACCCGGCAACAGCAAC
>JAMFSU010000097.1 GCA_026225475.1 Duganella sp.
AGTTTGCGACCCTCCCATTTTCTGCGGCGCATCGCTGGGAACCCCGTAGGGGCCCGGATCGCGCGGTCGCCTTCTTTTGCTTAGCTTTTCTTGGCGAGACAAGAAAAGTAAGCGGCTGCCGGGCCGCACCCGGCAAGGTAGTCCGAAGAAAACAAAGATTCAATTACACACTGAGGTAAGCGGCTGCCAGCCAGCCCCCGGCTAGGTCGTCCGAAGAACACACACCATCAGCAGCCAAGAAACCAAAAAACGACCGACCGGTGTTGCTTAACTGAACAGCATTACGCAGCAAGTACGGCATTCCGGCTAAACGTGAAAATACCTATTTGGTCGCCGGCGTGCTGCTGTCCTGCCTGCGATACGCCACGATCAACAACACAATACCCAGCACGATCATCGGTACCGACAGCATCTGTCCAGCCGAAATCGTCATGCCGCCGAAGCTGACATTGTAGTCAGGTATGCGGAAATATTCGGTGAAGAAGCGGGCGCAGCCATACAGCAGCGAAAACATCGCCGCCACGGCCATGCGCGGACGCTGCTTGCGTGCGAAGAACCACAGGATGATGAACAGCAAAATGCCATCGACCAGCATTTGATAGATCGGCGAAGGATGGCGCGGCAGGTTGTCGAGATTGGGCCAGATCATGGCCCAGGGCAGCGATGGATCCGCGACCCGGCCTGGCAATTCGGCATTGATGAAATTGCCCAGGCGGCCAGCGGCGTAACCGAGCGGCACCATCGGCGCGATGAAATCCATGATGTCCATCAAATGCAGACCACGCTTGCGGCCCCAGAAGTACATCGCGATCAATACGCCGAGAAAGCCGCCATGGAAGGACATGCCGCCTTTCCAGACCGCAATGATATCGGCCAGATGGGCCATGTAATAGCTGAAGTTGTAAAACAGCACTTCGCCCAGGCGACCACCGATGACCACCCCGAGCACGCCGTAGAACAGCATGTCATCGAGGTCTTCCTTTTTCCAGCCGACGGCGGCGATATGCGGTTGCTTGATGCGGATGCGGCCGATTGCAATGAACTGGGCAAAGGCCAGTAAATACATCAGACCGTACCAATGCACTGCCAGCGGGCCGATATGAAAAGCAATCGGGTCGGGCATGGGGTGTATCAACATGAATGCACTCTTTCAGAATGAAAATTAGGGATGGCAGTGGGGCTGTTCAAACCGCTGCCGCGGCCATGTCGAGGAAGGCACGCAATACCGCCGAAGGATTGTCGCGTCGCCAGGCCAGGCCGGTTTCGATCAACGGCGTTTTGCCGCTCAGCGCGCGGTAATCTACCCCGGCGCGCTGCAAGTTAGACACGGATTGTGGCACAAGTGCCATACCCATGCCAGCCGACACCAAACCGACGATGGTTTGCATCTGTATCGCTTCCTGACCGATATGCGGCGTCAGGCCGGCATCGCGGAAACAGCTCAGGATGGTGTCATGGAAGGCCGGTGCAATGCGCCGCGGAAAAATGATCAGCGGCAGGTCGAGCAAGCTCTTGAGAGCTACCGCTTGCTTGCCGCGTACGGTACCGGCAGGCACTGCTGCCACCAGCGGTTCCGACAGCACCGGCAGATAATCGAGCACGGCGGCAGCCTTGTCCGACAGCGGCGGCAGCAGCAGGCCAGCGTCGATCTTGCCTTGCATCAGGTCTTCCAACTGAATGTCGGTGGTGGCTTCGCGCAATTCGATCTGCACTTGCGGATAGCCGCTGCGAAAACGTTGCAGCAAGGGCGGCAGAATACTGTAGTCGGCAGTTGAAATGAACGATAGCGACAGCAGACCAGAAGCGCCGCTGGCAGCACGTCGGGCCAGATCGGGTAGGGCTGCGGCTTGCTGCAGCAGGCGTTGTGCTTCCGGCAACAGCGCTTGCCCGGCTGGCGTCAGCGCCACGCTGCGTTTGGTGCGCGCGAACAGCGGCGTGCCGAGCATTTCTTCCAGCGCCTGGATGGTTTGCGACAGCGGTGGCTGCGTCATATGCAAGCGCACGGCGGCGCGGCCGAAATGCTTTTCTTCGGCAACGGCGACGAAGTAACGCAACTGGCGCAGCTCAAGGCGGGATTCGGGATTCATCTGCCAATCATATGGAATTCATATTAGTCGAAACTGAATCATATCGTTGACAGATGAGGTTGTGCAAGGCTATTGCCTGCTTACCGCAGAAGAAATGCGATAGCTGCAGCTGCTTTCGAAGTGATGTTTTTTCTGGTCAACGACATGATGACTATATGCGCAGGCGCATATGGTCGGGTCAACAAACGGTTGTAGAATACGGCCAGCTTATTTCATGCAGACTTGCATCCCGATTGTGCAACTGATCCAGCCGGTGAGCATGTTTCTTGCTGTATTTGTTGATCATGGCGAACATGGATGAAATTGGTTCTCAACTTCCTGGAGGGTAACAATGAACAAGCTTTTATTCATCGCATCAGCCTTATTGGCATTGGGCGTGTCAGCCCAAGCCTCTGCCAATGCAGACCTGGCCAAGGCGAAGAACTGCATGGCGTGCCATAGCATCGACAGAAAAATCGTCGGACCGGCCTATAAAGACGTGGCCCTGAAATACAAGGGACAAAAAGGCGCGGAAGACATACTCATACAAAAAGTATTGAAGGGTGGTTCTGGCAGTTGGGGGGCGGTACCAATGCCGGCTAACTCGCAAGTCACTCCAGCCGAAGCACGCACTTTGGTGAAGTGGATATTGACGTTGAAGTAACTCGGCTTGACATGGTAAATGCGCTTGGGGCTGATGCCGTTTGGTTTGGTTTGCTTTAGTTTAAAGCGGTGTATTTTTTTGTTGCTGATGTTTTGTGTTCTCCGGACGATCTAGCCGGGTGCGGCCCGGCAGTCGGTCACTTCAGTACGTCGTTGAATCTTTGTTTTCTTCGGACGACCTAGCCGGGAGCGGCCCGGCAGCCGCTTACTTTTCTTGTCTCGCCAAGAAAAGCTAAGCAAAAGAAGGCGACCGCGCGATCCGGGCCCCTGCGGGGTTCCCAGCGATGTGCCGCAGAAAATGGGA
>JAMFSU010000098.1 GCA_026225475.1 Duganella sp.
CACCAACCACAATGAAACGGGAGGAAACAGCGCGAAGCGTATTGGTCGAAGCTAAATTTCCCCTCTAATGAGCGCTGGTTTGATGGAGAACTTACCACTCAACAATCATTCGATTGATACAGATTAACAACGATTTCCAGAGTAGATGGCTTTAAGCATCAAATACAAGCGAAGTACATGCCGATGACAGATCCATGTGTTGTGTACCGCACCGACTGCAATGGTCTCATCAACTAACTTCGGCCATGCGCTCCTACTCCCGAGTTGCTTGCAAATTGGGTTCTGTAACGCATCTAGCACAGCACTCAAGAGAAAGCTAACACTATGTCTTCGACACGCAAGGCCTACCTCATTGGCGGGAGTATCCCTATGTTGAAAAACAGCACTACCTATCGCCTCGCGGAGCACTGTTCGGTGCCGGCGCTTTGGCCATTGCAAGTTCTGCTACGCAGAAAAAATGAATTCAGTAAACTTGCCCTTCAAATGGTCCGTAAATGAACCATGCCAATACCCATTTGAGCCCGACCAGCGCCCATACCGATGCAGCTTCCCGTATCCTGAAACGTTTGCTGGAAGGCTTTGCCGGCAGCGCCGATTTGAGACTGTGGAATGAACGTTACCTCAGCGTGGGTCAAGGTCCGCCGGCGTTCACCCTTGTGCTGCGAGACCCGATGCTGCTACGCAGCTTGGTCACTGCGCGAGGTCCCGTCTTGCTGGCCGATGCGTACTTCCGTGGTCAAATCGACGTCGAAGGAGACCTCTACAGTGCACTGGCCCTGAAGGGACATTTCCAAAAGCTAGCCCTACCCTGGCGCGCCAAGCTGGCATTGCTGCTAGATGCCTGGCGTCTGCCGCGTCGCGCAAAAATGACGAAAACTGGAACCCTTCTCACTCGCTTGGCGCAGCGGCTGTCCAGAGAACACACCCGGGATTCCGATCGACAAGCTATTTCTTTCCATTACGACGTATCAAACGACTTCTACGCGCTATGGCTTGACACCGAACGGATCTATTCCTGCGCCTACTTCGAGACACCAGACGATACGCTGGATCAGGCGCAGCAGAACAAGCTTGATCTGGTCTGCCGCAAACTGCGTTTGCAGCGCGGCGAGCATCTGCTGGACATCGGTTGCGGCTGGGGAGCGCTGATCTGCTGGGCGGCACGACACCATGGCGTACGGGCGCATGGCATTACGCTCAGCCAGGCGCAGCACGACTATGCACAGCAACGCATCATCGATGAGGGCTTGCAGGATCTGGTGACCGTGGAAATACGGGACTACCGCGACCTGCAAGGGGATGCGATCTACGACAAGGTGGTCAGCATCGGCATGTTCGAGCACGTCGGCCTGGCCAATATGCCGACTTATCTGAGCGTCGTGCAGCGCATGCTGCGCCCGGGCGGCCTGTTCCTGAACCACGGCATCACCCACGACGAGGAAGGTTGGAACCAGACCGTGGACACGGAGTTCATCAACCGTTACGTGTTTCCCAACGGAGAGCTTGACTGCGTCAGCAACATCCAGCTCGGCATGGAGCGCGCAGGTTTCGAGATTCAGGATGTCGAAGCGTTACGTCGCCACTACGCGCTGACGCTGCGCCACTGGGTGCGGCGTCTGGAGGCCAACCGAGATGCTGCCCTGTGCGAGGTGGACGAGCCGACCTATCGTGTCTGGCGCTTGTATATGGCGGCATGTGCATTGGAGTTCGAAGCTGGGGGCACCGGAATTTACCAGATTCTTGCCTCGCGGCGCGGCGTCGAAACCTCGCTACCGCTCACCCGACAAGATCTCTATGCGCCCTCTCACGTATGACGATCGTCGCCATTCCCTATCCACACGAACTGGAATATGAATATGTCTGAACTCATCACCCAATTGCACTGGCGCTACGCGACCAAGAAGTTTAATCCGTCAAAAATCGTTGCACATGACGCGGTCGAGCGCATCCTGGAGGCAATCCGATTGACGGCGACCTCGAGCGACCTGCAGCCATTCGAGGTATTCGTGGTAACCAACGTTGAAATTCGTGAAAAGATAAAAGCGATCGGCTGGAACCAGGAGCAAATTACCGATTGTTCACATCTTCTTGTGTTTGCCGCGTGGGATGACATTACTGCTGATCGGGTAAATGCAATGTTCGATCTGACCAATCAAGTCAGAGGGCAAGTCAGCGAAGACTGGGAAAACTATCGTCAGCAATTACTTGGCATAGTCGCGCAACGCAGCCAGGAAGAGAACTATCAGAGCGCAGCCAGGCAAGCCTACATCGGACTCGGGACGGCCCTGATCGCGGCGGCATTCGAACGAGTGGATTCAACACCGATGGAAGGTTTTGACCCCGCGGCGCTCGACGACATTTTAGGATTAAAGGCAAAACATTTGCGTAGCGTCGTGATCTTGCCGCTCGGCTATCGCGCTGATGAGGGCGATTGGTTAGTCGATCTGAAAAAAGTACGTCGTGCCCGCGAAGACTTCATTACAGAAATAAAGTGAGAAGTAGTGGACTGAGAATATCCCTGGCTTTACCGTCTGGATCAAGCAACGCGTATTGTCTTTGCGACGCAGATGTTGCAGAGGTCCGGGGACGCCAGCAACGTGATTTCATCGCGATCCGATTTTGGTGCGTGGATTGACCAACTCACGCCAGCCGATTTCGTGCAACACCACGCCATACAAACTTGCGGCAGCCTCAATGCGCTGCCAGGCCTCGTCTCGCTCGTCATCGCTCACCCCCGTTACCTGACCAAAGCGTGCGATCGCATTGCGAACGTGACTTGCGTTCTCCAAGGGTTCCTTGCGTTGTACGGGAAATGCGAACTGTCGTTCAGACATCGCGTTTCGCTCTTGCGTAGAAAGCTTAGGCATGCGCAGTTCCTTTTCGTCAAGCCAATCAATCGTGATAATTCTGCATCAACTTATGGTCAACGTCGGTCTGGCGGCGTACAGACTGCGGAGTCGGCGCAGGCTACCCTACGGAATTATTCTCTCCATCTATTTCGCCTGCCACATGCCCTCTACGACTTGAACCACAAACCATACGCTGCATCACCTGTCAGACCCTTCACGAGAAAAAATTCCTGCCATGAGCCAATTCCATGCCGTTGTTTTTGTTGATCATCATTCTGCCCAGCTGCTGCAGTTCACCTCCGAACAGGTGGTCGAGCGCAAATTACATGAGAAATTGAAATTCACGCGACAACATCAAAGCGGCGTGCGTACCGAACACGAATTTTTCGGCCATGTCTGCGATGCGTTCGATGGTATCGCTGAAGTACTTGTTGTTGGCGGACATTCCGGACTAGCGGATTTCAGGAACTACGTGGAGAAACACCGCCCGCTGACGGAGCCACGCATCGTCGGCTACGAGGTAGTGGATCATCCGACTGAGAAGCAACTCGTCGCGCTGGCGCGTCGCTATTTCGCGAAATATGATCTGATGGCTGGGACACGTCAGTAAGCTGTAGTAGCGTCAAGGGATCAATACCGCCGCCCCCTCAAACCGACCAGCCCGAAGGTCGACCAGGGCTTCGTTGGCATGCTGCAAGGGATAGGATGTGGTTTTTGTCGTCACTCCCATGTGCCGAACCTTGCTCAGGAAGTTGAGTCCATCCTCACGCGTGAGGTTGGCTACCGACAGCAACTGGCGCTCTTCCCAGAGCAGGCTATAAGGGAAGCCCGGGATGTCACTCATGTGAATGCCTGCGCAGACCACCCGACCGCCCTTGCGAACGGCCTTTAACGCGAGCGGCACGAGTTCCCCTACCGTGGCGAAGATGATCGCTGCATCTAACCGCTGTGGCGGCATCTCGTCAGACCCTCCGGCCCAAGTAGCGCCCAGACTACGCGCAAAGTCTTGCGTCTTGCGTTCTCCCGGTCGCGTGAATGCGAACACGGATCGCCCCTGCCACCGCGCTACCTGAGCCAGGATATGGGCGGATGCGCCGAACCCGTACAAGCCGAGGTTCTTGCCATCGCCTGCGATGGACAGTGCGCGCCAGCCGATCAACCCAGCACACAGCAGAGGTGCCATCGACTCGTCGCTGCTGTGCTCGTCTAGCGGTTCTCCCAGGGGAAAGGCAAAGCGTGCATCGGCAATCGCGGCCGTGGCAAAGCCGCCATCGCGCGTGTAGCCGGTAAACACCGGTTGGTCACACAGGTTTTCGTGCTGTAAGCGGCAGTAAGGACAGACACCACAGGTGTGACCCAGCCACGGTATGCCTACACGTTGCCCAAGACTCAGGTCAACTACGCCGGCACCGATGGCATCAATACGGCCAACGATCTCGTGTCCAGGAATGATGGGCACCTTTGGATGCGGCAGTTCGCCATCAACGACATGCAGGTCCGTCCGGCATACGCCACAAGCCTTTACCTGAACGCGGATCTCCCCTGGGCCAGGTTGACGGTCAGGCAGTTCGCTCCATTCGAGAGGCTGCCCCAATTGTCTCAACACCATCGCGTGCATCAGCGTCCTCCTGGCGACATAGGACGTTGCGGCAGCAAACGCTCCAACTGGCGAAATACGGCTGGCAAGCGGTCAGGAAGATCTTCTGCAAGTAGCCCGGGACCGAAATGGGCCGCTGCCGCGCCATGTAGCCAGACCGCCGCTGCTGCCGCAAGAAAAGGCGCCATGCCTTGTGCCAGCAAACCAAGCACCATCCCGCTAAGTACATCACCGGCCCCGGCAGTAGCTAGCGTCGGCGGTGCATTGGCGTTAATGATGGCGCGGCCATCAGGTGTGGCGATGATGGTGTCGCGGCCCTTGAGCACAATGATGGCGCCGCTGGCGTGCGCAGCAGCGCGTGCACGCGTGAGTTTGTCGCACCCCATGTCGATCACCCCATCGAACAGGCGGCGGAACTCTCCTTCATGCGGGGTCAACACGCAAGGACCTGCGCCGCTACCAGAGATGGCAAAAAATAACGACTGCGGGTCCTCCTGGAACGTCGTGAGCGCATCGGCATCAAGCACGGTTGCCTGACCTGAATTAAGCATGGCAAAAACACGCGCACGGGTTTCAGGGCCGATGCCGGCACCCGGTCCGATCAACATGCCAGTGATACGTCTGTCGATGAGTATCTGTTCCAGGTCTTCAACACTTTCTACCTGGCTGACCATGACGCTGGTCAGCGTCGCTGCGTAGACTTGTAGCGCCACTTCCTTCATGACGACTGTCGTCAGGCCCACACCTACCCTCGCGGCCGCTCGGGCCGCCATACGGGCTGCACCTGTGGCAGGCCAGCCGCCCCATACCAGAGCGTGTCCGCGGGTGTATTTATTGCCGTCTGGTGTCGGTGTCGGCAAATCATCGCGCCAAAGCGCCGGATCGTTCTCGAAGGTATCGGGCCTGATCTGTCCGAACACCGATGTGGGCGTGCCAATATCAGCCACGACAATCTCACCGCAAAGACTCTGACCTGGTTGTAGCAAGTGACCGGGCTTCTTACGGAAACAAGTTACCGTCAGCGTACAGAGGACGGCACCAACAACAGCGCCGGTGTCACCGATCAGTCCGCTGGGTACATCCACGGCAACAATGTTCATGTCACGCGCTGCCGCTGAAGTAAGCGTCTGCGCGGCAGCACCGTCAAGAGCCCTGCTCAGGCCAGCACCAAAGATGGCATCCACGACCAGTTCTGCACCATCCAGTACTGTGGGCGAGAGGGCCTCAATCGGTCCCCGCCATAGCGCTGCATAATGGGCAGCCTCGCCGTGCAGATCCGCGAGCGGCACCGAAAGTGCAACCCTGACCGGCCAGTCAGCCTCGGCCAACCGCCGCGCCACCACAAAACCATCGCCGCCATTGCTGCCGGGTCCGCACAAAACAACCACGGGACAAGGCCTCCAACGTTGCATGATGGCCTGAGCCACCGGTCGGCCGGCGTTTTCCATCAGCGCCAAAGCACTGATGCCTGACGCGATTGTCAGCCGATCTGCCTGCGCCATCTGCATGCTGGTAAGCAAGGCCGTGCGACAGTCAAATGGCGCAGATGTAGACTCAGTCATGCGACCGCATTTGCATTGAGCTTGGGAAAGTCAGCCGCGCGCGCCACCGTCTCACCGGCAGCAAACTCCTTGCGTAACTCATCAAGCTTTGACATACCGACCTCAAAGGCACTGTTGCCAAGTAACAGATGATGCGGCGGATTCTCCGATGCCACCGCCTGAATGATGGCCTTTGCTGCACGCACCGGGTCGCCCGGTTGCTTGCCGGATTCTGTCCGTAATCCAACGCGAACGTTGCCGGAAGTAGCCATGTAGTCGTCGATCTGGTGCACACTCTCGTTGGCCGATCGCCCGGCCCAGTCGGTGCGAAAACCGCTCGGTTCGACGATCATCACGTGAATACCCAGCGGTTCGACCTCTTGCCGCAAAGCCTCTGACAATCCTTCGACGGCAAACTTGGTGGCACAGTACTGTCCCAGTGACGGCATGCCTCGTATCCCGGCCAGGGACGATAGGTTGACGATACAACCACTATGGCGCTTGCGCATGCCAGGCAGCACAGCCTGAATCATTCGGCTCAGGCCAAACACATTGACATCAAACATCTTGCGCACTTCTGTCTCTTCACCTTCCTCGATGGCGGCAAAGTAGCCGATGCCGGCGTTGTTCACCAACACGTCGATACCTCCAAAGCGAGTTTCAGCCGCCTTGATGGCGGCGACTACCTGATCAGGGTCGGTGACGTCGAGCTTCAGCACCAGAACATTATCAGTGACACCAAGACTTTCCAGCCGGGAAGGATCACGCGCAGTTACCACAGTGCGGTAACTGCGTTGAATTGCCTGCTTGGCGAGTTCCAGACCAAAACCTGTAGAACAGCCGGTGATGAACCAGACCGGCGGCTCGGTGACGATGGGGTAGCTGGCTTTGGTTTTCATGAGATTTCCTTAAAGTTCAGATTGATGCTGTGTTATTCCGATCTCGCCTGCTTCGTGTTGGCGAATACTTTCACGTATCCAGCTGCCCATGAACACGATGCTCGTGCAGGAGTGAAGAGATCAGTTCAACAGAAGTGGATAGTCGGTGTAGCCCTTCGCACCCGGCGTGTAAAAAGTAGTCATGTCAGGAGTATTCAACGTAGCGTCCGTACGCATCCTTTCCACAAGGTCAGGATTGGCTAAAAGAGATCGCCCAAATGCGATCAGATCACCGTGTTTATCGCGCAAGGCTTGCTCGGCACTGGCATGATCGAAACCTCCCGATAGAATGAATAACCCGTCGAAGCCTGCTCTGAGCTTAAGCTTGAAGTCAGCAGGCACTGGCGGCGCCCCCATGGACGAATGATCGACCAGATGAATGTAGAGCAGGCCTATCGCAGCGAGCGATTTTGCCAACATCAGATATTGTTCCCTCACTTCAGGAAACTCACCCGTGCCGTTGAGCGCGCCGTAAGGGGAAAGTCGCATGCCGACACGGTCGGCACCGATGGCCTCGATCGTGGCGCGCGCAATCTCCAGCGCGAGACGATTTCTCCCTTCGATACCACCACCGTAACCGTCAGTACGCAGGTTAACAAGCGGATTAAGAAACTGCTCGATCAGGTACCCGTTAGCACCGTGCAACTCTACGCCGTCGAAACCAGCGTCCAATGCGAACCTCGCGGACGTCACGTACTCTTTTACAACGTGCGCAATATCGACCTCGTTCATCGCGCGCGGGATGCTGTACGGTTGCATGCCCAGCGTGTCGGTGTACATCTCTCCAGGGCAAGTTTGTGTCCCCGGCCCCAGTATCTCGGCGCCGGTGGGAAGGTTTGCGATATGCGCTACCCTGCCGCAATGCATCAGTTGCACAAATATCTTTCCGCCTTGTGCGTGCACGGCAGCTGTCGTAGCCCTCCAGGCTTCAACCTGTGCTGCGTCATACAACCCGGGAATGCGTGGATACCCTGCTCCATTGGGACTAGGCGAGGTACCTTCTGTAAGAATCAACCCTGCTGTCGCGCGCTGGCCGTAATACGTTGCCATCATTGCATCGGGCGTGTGTTGAGGTGTAGCACGGCTGCGTGTCATCGGCGCCATCACGATGTGATTGGCAAGTTGCAACGACCGAGCGGAGAATTTATCAAAAAGCATCGAATAGGTTCCTGAAAGGGAGCAATCGCCAATGGCGGCGAAAAATATCCAGATAAAAAATCTGGCGCTAGAAACTGCAGCATGTACGCCCGGCTTCGTCAGGTCTGTTCGATAGAACACCAAGAATGGCATCACGTAGACCCGGATATGTCGTTACACCGTCAAGGAAAAGGTACGGCAACGCACAGACTGAAAATCATCAGTGAGCGGCCTAATTTAAGAAAAACAAGCGTGAGAAAGACTCACGACAGTTTGCGCGTGACGCCATGGACAAAAAATCACGAAGGCCGTGGCCCGGCTTGGTCGAATTCTATGTTCGATGATAACGCAGAGTTTGGCTTGGGATTTCGCTTGGCGGCAGACAAACACCTGCATCTGGCGCGCATGCTGTTGACACAACGGGCGCCCATTGTCGGCAGTGAACTGGCAACCGCTATTCTGGATGGCGCACAAATACAAGAGATTGAGTTATGCGCTCAGCGCATCCGGGTGGCCAAGCTGAAGCTTGAGGAAGCTGCCGCAAAAGGCCTGGAGCTGAATATTTGGATCTGACAACGTGGCTGGAGGCGCGCGACTTCACTTCGCTTGAATATGTGCGAGGGCTGATGAGTCAGCCCAATCTTAAAGTGCCGTCAGTATTCGAACGCGCCAACTACATCAAGATACTGCAGGATTACCGGTGACAGGCCGGAATACCTCGACGTGATCATGAGAATTCATTTCATCAATAGGCGTGAAATGCGTTCCATTTTCTCAGACGATCACCAGATGCTTAAACAAGAATAACTTAACAACATCGAGAATGAACGCCAACATCACTGCAGCGACAAATACTGCGGCGACGATCGACGCCGGCAATGCTGTCATCAGTACGCCATTGACGGCCAGCATCGTGATAAGCCCGAGGTCAACAACCGAGGACGCCAGGAGCCATGGCCCGGGCATTGAGCTCCATAGATGCTTTCTCTCCCGCGCTATGTAAAACACGGCCTGCCCACTGAACACCAACGTTACCACGGTCAGCGTGCGCAGGCTGGCATTGTCCAGACCGAAAAAGTACTTGCCGCTAGCGAGACAGCTTACACAGAATATCAGGTCAACCGCACCCAGCGCGATGCCGGCTATTGTGAGATTGCGGATGCGCCAGGTATTTGGCCTGCTCGACGGCCGGACGTTGTCGGTAGACGATGACATCGCCAGAAAGTCGCCTATCACCATCATCAACACCATGAGCGACGGCGTCAGGATCGCCTCCCCCGTCATGACCAGGCCGATGGTAAGAAAAAGCACCTGCACTACCTTGTGGATGATGGAGCGCAATGTATAGGTGAGGATGCGCTGAAATGTTTTTCGACCTTCATTGATCAAAATGACGATGCCATTCAAGCCGGGTTCTGTCAGCACGATACCGGCAGCAGATTTGGCCACGTCCGTCGCCGTGCAAACGGCAATTCCCATCTGCGCCTGCCGTAAAGCAGGCGCGTCGTTGGCGCCGTCGCCGCACATCCCGACAATATGACCATCTTTCTGCAGTGCCTTGACCAGCCGGAACTTGTCTTCCGGTAGCCCGCCGGTAAAGATCGCATAATTTTCAGCCTTGATATCGTCGGGTAGTGGCGTACCGTTCCAGGTCTCGCCAACGATGCCAACTGACGATGCCACTACTTGCGCGGTCGCTTGCGCATCACCGGTCACCATCAATGTCCGTACGCCGAGGCCGGTCAACGCTTTGATCAGCGCGGCCGAGTCTGCGCGCGGCGGATCGCTCAAGGCAATCAACCCGACCAGTTTGAGTTGATCAGGCGCACCAGCTGCCACCGCCAGCACGCGATATCCTTGAGCCTGTAACGCACTGGCACTCATACCTGGCGGAATAAGCGCCAGCGTCTCGATGACGCTGAAGGCGCCTTTGCAAATACTGATAACAGTCCCGTCCGTCTGGCGTGCGCTCGCCGTCGCACGTTTCAACGCCGGATCGAATGGTGTAAAAGTCACCTGGGTGGGGACACCTGCCCACGGCCGCTGTAACGCCGCCTCGCGGATTGCGGCATCGACTGGATCCTGGCCGCTCTCTGCGCTGCACAATGCGGCCAAGGCCAATACCTCCTCCTCGCTTATGCCAGGCACGGAAGTCAGCGACATGACTTTGAGCATGTTGCTGGTCAGCGTTCCGGTCTTGTCAGCACACAGAATATCGATACCGGCAGCCTCATCGACTGCCGACAGCCGTGTCGGCAACACCCCGCGCAGCGCAAGCGCCCGCGCTCCGACTGCGGCGGCGAGTGTAAACATCGACGGCAACGCAACTGGAATTGAGGCCAGCACCGCGATCAAAATCAAGGGCATGATTTCTGCAAATGGCAGCGGTAGAAAATAGGCATAGATCGCCAGTACGACGGTCACGCCACCATTGAATATCACCAGATTCCGCACCACGTTCAATACCGTTTTTTGCTGCGAACTTTCCACCTTCGCCTCTGCCACCAGTTCTGCGGTTCGGCCAAACTTGGTGTGTGTCCCTGTGGCGGTGACAACCGCAATTGCTTCGCCACGCCTGACCAGCGCGCCGGCATAACTTTGCCCTTCCGCACCGACTTCAACCGGCATTGACTCACCGGTGAGCATCGACTGGTCCAGCAAGACTGAACCACTGAGTATGCGAACATCGGCCGCAACCACGACGCCAAGCGTCAGCTTGACGATGTCACCAGGCACCAGTTCAACCGCAGGCAGGTTGTTCCATGCGCCATCTCGTCGCACCGTCGCCAGCAGCGCCAACCGCGACTTCAAGGCGTCGAGCGTGGCCTGCGCCCGCCCTTCTTGGAACCAGCTCAAGCCGGCATTGAACAGCAACAGCAAGCCCACCATGACGGCCTGCAGATAGTCACCGAGTCCAACCTGAATCAGGATCGTGATCTCCAGCATCCACGGCACCGGTGCCCACAATTTCTTGATGGCATGCAGGAATGGGTTTTCTACCACCTCCATCACACTGTTTGTACCGCCCTGTTGTTGCAGCAGATGTGCGGCGACCGAGGTCAATCCGATGGCAGAATCAGTCATTGTGCATTCCTGGTCGCGTAATATCGCGCCCTCAAATTAACCACGGAAAATATCGAAAGGTTTGATCCGCAACACCCGTCGCACGTCAAAATAGCTGGAAATGGCAGCAATCAATACGACCATGACGAATGCCAATCCCAGGTTGCCGTACATGATCATCGCTGCGTAGTTTGGCAGGCGCGCACGTGTGATGCTGATCATCAAGGTGACCAGTCCAATGCCAAGCCCGAAACCAGTCAAGGCAGTAAAGCCGACATGAACAAGATCATGATGACTACACTTGGCACCGATCGGATCCTTGCAAACAGCTGCAAGCAGTAATTCTGATAACGGCGATCGCATTAACGTCGCCAGGTTGGGCGTAGTTTGCGCTGAAGAATCAATCACAAGTCGGGCCTGTTTTGGCGATTGGGCGAGCATGGTGGTATCGGACAAGACCGGCAGAAGACTTGCTTTGCTCGTCGAATTGCTCAAAGGGACAACAACATTTTTGACCGTGGAAGGAGGTGATTTTTCCATGCTGCCTCCCGAATGCAAATTCATGTCGACTGTCACAGGTGGATGCAACGATGTCGTTGTTGCGGGCGAAATCTGCTTTTGCGCGCTTGCAGAGCAAATACAATTGCGAAGTCCGCTTGATTCCAAAGATCGTCATCAAGACTCGATCAAGTATTGGTTCATTCTTAGTTTGAGGTCTGTGCGCTAGGCCACTGACATCACACAGATATGCCAATGAACGCCGCAAATAGGAAGTCACACGCCCTCTTGTCCCCTTTTTTATCAAAGCGCGATAGCGCACAGATCATATCGGCGCTAGAGAACAAACTACGCTTTTCTATTTAACTGGAGGACGTGATGAAAACCGATACGCAATTACAGCAAGATGTGAATGCAGAATTGAAATGGGAACCCGCGATCATTGCCACTGACATTGGCGTTGAAGTGAAGGATGGCATCGTAACTTTGGTCGGGGAAGTCGGTAGCTACTCGGAAAAGTTGGCGGCAGAACATGCGGCACAACGCATCTCTGGCGTAAGAGGACTGGCAATCGAGCTGAACGTGAGGCTACCTGGATCAAGTCAGAGAAATGATGTCGACATTGCTCGTGCCGCTGAGAATGTCCTGTCCTGGTCAACGTATGCACCCGACAAAAATATCCTAGTCATGGTCGAAAAAGGATGGATCACCCTTACCGGGCAGGTCAACTGGGATTTTGAGCGGCGCAGCGCCACGGATGCCGTGCGCCATCTGATGGGCGTAACCGGCGTCAGCAACCAGATCACGATCAAGGAAAAAGTCTCAGCGGCATCCCTCAAGACAGAGATTGAAGCAGCACTGAAGCGACGCGCACAGAACGATGCACAAGCGATTTCTGTTGACGTGAAAGGATCCGATGTCACATTGACTGGCACTGTACACACCTGGGGAGAACGCAACTTGGCAAATCATGCGGCATGGAGCACCCCTGGCGTCTGGAATGTCATCGACAACATGTCGGTAATTTACTGATTGAGCACGATTCGATTTCGGAGTTCCAACTGTCAACTGTCGCTACAGATCGCCATTTGACTATTTTGCAAAAAACTCTTCCAAGACGTCATGCTGAACATCGCCACACTTCGAGTACGGGACGGTTGCGCGCAGCCGTACTTGGCGCCAATTGCTGACCATATTGGCGATTGGTGCGCTGCTTTTTTTGGTTTCATTACTATTGTTCAAAAAAGCACTCAGTCAGACCAATAGAAAAACAGCCCGTATTTATTTGAACGCGGATTGATCCTATTCAGACCAGAGCGCTTTCTTCGAACAATAAATCTCACACTGCCATCTTCGCAGGAAGCAGCCGGTCATATTCTTTCTTGACAACCGCATAACATTCGCAGCTGCGCTGTTCCAAGCCGTTCCTATCAATTACTTTAATGCGGCCGCGCGCATAAGTAATGAGTCCGGCCTTTTGTAACTTAAGCGCACCTTCTGTCACACCTTCTCGCCGAACACCAAGCATGTTCGCAATTAACTCCTGTGTCATGAGCAAGTCGCTTCCTTCCAAGCGGTCAAGGCTCAGTAAAATCCAACGACAAAGTTGCTGATCCAATGAGTGATGTCGATTGCATACTGCCGTCAGCGACATCTGGGTAATGAGTGCCTGGGTATAACGCAACAGCAAATGCAAAACAGGGCCAGCCCTATTGAACTCGGCTTTTAACGCTTGTGCACGCAACCGAAATCCATGTCCCGCGCTTTGAACAACGGCTCGACTTGCCATTGACTCCCCTCCCATAAATAGCGAGATGCCAACGATACCCTCGTTACCAACCACAGCTATCTCCGCCGAAGACCCATTCTCCAAGACGTCAAGCAGGGAGACGATTGCCGTCGTAGGAAAGTAGACGTAACCGATACGACCGCCAGATTCATACAGCACCTGCCCTAGCGGCATGTCGACGTATTCCAGATCTGGTTGCCAGCGCTGCAATTCCGGCTTCGGTATAGCGGCAAGTAGCAGATTCTTATCCATCTCAATGCGCCATTTCATCACTTCATATCCTTTCAAGGGAGGTAGTCGTTTCACCACGGAGAGAATGCCAGCGTTGCGTTTCAGTATAGGTGGGGTTGACTGTTTCCTATGTGCGATAAAGAACATACGCAATGCGGTTGTCGTCAAGATCGCTCATTCACGAATGATCTGGATTGGATCGAGAAGACTTGTACGCTAAAGCACAGATAAAGCGTGAATAAGCAGATAGCTTAAGCGTCACGAACCATCAACTTGGATTACCTATGCCCGCAGATAAGAATGTCACTAACAATTCTGCGAACATGGGAACAACCGAGACGCCGCTTGGAATGTGGCTATTGGTCGCGCTCGTCGTTGGATCAATACTAGGAAGCGGGATATTCGGCTTACCCCAGAATATGGCCACCGGTGCCGGCGCGGCAGCGATTTTGCTCAGTTGGCTGATTACTGGTGCGGGCATGCTCAGTCTCGCGCTACTGTATCAAATGCTCGCCCTGCGTAAGCCCGCTCTCGACAACGGTATCTACGCGTACGCACGCGAGATGTCTGGTGACTATGTCGGCTTTAATTCTGCCTGGGGCTACTGGGTAAGCGCCTGGATCGGCAATGTCGGCTACCTGGTCGCGGCATTCGGCGCCTTGGGTTATTTCTTTCCCGTCTTTGGAGAAGGCAATACAGCCGCAGCCATCGTCGGCGCATCCGTGCTGCTCTGGACCGTGCATGCGTTGGTATTGAACGGTATCCGCGGCGCCGTCGTCTTGAATGCAGTGGTTACCCTGGCCAAGGTCATCCCTCTGCTGATTTTTATCGTCCTGGTCGCTATTGCGTTCAACCTGGACACATTTACTTTTGTGTTCTGGGGAGAGGTAAAGTTGGGATCGATGCTGACACAGGTCAAGACTACGATGCTGGTGACTGTCTGGGTGTTCATCGGTATCGAAGGCGCCAGCGTGTACTCTTCCCGTGCCAAACGACGCAGCGACGTCGGTCGTGCAACCGTAATCGGTTTTGTCATCACCCTCCTGCTGCTGATGTCAGTGTCATTGCTCTCACTCGGCATTCTCAGTCAGCCGATACTTGCTACGCTGAAAAATCCTTCAATGGCTGGCGTACTTGAACATGTGGTCGGACGATGGGGCGCGATACTCATTTACGCTGGCTTGATCATCTCGGTAGGCGGAGGCTTTCTGGCCTGGACCCTGTTAGCCGCAGAATCGCTATTTTCACCGGCAAACGACGGCGTCATGCCGAAAAAACTGGCGCGACAAAGCGCACGCCATGTCCCAGCCAACGCCATGTGGATCACCAGCGGGATGACGCAGGTTTTTTTGATCGTCACACTTTATTCCAAAGCATCTTATCTGGCGCTGATCTCGCTTTCGACGGCAATGATCCTTCTGCCCTATTTGTTCAGCGCCATCTATGGCCTGAGGTTGACATGGCCCCGGCAAGGTTCGGCAGCACCGCTGCGCTTGCGTGATCTGTCGATCACGGTCATTGCCACACTTTATTGCAGTTGGTTGCTCTACGCGGCAGGTCCGAAATATCTCCTTCTCAGCGCATTGCTCTACGCCCCGGGAGCAGTCTTCTTCATTTTCGCAAAACGAGAGCAGAAAAAACCAGTTTTCATTGGTGTCGAAACCGCCGTCTTTGTGATCTTCATCCTGCTGGCAATTGTCGCCGGTTATCTGCTCGCTGTTGGAAAATTGAATCTGTGAAATGTCTCTGGCTTGTCGGCCTTCCGGCAATGCCGTCACTATCTCAACTAAAGGAAATAGCATGAGTTACGGAGTCCATTCCGAGGTAGGTAAGCTACGCAAGGTCATTGTCTGTCGGCCGGGCCTCGCGCAAGCACGTCTTACACCTGCCAATTGCAAAGAGCTGCTTTTCGACGACGTGCTGTGGGTTACTCAGGCGAAAAACGATCATCATGCCTTCTGCAATGCGATGGTCGAACGCGGCGTCGAGGTATTGGAGTTGCACAAGCTATTGGCAGATATAGTCATGCTACCGGATGCGCGCGAGTGGCTGCTCGACCGAAAGCTGGAGCCCGATACGCTTGAGCCTGAAGCCAGCAGTCAGTTACGGCCATGGCTGGAAGGCTTGCCTGCGGCACAGTTGGCAAGTTACCTCATCGGTGGCCTGCTGCAGGGCGAAGTACCGTTCGTACTCGAGGGGCTTACTGCCACAATCCTCGACCCACAGGAGCTGATATTACCTCCTTTGCCCAATACCTTATTTACCAGAGACTCCAGCTGTTGGCTGAGCGATGGCGTGGTGCTCGGCTCCATGTATTGGCCAGCACGCCGTCATGAAACATTGCTGATGACGGCCATCTATCGCTTCCATCCGCTGTTCCGCGGGCAGGTCAAGGAATGGTGGGGCGATCCGGACCAAAGTCATGGCACAGCCGCGCTGGAAGGCGGAGACGTCGTCCCTCTGGGTAGCGGATTGCTGCTGATCGGCATGGGAGAACGCACTTCTCCACAAGCAGTAAGCCAATTGGCTGCAAAACTCTTCCAACAGGGTGCGGCCCACCGCATCATCGCCGCCCAGATGCCAAAGTCCCGCGGGGCCATGCATTTGGATACGGTATTCACTTTCTGCAACACCGATCTGGTCACCGTATTTCCCGATGTCGTCGACGCCATTCGCAGCTTCAGCCTGCGCCCTGGAGATCAAGAGGGAACGATCGATGTACGGCCTGAGAACACGCCGTTTATCGATGTCGTCGCCGAGGCTTTGCGCATACCCAACCTTCGCGTCGTCCATACCGGCGGAGACACTTACGAAGCGGAGCGCGAGCAATGGGATGATGGCAACAATCTCCTGGCACTGTCGCCCGGTGTCGTGGTCGCCTACGACCGTAACGTCTACAGCAATACGCTTCTGCGAAAGGCTGGTGTTGAGGTAATTACCATTCCGGGCAGTGAGTTGGGACGCGGACGCGGCGGCAGCCACTGCATGACCTGCCCTATTGAGCGCGACGCTGTCTGAATAAGGCGGTAAGCCATTTTTTCAAAGGATCTTGCTATGAGTATCAATCTTCGCAATCGCAGTCTGCTTGATCTGGAAGACTTCGAACCTTCCGAGCTCCGCTTCTTGCTGGATCTGGCAACGGAACTCAAACGCAACAAGTACGCCGGAAACGAATACCAACGCCTGAAGGGGAAAAATATTGCATTGGTGTTCGAAAAAACATCGACACGCACGCGCTGTGCATTTGAGGTTGCTGTCCATGACCAGGGCGGTAGCGTTACCTATCTCGATCAAGTCGGATCGCAGCTAGGCCACAAGGAATCGATCAAGGATACCGCGCGGGTACTTGGGCGCATGTATGACGGTATTGAGTATCGTGGGTATCATCAAAGTGTGGTGGAAGAAATTGCGCGGTTGTCGCATGTCCCTGTATGGAACGGATTAACCGACGAATCGCATCCAACCCAAGTCCTGGCTGATTTACTGACGATGGAAGAGTCCAGTGAAAAAGCGTTACATCGTATTTCATTTTGCTATCTCGGCGATGCCCGCTTCAACATGGGCTGCTCGTTATTGATAGGTGGGGTAAAAATGGGAATGGATGTGCGAATTGCTGCTCCCGAATCACTGCAGCCGCCAATGGAGCTTGTGCGGCGCATGCGCGCCCTGGCCACGCGTACCGGAGCGACGATCACGATTGAGTCCGATCCCATCAAGGCGGTCAAGGACGCTGACTATGTGTACACCGATGTATGGGTATCCATGGGGGAACCCGCGGACGTCTGGAAGACGCGCATCGACATGCTGTTGCCCTACCAGATCAACGCAGACTTGATGCGCTCAACGGGCAACCCTGACTGTAAGTTCATGCATTGCCTGCCGGCGCTGCACAATCTCGAAACGGAAGTCGGGCGCACACTTGGCAAGCAATTCAACATGACCGAGTTTGAAGTCACGGATGAGGTATTTGAATCTGGCGCGTCGATTGTCTTCACCCAGGCAGAAAACCGGATGCACACCATCAAAGCAGTATTGGTCGCAACACTGGGCTGAATTCACAGGAGCAGATGATGCGAATCGTCATTGCATTGGGGGGGCAACGCTCTGTTGCGTCGAGGCTAGCCCTTGAGTGCCGACAATCAGTTGACGAACATTCGGCGTGCGGTAGCGCAACTGGCCTTGGTTGCCGACAGCAATGATATCGTGCTAACGCATGGAAACGGTCCGCAGGTGGGGCTACTTGCCTTGCAGTCGCTATCCTATACTGCAGTTCAGCCCTATCCTCTTGATTTTCTCGGCGCGCAGACCGAGGGCATGATCGGCTATTTACTGGAATGTGAACTACGCAATTTGATGCCATCCCGCGCTATTGCCACCGATGTCGATGCTGTTTATCTCGACTTCGGATTGACCACTCAACGACCGGTTTGTAGCGCCAGTCCCAATGCGCTCAGTGGCATCATTTTTCCTGCAGGCTCGATGCGCCCGAAGATTGAAGCCGCATGCAGCTTCGTCAAAGCGACCGGGAAGCGCGCGGCGATCGGTTCTCTTGAAAACATTGACGCCATGCTGCGTGGCGACGCCGGCCCACAAATCCGCACCGACGGCCCACAGGTGCTATAGACACTCGCTCGATCAGCAATGCGTCGACTCTTGCACGATACGTCGTGATGGTACGTCATCGAACAGACCATCTTCTTGCATCAGCGCATGCTGTTCTTTCAATGAACCGCGGAGTAAATTTCGGGTTATTGATCAAGCTAGCGTCAGGATGTTGATATCGTCGGCAGGATACAAAAATATCGCATCATGGTTGCAGCGTTTTTCTACTTACTCAATGAAGGAAACTATCATGCAAAATCCAAGCTCCACAGCAAGTACCGCACACAAGGATGCCGCCGCTGAGCACAAGACATGTGCCGATCAACATCTTAAAGCCGCCGCTTCCCATGACAACAATAAACATGACGAGGCACAGAGCAATTCAAAGAGCGCAATGAAATGCTGTGATACCGCAAGCAAGAAGTCTACCGCTGCGTGTGCATCCTCAGACAAATAATCGAACTCATTTCATCAATATCAATAGCTGTACGTGCGGTGGATTGATGGTATCGATCCATCGCAACGCAAGAAGATGCCTGTTCTTGAAACACGATCGACAACAGAAAAACTTCTGAATTAACAAGGCTGTCAGTCCGTATTCTTTGATATTTTCACTTCCGTAAAATCCACCGCTATTGGGTCACTCGCCGGAAATGATTCCTTCAACGCCTCGTCAAGCGCGTCACTTTGGTGCTTCCGCTCTTTTTCGCTCACCTTCGCATCTGGAACTAAAACTTCCGATGTCGCAAATGGGATGTTATCCATAAAATTAACCTTCTCTGTTGGCATACCGAAATACAATAAATCTTTAGATAGGTCTGGCCTTAGACGATATGAGCCAACTAGAACGCATCTCAGCTCGGACGTCTACTCTATTCAGGCAACGACGACGAGATTGTCGACAACGTTCCAGACTCCCGGAGAATTCCAGGCGGCATGACTTGCAAGGTCACGCTCACTCCAGCTATGTACGGTTCCAGACAGAGTGACATCGGTTCCTTTTACGTCGACGACAATGTCATCACTGCCATTTTTTATGCGTCGCTTAAGCGACGTTTCGATATCATCTTTGACTACTTTCGACGACACCTTTTCTTTGAGAGTGATCTGATCCGTAACACCGACAACTCCGGTGAGATGCCGAATCACTGCGGCAGCACCGCGTCTTTCAAAGTCCCAACGAACCTGACCGGAAAGTGTCACCCAGCCCTTCTCCACCATCACCTTGACGACATCCGGTTGCACATAGTTCGACCACGAAAGAACATTCTCGGCTGCGTGAGCAATATCGACATCCTTTCGATGACTTTCCCCTGGAAGTTTGACGTTGATTTCAATCGCAAGCCCCTTCACCCCTGTGACGCGCTGAGCCGCAGTCTCGGCATCCATTTTTTCTGAATAGCTATCCACCTGGCCTGCCAGAGTGACGATGCCATCTTTGACCTCGACACCGATCTGAGCTGCGTTGATTGATGGCTCCCATTTGAGTTCTGCGCTGACATCCTGCTGCAATTGCACATCTGTTTTCATGGCGTTTTCCCTTGGGATTAAAACTACACAATGCGCTGAGATTATGAATGTATCTGTGCGTTAGGGCGCTTTGACGCCATGTGTCGTGCATCGATGTGGGACAACGTACCGACAACATTGCACAGATGCGCGCAAGATTTCCGCCACATCACGTTGTTCCGCGCCACCTCGGTTTTAACCAATGATAGGAACATAATTGTGCACGCGCTAGCCGAAGAATCCTTACCCGTAGAAATTGAACTCAAATTTTCCGTCCCCAAAGAAAAAAGTGTGGCGCTTTTAACAGCATTGCATTCTGGCGACGTTCGCAATTGCTGGCTACAAGCTATTTATTACGACACAAGAGAGGGGAAGCTGGCAAAGCGAGGGGCGACTATTCGACTACGTAAAGAGGGGCGCCGCTGGATACAGACGGCGAAGATGGTTACTTCGGATCCCCTGCTTCGCCTGGAACACAATATAGAGGTTTCAACGTCTCGACATCAGGAAATACCGGAGTTGGTCCTCGCGCGGCATGATGGTACTGCCGTAGGCGCAGCAATTTCCAATATTTTGCGGAGCATCCCACCAGAAGGACTGCCGACGGCACTCATTGATCGTTTCCATATCAACGTATTGAGACGAATTCGTGATGAATATATCGGCGATACCAAAGTGGAAATGGCATTTGATACAGGACACATACGCTGTGGCGAACGATCCATACCTATCCGCGAGCTAGAGATGGAACTGAAGTCAGGGACAATAGAGAATTTTTTTCGACTTGCGGAAGTGTGGGCAGTTCGTACCGGACTCCACATTTGTACTTCGTCGAAAGCAGTGCGCGGTGAATACCTGATTGACGGCCGTCAAGGTGGCAATCCAGTCACAGCCGTCAATCGGAAAATAGGGCCGGATGAGGGAAAACTCAGATTCCTTGTGCTCACGCTACGGAGTTGCCTCCATCAAATAATGGACAACGCCTCAGAAATATCCCGTGGCGCAAAAGATGAGGAGTTCGTCCATCAGCTTCGCGTCGGACTCCGTAGAATTCGGACGGCATTACGAGAACTATCAAAATTCAGCACCAATATTGATCCGGCGTGGGAGTACGCCTTTTCCCAGACATTTCATGAACTCGGAACCCATCGCGATATTGCTGCGGTACTGCCCAAAGTCCTGGAAGCGATGCACGTCTGCGGTATCGACTACTGCTGGAAAAAGCCGCCCGGATTAGATGCAGGAACTCCTCAGATGAGCGTCAAGGCTGTTGAATTCCAGCGTGCGATGCTCTCCGTTCTGGCCTACTGCCACATCACGTTGCGCGATGAAGAACATCGAAAGCACGCACATAGCGCGCTCAAGGAAAAAATAGAAGGCTTGCTTGACCATCTGTATACGCAAATTGCCGTCGACGCAAAGCATTTTTCCACCTTGACTATCGCACGTCGACATGGCCTTCGCAAACGTCTGAAACGGCTTCGCTATCTGAGCGAATTTGCGAGTTCGTTATTTGATTCGCATCGAGTAAAACGCTATCTGAAAGACTGGCGCAAGGCACAAGATGCGTTGGGAACATACAACGACTACAGGATCAGTTTCGATACGTTCAATCACGACACAAGGACACTAAAAAATAGAACATTGGCGCTGAACTGGCTTGATATGCACCTTGAAAATTGCGTTAGACAATGTGCGGCGGCCCTCAATCATGCCGTCAAAAAGCCAGTGTTCTGGTAATGGTCTTGAACAGTCTGTATCGCCGACGATCGTATCAAATAGAGCGTTCCTCTACCAGGCAGCAACGAATCTATCGGTGCGTGCCGCATCATATACAGCCGAAAAATCCGAATCGAGAAGTTCCATTGGCTTTTTGTTATCCAGCCAGGTATTGGGACAAGTAAACCAGGTTGCGATGCTCCACTCGTCAAACGATTTCGCGAGTTCCATCAGAACCAGGTGAGACTGGGGTCTGATTGTCAGACTGCGCAGTTCAAACTGAAACATGGGCACCCAAAAGGTATTGCGCCAGGTAAAACCAAATATCCGGCGTTTTGCAATCAGATGCGCCAGGCTGATCGATTCCGATGGTTGATGGTCGGCCAGCAATGGCGCCAGCTCTTGACTGCTCAGCGTACCTCCGGACGAGCGATAGGCCACCAGCATCGACACAAATCCCCTACTACTGGGAAACGCGTCAAGACTGTCATGGTAGACAACATCTTGCTGCGCCGGCCATTGATCATGGTCCAGATAATGGTAACGCGAAGCCGACATTCTTGCAGTGTGCACTGAATCCATTTGCAGCCCTTGGAGTGATGAACAGGTATATCGAATCCGGTCACGTGGATCAACGTTCCGATCCACGATGCGGAGATTTTTTCGGGCTAAGTTTTACGCCACAGCCTGAGCCTGCGAAATTACCAGAATGGAATTGGCTTTTGCAATGTCGTCCGAGGTGCCATGCACCAACAATACGTACTTGTCTACTTTCAAAGCACTTTCATATTTGATGACCTGGCTTTTGGTAATGCCGATTTCACTTAATGCAGCGCCCAATGCAGACACGCCGCCGACCACCACAGCTCCCTCCACGCCACCAACAAGCGTGGCGACGATAGGCCCTGCCATGGCAAGCAAGCCGATGCCGGGAATGAGGAAGACTGCCGGCGCCAGCAAGAGCCCCCAGATTCCGCCCCAGAATGCGCCAGTTTTTCCCCATGCTTTGATGCGATCGCCTTTGGTGTAGAAACCGACAGGATGTTCTTCGCTGTGGTAGCCCTTGCCTATCAGGGACAGCTTGGTGACATCAAATCCGGAGCGACTGAGTAAGCGAATCGCATCTTCGGCTTCGACATGCGTGTTGAAGATGTAATTGGGTGAGTTTTCTGTTTGCATGATG
>JAMFSU010000099.1 GCA_026225475.1 Duganella sp.
AACTATAACAAATAATTCAAATGGAAGGTATTCATCGTGTGCGAAAACCGGATAATTGTTCGGTCTCTGGCCTGACCTGTCGCAACGCTGGGCTATGGATAGCTTCGTCAACTCGTGATCGATTACCTTCATTTTCAGTTCCTGAGTGGAAATCTGGAGTGCATGGATTGTTTCAGTTGTTCATGACTGCTGCTGTATATCGAGTGCTGGCGCAAAGTGCCGGTTTGCATGCTGGATGGCGCCTTGCTGCAAGCCGGTACTGGCGAATTTGTTCCGGCATTACTTGTTTGATCGGTGAATGCGGAAACACCACCGGAAGTTCGATTCGAGTGCTACGCCGATGATGTCATCGGTCATTGCTTGAGCAAAGCGCATGCACGCTTGCTCAGGCAGGAATTGGATGTACGGATGGAGGAATGCTTGCCGGAACTTCATTCAGAGAAAACCAGGATCGTGAACTGCAAGGGTGCAAACAGACGAGGAACCTATTTGATCTGTCAGTTCGATTTCAAATAACGTCCAGGTGTTGCACCAAGAACTTTGCGAAACATGACCACAAAATTGCTTGCGTTCTCGTAGCCCAAACCGTCTGCTACCTCTTGGACCGTCGCGCCCCTGGCCATCCATTGCAGGGCGAGCAGGATATGAAGTTGCCTGCGCCAGCGTCCGAAACTCATGCCGGTTTGTCGTGCGATCAGGCGTGAGAATGTGCGCGGACTCATGTCCATCCGCTGTGCCCAGGAGTCAATGCTGCCCGGATCGGACGGGCTGGCCATGATCCACTCAACCAGTTTGCGAAGCCGCTTGTCTGTCGGCAGTGGAAGATGAACTTGCCCAGGCTGCGCCAAAGCCATTTCGTCGAGAAGGAGCGTCATCATTCTTGACGCCATGCCGCCTTCTTCGTAGCGCATGGGCAATGCCGCTGAACGGATGATCAACTCACGCAGCAGCGGCGTCGTCGTCAATGTGCAGCATTCCCTCGGCAATACCTCGCCCGCGGCAGTTTCGACATAGACCACGTAACACTCGACGGTGCCGGCCGTCTCCATGCGATGCTGCACGCCGCCGGGTACCCAAATGGCGCTGCCTGGCGGCACCAGCCAGAAGCCGCCGTCGACCTCGCAGGTGAGCACGCCGCGCATCCAAAGCAGGAACTGCCCTTTTCGATGATGGTGGAAGTCCGCTTCCTTGCGGCCGTCGATCTCATGCGTGGCGTCTTTGCCTGTCACCGCCATGTCCAGGCCAGCGGCGCCGAGAGTGATCACCGGTCTGGGGACGAAGTCGGGGTCCTCCCAATCGAATGACGAAGTGTCGCTGAGTACAGGCATCGGGCAGCTTTCAAGGATGACGGATTGGTGGCAAGAATTCACTATATTATGGCATGTTGGATACTTGTGGCCAACGCACGGTGCGCCTAGCATGGGCATTCACATCACAAGCACGAGAGCTGTCACCATGGAACGACGGAAGAAAATCTTGATTTGCGGCGGCGGGATCGCTGGCCCGGCATGTGCCTGGTGGCTGACCAAGTACGGCTTCTCGGTGCTTGTCGCCGAAAAGGCGAGTGGGTTCAGGGATGGCGGGCAGAACGTTGATGTCAAGGGGGCCGGACAGCAAGTCATCAACCGCATGGGTTTGACGGAGCAGATTGAGGCGCGCAACACGCAGGAATGTGGGCAGAAGTGGCTAGACGCGGCTGGCAAGGTGGTGGCGGTTTTTCCAAAGGGGAGCTTTGGCAGTCTGACCAGCGATTTCGAAATCCTTCGAGGTGATTTCGCCCGTGTTCTGTTCGACGCCACCCGTAGCACCTGCCAATACCGTTTTGACACCGCCGTCAATGGCATTGAAGAGATTGAGGATGGCGTGCGCGCGACCTTCGTCGATGGTTCGACCGAGGAGTTCGCGTTGCTAATCTGCGCCGACGGACTAAGCTCGTCGACCAGGGACCTGGCGCTGGCCCAGGAAACACGATTGCGCTACCTTGGCGCTTACATGGCGTTCTTCAAGATTGCCCGGCGCCCGGAAGATGACCTCTGGGCCTGCTCGGTCAACGGTATTGGCGGAACCATGATCCACCTCCGGCCGGGAGGCCCGACGGCGACCACCGTCCTGATTACCTTTGCGGCCGGTGTGCCTGACCCGCAAAGAGCATCAACGCTATCGCAACAGGACATGCTTCGTCGCGCGCTGCAAGGCCGCGGTACGGTAGCCGATCGGATCGTCAGTGAACTGGATTCGGTGCAGGACTTTTACTTCGGACCGATGAGCCAGGTGCAGGCATCTACCTGGTCGAAAGGCAGACTGGTTTTGCTGGGCGATGCGGCGCATTGCCCGACGCCGTTCACCGGCAAGGGCACGGCCTTGGCGCTCGTGGGAGCCTACGTCCTGGCGGGGGAGATCAAGAAGTGCGCGACTCACACCGAAGCCTTCCAGGCATATGAAAGCATCCTTCGTCCGTACGCCGAGCGTTCACAGCAAGAGTTGAGCCCTCGACTGATTCGATTCATGCACGTGAAGACGCGGTTTGGGATATCCGTCGCGCGTCTCTTGCAACGCTTCTTCGGCAGCGCGCCAATCCAAGTGCTCTTGAAGCCGAGTGCCGCAGCGCAAGCTCGTAAGATCGATGAGGACTTCGTGCTCCCACGCTATTGAAGGATGTGCTCAATCGCGGCCATGCACGTGCCATGTTGCCGGTTTTGCTGGAGTTGGCCGCGCGGCGAGAGCGTTCACTCTGCGGCGCAAATCAACAGCCTGACCATCGTGGCGTCAGAAGTGAGGATAGGCGTGCATCAGAATTGAAGCTGAGCAGCCATAAAAAAAGCCACGCATCACGTGGCTTCATCGAACCCGGCATGGTGTGCCGAATCGCCTGATGCGACCAGCGCCGCAGGCGACAGATAATGACAAGATCAAGCGTTTGCTTTGGTGCCGTCACCGCTTTGCAGTGGATTGGTGCTGTTGACTTGCTTGGCAGCAGCAGTTGGCGCCGGAGTCGGTGCGGAAGCAGCAGCGCTGGCCAGTGCGGTGGAAAAATCATTCGACTTTGCCTTTGGCTTTGCGCTGGCTTGTTGTTGCGCATGCAGGTCGGCAGCTTTAGTCGATGAGACGGTGTTGATCGCCATGGTGGTCACCCTTTCGTAAACGGAATCAGTACGTGGTTCTAGCTCAGGAAGTATAGGGGGGTGGTCGACATAATTCGTCGATAGGCATGAAATATTTACAAATATTTACAATTAATGCGCGATGTGTTTGTAATTTTATCAAACTGTAGAATATCGATGACCACCGAGATATCAGTGCTCGCTTTGATGTCAGGTTTTCGCTATTGTTGCGAATACTTTCCGCGGCGCAAGTCATTGCCTGCGCGATTGATGATGATTGCCCTAGCTGAGGCGTCAGGGCGAATGTGGAGGATGTGCAGCATGTACTTGTTCTATAGAGGTTGGAAGGCCACCTGGCTGCTGTTGGCGGCAGCTCTGCTGTTGAGTGCCTGCCAGACAACGGCATCAGGCTTGCCGCAGGCGCAGCAGCAGTCCATCGAGCGCTTGCTGGTCTTGATGGACCAACGCCTGGCAGTGGCGGTCGATGTGGCGCAAGCCAAGTGGAATTCAGGCGCGCCGATTGATGATCCAGTGCGCGAGCGCCAGATTCTGGATGACTTAAGTGCAGCGTTGACGGGCGCGAATGCGGCGGACAAATTAGCGATACGGCGTTTTTTTCAGGCACAGTTTGATGCCGGTAAAATTATTCAACGCGATTTACATGCGCAATGGCGCCAACAACAGCATGCACGTTTTGTCCATCCGCCCGAGCTGGCACGTGATATCCGCCCCAAGCTTGATCAACTGACACCGCAATTGCTTGATGCGCTGGCGCAGGTGCGGCCACTGCTGGTGCAGGGCAATGCGTACGCCTGGTTGCAGCAACGCAGCCAGACATTGCTGGCCGTGGATTTCAATAGCGCAGTGCGGGTAACGGCATTGGCAGGTTTGCGCGCGGTGGATTGACGCCTACATATTCAGCGCTTACTGAGCTTGGCGCAGGTGTCGCTGCGGGTGGGCTCGGCGCGGCGGCTGTTGCTGGCAATGCAGGCGGCATAGTGTTGAACATAGTCATCAAATGCCTGGCGTGCCGCCGCTGGTGACAGTGCCAGCAATTGCGCGATCAGCTTGCGGCTGCCAATTTCAAAATGCTGGTAATCGACAGGTTGATGCCAGTTGCCGCCCCAGATCAAAAATCCATGTTGAAAAAACACCGTGCGCACTTGTTCTGCCATGCCGCGCTGCACCGGCAGGCGCTTGAGATAGGCCGCCGCTGTCGGCGGCAACAAGCGCAGCGGCTGTCCAGCGACGCGACTTAAATAGGGATTCTGCAGTGGATTGATGTCGATCGCCACGCCATAAGCATGCTTGGACCAGTCAGTGCCGCCAGTGATCGGGCGACCATTGAAGGCCGAGCTGTTGTTGGCCTGCATGGATGCTTCATCATCGCCTTGAAAATTTTCCAACGGCTGAGCCTGTTGTAAAGGAAAACCATGCGCCAGCAACGTGTCAAAGATGGCTTGCACCTGCGGCGCGACCGCATCGAGCACGACCACCTTGCCATCATGGTGTGACTGACCTGCGAAGTCGATATACGAAAACCCGACCTGTGTTAGTCGCTCACATGGGACCGGATTGCTGGCGCTTATCGTGTTTGTCTGCAGCATGGCCTGACATTGCGCCTGACTTAACGGCGTTTGCGTGGCGCTGCACAGTGCACTCCAGCCACCAGTGATCAATAGTGCGAGAAGACGTAACGAACAAGAGCGCAACAGTGACGGCATGGAGATATTCCGGGGAAGGGCGGATGAAAGTTGGTGCCGACGTGCTCGATACTTACACGAAGATGCGTAATTTTCCTACACATTGTACGAGGATTGATGGGAACGATTAACTAATAAGATATCTAAATTTGTGGATTTACCAAATCGTGTTCAACAACTCTTGGAGGCACTATGTTAGTACGCCATGCACTGTTAGCTTCGGTCATGTTGACTGCCGTTCTGGCTGGTTGTAACAAGCACAATGAGGCGCCGGCTGCGCCGACAGCCAGCGACGCATCAAGCGCTGCACCGATGGCCCCAGCCACACCGACACCGCCGGTGATAGCACCGCCGCCAGCACCGGCAGCACCAGCAGCAGATAGCACCGCCACACCGCCTGCCGATGCCACTACCAATGGTGGTGCTGCGGATAAGAAGCCCTGATGCTGCATCGTTGATGTGAATGTCGGCGGGGTCAAATTTTGGCCCTGGGAAAAACATGGAGAAAGTAACGAAGAGGATCGAAGCGGATCTAACGCATTGATTGGAGGTATTTTGAAGAATCGCGAACTTTGTTCGCCAGAGCGACTCCTAAAAGTGGTTGAACTGTTCCTTCAACCTCCCTCTTGAAAGGGATTTTGACCCGCAAAGTAATGTCTGCGGGTCTTTTTTATGCGCGTTCGTTTTTTGGCTCGCGTTTGGTATGGCGGCGTATGCCTTGTCCAGATTTAGAACGCGGGAACCAGCGAGCCTTTGAATTCGCTATTGATGTAGTTGCGTACTTCATCCGAGTGATAAGCATGGACGAGTTTCTTGACCCAAGGCCGGTCCTTGTCTTCGACCCGGGTGGCGATCAAATTGGCATAGCGGCCCTTGACATCTTCCACCGCAATGGTGTCGCGCTGCAATGATAGGCCGGCTTGTGCCGCATAGTCATTGTTGATCGAAGCAGCCGCCAGATCGTCAAGCGAGCGTGGCAATTGCGCGGCATCCAATTCCACCAGCTTGAGCTTGCGGGGATTGTCGATGACGTCGAGCGGGGTGGCGTTGATGCCGTTCTCGCCAACACCGGGCTTGAGTTTGATTAAGCCGGCTTTTTGCAGTAACAGCAAGGCGCGGTTGCCATTGGATGGATCATTCTGTATGCCGATCTTGGCGCCCGTCGGCAATTGATCGACGCTCTTGTATTTCTTTGAATAGATGCCCAGCGGCGCCGTGATGGTCAATCCTACCGGAACGATCTTGTAGCCGCGTGCCTTGATCTGGCTATCCAGAAACGGTTGATGCTGGAATGCATTGGCATCGAGGTCGCCGACGCTGAGCGCTTCGTTCGGTTGCAGGTAATCGCTGAAGGTAACGATCTGCACGTCAAGGCCTTCGCGTGCGGCCACTTTCTTGACCACTTCAAAAATCTGTTCCGCATTGCCGGCTGAGACGCCGACCTTGATCTTGGTTTTTTCTTGTGCCAACGCGCTGCCGGCGGTCAGGCTAAGCGATGCGACTGAGGCCGCGAGGAATGCAGAAAATAAAAACGATGTTGAGCGGCGACGCATGAGTTCTCCCGAGATTTGTGGATTTGTTTTTGCAATTGCAGCCTGGATCGTTACTTATTTCCGGTCGCGCGCGAACGAAGCATTTCGCATGTGCTTATGTGCGCTTTGCATGTGTCGCTTGGTCGCCGCTGCTACTCACGGCGCTGGCTTGATTACTGTAATCATGGCGCCGAAGGCGGGGCCGAAATTGGCTTCCAGTGACGGATAAATGCGCGAAATGCTGCCATCCAGATAGAGCGCGTCGACACAATGCAACTGATCGCGCAAAAATACCGCAAAGTCATAGAAGGTGATCGGATTACGCGCCATTGCCAGCACCACTTGCTGTGCTTCGTCGATGCAGACGGCATTGCGCACCAGACTGTTGAGTGAGTCGGGATCAAACAGGGGGTTGATCTCGCGCTGCTGCAATAGCAGCGGTCCCGACTGCGTGGCATAGCGGGCATTGGCGAGCCAGTGCTCAGGAGCAGCATCGACGCTGGCGGTATCGACGATGCGCGCTTGTCGGTCGTTGATGATGAATACGCCATTGGGTTGCAGATAAAAATTGCCATAGGCATTGCGGCGCGTGTTGAGCTTGCGCAACATCACGCCGTCTTCAATGTACAACCCGAGCGGACGAAGTTGCTTGTCGTAAATGCCTGCATTGGTGGCGCATTGCAAATCGCTTGCCTGTTGGCGCAGCCAGGTTCGCAGCTTGGCGAAGGTGCCAAACAACTGACCGGCCGGATCTTTCCAGTACATGCGCAATTGATCGCGTTGCGGATCAATCTGGCAAGTGCTGATGCTGACCTGCTTGTAACGGTATTGGCGCAGCTCGGCAGCCTGGGTTGCAACCCGCGGCAGCAGGCTTAGTAGCACCAGGAAGATGACGCTCAGCAAGGCTCTGGAATTGGTCTTGATGGATTGGAAAGGCATGTCGTTACGGTGTAAGTAAAAGTAAACAATGAAGGCGTGAAACGCTAAAGTAATCTAGGTATGTTGTCGTAATCGAGTCATGTTGCACGAGGATTGCACCGTGGTTCGCGGACAGCGAAAGGCTGTTCGTCGTCACCATTTGCGCAGGGCTGCTGCATTGATTGTGTGATGGCAATAGATATGCTGCCAGTCATGATGCGTGGCACGTTGGCAATCGGGTAGTTTGGTCTTTTGAGCAATTCCTGCTTGCGTCCCGGGGGGGAGGCAGCAAATGAACAGGAAGCCGCCATGAATAATAACGATACCGGTCCGCCACGCTGGCGGCGGGCGATGCAGTGCTTGATTGTGATGCAGCGAAGGCTGTCATGCCGCCGCTGTTGCTGGTCTTTTATTTTTCGACGTGCGTCGTTTTCCGGCACCACTGCCGCTGTCATGCGCAGGTAGGCGTTCGACTTCGTTTTGTGCTGGCAGATCAAACCTATCCTTTTCTTTCCCTGACTGAAGTGAGCTCATCATGACATGGTTCTATAACCTCAGAATTGCCAATAAACTCGTATTGTCGTTCATCATCCTATTGCTGTTGACGACCACGCTCGGTGTATTTTCGATTAGCCAGTTGGGGCGCGTCAACCAGGCTTCCACCGATATCAGCAGCATCTGGTTGCCAGCCATGCGTACGGCGCTACAAATGAAGACGGCGCTGGCGCGCATCCGGGTGGCCGAGTTGCAACATATTCTGTCTGACAATGAGCAGGATTTTAGTCGCTATGAAAAATCGATCGAGACCCAATTGCAACAATTCAAGAAGATGGATGACACCTATGCGCGCCTGATTACTGAGTCGGAAGAAAGAACCATCTATCCGGAATTCAAAAAGAATTTCGCCGCCTATCTGGCAGAAAATCTCAAGATCCTCAAACTCTCGCGCGGCCGCCTCGACGATGAGGCCAGGCATATGATCCGAGGCGACTCGACCAAGTTGTACGCGGCCATGACGCAGCAACTCGATCGTCTGGCCGAAATCAATCAGTTGGGCAGTGATCGCGCCGATCAAATGGCGCAGGGTACCTACGTATCATCGCGTATCTGGATCATTGGAATTTTGCTCAGCAGTGTGGCCTTGGGTTTGTTGTTGGCATTTTGGGTCGCGGCAATTGTCGCCAGACCGCTCAACAAGGCAGTCGAGGTAGCGCAGCGCGTCGCTGATGGCGATTTGACAGGCGACATCTCCGTGCAATCGAATGATGAAACCGGCAAGCTCATGGGTGCCTTGCAGGCAATGAATGGTAGTTTGCTGGGCATTGTGGCGCAGGTACGCAGTGGCACCGACACCATCGCTGCGGCATCGACGCAGATTGCCAGCGGTAATCTGGACCTGTCGAGCCGCACCGAGGAGCAAGCCAGTTCGCTGGAAGAAACTGCCTCTGCGATGGAGGAACTGACGGCAACCGTCAAGCAAAATGCCGATAATGCTCGCCAGGCCAACCAGTTGGCAGTTTCGGCGTCGGAGGTGGCGATGCGTGGTGGCGGTGTGGTTGAGCAGGTAGTCGGCACCATGGGAGCGATCAACGAGGCGTCGAAGAAGATCGTCGATATCATCAGCGTCATCGACGGAATCGCCTTCCAGACCAATATTCTGGCGTTGAATGCAGCCGTCGAGGCCGCTCGCGCCGGTGAGCAGGGCCGTGGCTTTGCCGTGGTGGCCTCGGAAGTGCGCAACCTCGCACAACGCTCGGCCTCGGCTGCCAAAGAAATCAAGAACCTGATTGATGACTCAGTGAGTAAGGTTGACTCCGGCAGCCAACTGGTGGCGCAGGCCGGACAGACCATGGCTGAAGTGGTCGCCAGCGTGCGCCGTGTCACGGACATCGTGGGAGAAATCACCGCCGCCAGTCAGGAACAAAGCAGTGGCATCGAGCAAGTCAACCTGGCCATCACGCAAATGGATGAAGTCACCCAGCAAAATGCTGCCTTGGTTGAGGAAGCCGCAGCCGCTGCGCAATCGTTGCAGGATCAAGCTGCCAATCTGTCGCAGGTGGTCAGCGTTTTCAAGATCGATCAACATCAATTGCAGAAAATCGCAGCAGCAAAAGCGCCACGCCGTGTCATCGATGTCGGTGTCCGAACTGGTGCCATTGGAACTGCGCGCCAGCTGGCGAACGCGAAGTTAGTTAAGCCGGCACCGAAACTGATGCAAGCCAAAAATAGTCAGGGTGAAGGAGATTGGGAGCAGTTTTGAATAAGCGATGAAGAGGTGTTGACGCGGTAGGTTGTAGCAAGCTGTTTTCCAGTTGTTTGGAAAACGGCTTTTTTATTGTTTTTTGGTACATTTTTGACTTTTTTCTATGCATGAAATATGCATTAATCTAGGTTATTGCTAGATAAAATTCGACAACTTGTGCCAATAGATAAAAAAGATGTCATTTATGTCGAAAATGTTACACTTCTGTCCCATGAATTTGAGTGGTGAAAACGACACCGAATTCTGGAAACTTTTGGACATAATTATTGGAGGCACTGCCATGAAATCCTTGATCCGTTCGACAAAAATCTCCCTGGTTGTAGCGCTTGCTACTGCCTCGTTTGTGAGTGTTGCTCAGGCTGAAACCGTGAAGGTCGCTATCGCTGGCCCGACCACGGGTGCCGTGGCGCAATACGGTGATATGGTCAGGGCGGGTGCGCTGACCGCGATTGAGCAAATCAATGCAGCCGGCGGTGCAGGTGGCAACAAACTGGAAGCCGTCATCATGGATGACGCCTGTGAGCCAAAACAAGCAGTTGCTGTGGCCAACAAGGTCGTCAGTCAAGGCATCAAATTCGTGATCGGCCATGTCTGTTCCGGCTCAACGATTCCGGCTTCTGATATTTATGAAAACGAAGGTGTGGTGATGATCACGCCATCGTCGACAGCACCGCAGTTGACGCAAGCCAAGCCGCACAATTTCATCTTCCGCACCATTGGTCGCGATGATCAGCAAGGCCCTGCGGCAGCCAAATATGTGATCGAGAAGATCAAGCCAAAGAAGGTCGCTGTGTTGCACGACAAGCAATCCTACGGTCAAGGCGTGGCCACCTCGGTCAAGAATGCGCTGGAAGCGGCCAAGATTCCTGTGGTGCTGTTTGAGGGCATCAATGCTGGCGACAGCGATTATTCGGCGGTGATCACCAAGCTGAAATCGCAAGGTGTGGATTTTGTCTACTTCGGTGGCTACCATCCTGAAATGGGCTTGATTTTGCGCCAGGCGCGCGAACAAGGCGTCAAGGCGATGTTCATGGGGCCCGAAGGCGTTGGCAACAAGGACATCACGGCCATCGCCGGACCTGCTTCCGAAGGCATGTTGGTGACCTTGCCGGCTGACTTCGCTGCCGACCCTGCCAATGCCGCATTGGTCAAAGCATTTGCCAGCCAGAAGCGCGATCCTAACGGTCCATTCCAGATGCCGGCTTATTCGGCTGTGAAGGTGCTGGCCGATGCCATCGCTGGCAGCAAGTCGACCGATCCAACCAAGGTGGCAGCCTATATGCATGCTAATGCATTCAAGACGCCAATCGGCACGGTGGAATTCGACAAGAAGGGCGATCTGAAGTCGTTCAAGTTTGTCGTCTTCACCTGGCACAAAGACGCGACCAAAACCGAAGCCAAGTAATTTGTTCGCGGCGGCCTCCGTCATCTGATTGACGCTCATCATGCAGTTGCCCCATTGCAGCCAGGGTGGGGCATCTGCACATTGATATTTGCTATGAATGAATTGCTCCCTCAACTGACCCAGCAACTCGTCAACGGGCTTAGCCTGGGGGCGATCTATGCCTTGATCGCCATCGGCTACACCATGGTCTACGGCATCATTGGCATGATCAATTTCGCCCATGGCGAGATTTACATGATCGGTTCTTACATTGGGCTCATTACCTTGACTGCGGTTGGTGTGCAGTCAGGCTATCCGTTACCGGTATTGCTGGGCGCGGCGCTGATCGTGTCGGTGCTGGTGACCGGGCTGTATGGCTGGACGGTCGAACGCGTGGCATATCGACCGCTGCGCGGCGGGCCAAGGCTGGTGCCACTGATTTCGGCGATCGGCATGTCGATTTTTCTACAGAACTATGTGCAGATCGGCCAGGGTGCGCGCGACATGTCGGTGCCAGTGCTGATTTCCGGCGCGCTTGAGTTCCAGATGGGCAGTGATTTCACTGTCACGATTCCCTATTCGCGCGTGATTATCGTTGGCGTCACCTTGCTGCTGATGGTCGGGCTGACCCTGTTCATTGCGCGTTCGCGCATGGGGCGCGCCTGTCGTGCCTGCGCTGAAGACATGGGCATGGCCAATCTGCTCGGCATCGATACCAACCGCGTGATTTCATTTACGTTTGTGCTGGGAGCGATGCTGGCTGCGGTGGGCGGCGTGTTGATTGCACTGACCATTGGCAAGCTCAATCCCTACATCGGTTTCATCGCCGGCATCAAGGCCTTTACGGCAGCGGTGCTGGGCGGTATCGGCAGCATTCCCGGCGCGATGCTGGGTGGTGTGTTGCTGGGCCTGGCCGAAACCTTTGCCGCTGGCTATTTGCCGGCCGAATACAAGGATGTGGTGTCGTTCGCCTTGCTGGTGTTGATTTTGCTGTTCCGTCCGACCGGCTTGTTGGGCAAACCGGATGTGGAGAAAGTCTGATGTCGATGACGTTCAAAAACGCCGTGGCGGCGGCTATTCTGACCGCTATTCTGACCACACCGCTGCTCGGCCTGCAATTGCAACTCGACGGTTACCGCGTCGTGCTCAATACGCATTGGATGCCGGTGGTTATTGCGGTGCTGGCAGTGTTTGTGTTCCAACTGTTGAAGCCGACGCTGCAGCGTCATAGCGTCAAGCTGCGATTGCCGGCATTGCCGAAACTGCAGCCGCGGCAACAACGCTCGGTCAGTGTGCTGCTGGTATTGCTGGTGCTGATCTGGCCATTCTTCGGTTCGCGCGGCTATGTCGATATTGCGACGCTGGCGCTGATCTACGTCATCCTTGGCCTGGGTCTGAATATCGTGGTCGGCTTTGCCGGATTGCTTGATCTGGGCTATGTTGGTTTCTATGCGGTCGGTGGCTATACCTATGCCTTGCTGAACCAGTACTTCGGCCTCGGCTTCTGGGAGTGTCTGCCGCTGGCCGCTGGCATGTCGGCCTTGTTCGGTTTCGTGCTGGGTTTCCCGGTGCTGCGTTTGCGCGGCGATTACCTGGCAATTGTCACGCTGGGTTTTGGCGAAATCATCCGCTTGTTGCTCAATAACCTGACCTCGCTGACCGGGGGGCCTGATGGGATTTCCAGTATCCCCAAACCGACTGTGTTCGGTATCGAAATGGCGCGCAGCGCCAGCGTTGACGGTGGTACCACTTTCCATCAATTGCTTGGCTTGACCTATCAAGGCAGCGACATGGTGATCTACCTGTACTTTGTGGCCTTGTTGCTGGCGCTGTTCACCTATTTTGTCACGGGCCGTCTAATTCGTATGCCAATGGGACGTGCCTGGGAAGCCTTGCGCGATGATGAAATTGCTTGCCGTTCGCTCGGCATCAATCCGACCAAGATCAAGTTATCGGCCTTTACGCTGGGCGCGGCCTTCGCCGGTCTGGCCGGCAGTTTCTTTGCGGCGCGCCAAGGCCTGGTCAATCCGGAGTCGTTTACCTTCATTGAATCGGCACTGATTCTGGCCATCGTAGTGCTGGGCGGAATGGGGTCGCAGGTGGGCGTGATCCTGGCAGCGATTTTGTTGACCTTGCTGCCGGAACTGGCGCGCAGTTTTGCCGAATATCGCATGTTGATTTTTGGATTGGTGATGGTATTGATGATGATGTGGCGACCACAGGGCTTGCTGCCAGCAGCACGTCCGCATGTGGAGTTGCCGCAATGACGAGTAAATCAACCATGTCTGCTGAACAGTCGCCGCTGCTGGAAGTGAATGCATTGTCGATGCGCTTTGGCGGCTTGCTGGCGGTCGACGGTATATCGCTGGCGGTCATGCCGCAGGAAGTGTTTGCCATCATCGGTCCCAATGGCGCCGGCAAGACCACGGTGTTTAACTGCATCAGCGGCTTTTATCAGCCTACCAGCGGCGAAATTGCCTTGCAGGGCGTCTCGATTGCGCGCCGCGCCAGCCACGTTGTGGCACAACAGGGGCTGGTGCGCACGTTTCAGAACATCCGCCTGTTCAAGACCCTGACGGTGGTGGAAAACCTGCTGGTGGCGCAGCACAATCAGTTGAACAATAATTTGATCTCCGGCTTGTTCAAGCTACCTGGTTACCGCCGTGCCGAGAAAGACGCGCTCGATCGGGCTGCCTACTGGCTCGACCAGCTCGGCCTGACGGCCTTGGCCAATCGCGAAGCCGGCACCTTGTCCTATGGCCTGCAACGGCGCGTCGAAATCGCCCGCTGCATGATCACCAAGCCGCGTTTGCTGTTGCTCGATGAACCCGCTGCCGGGCTCAATCCGCAGGAAAAGCAGGAGTTGCAGCAATTGATCGATACCTTGCGTCGCCAGCATGGGGTCGCCGTGCTGCTGATCGAACATGACATGAGTCTGATCATGGGTATTTCCGATCGCATCCTGGTGATGGAACATGGCAAGCCTATCGTCACTGGCACACCGGAACTGGTGCGCAATGACGAACGCGTGATCAAGGCTTACCTGGGAGAAGAATAATGTTGCAATTTGAACAGGTGCACACGCACTATGGCGCCATCGAAGCGCTCCATGGTGTCTCGCTGGAAATAAAGCAGGGCGAAATCGTCACGCTGATCGGTGCCAATGGTGCCGGCAAGACCACCTTGTTGATGACGCTGTGCGGCAAGCCGCGTGCGTCGGCCGGCAAGATCCTATTTGAAGGGCAAGACATCACGCAGCGTGCCACGCATGAAATCATGCGGCTGGGCTTGGCAATTTCGCCCGAGGGAAGACGCGTGTTCCCCAGTCTGACCGTGCTGGAAAATCTCAAAATGGGGGCGTTCTTTGCCTCGGCGGCGGCCATCGAAGCCGGCGTCGAGCATGTGTTCGGTTTGTTTCCACGCTTGCAAGAACGCGCCCATCAACGTGCCGGCACCATGTCCGGCGGTGAGCAGCAAATGCTGGCGATTGGTCGTGCGCTGATGAGCAAGCCGCGGTTGTTATTGCTCGATGAGCCGACCTTGGGGTTGGCGCCGTTGGTGATTGCGCAGATTTTTGACATCATCCAGGCCATTCGCAGCGAAGGGGTGACCGTATTCCTGGTCGAGCAAAACGCCAACAAGGCGTTGGGCGTGGCAGATCGTGGCTATGTGCTGGAAAACGGTAATGTTGTGTTGGCCGATACCGGTGCCAATCTGTTGGCCAATGATGCCGTGCGCAAGGCGTATCTGGGGCACGCCTGACGCTTGTTGCCAGTC
>JAMFSU010000100.1 GCA_026225475.1 Duganella sp.
GAAACACAGAGAGGGGCGTTAGCTCAGCTGGTAGAGCAGCGGACTCTTAATCCGTAGGTCGAGTGTTCGAATCACTCACGCCCCACCAGAATACAAAGGGACTTCAAGCAATTGAAGTCCCTTTTTTCTTTTCTGGCGCGACAAATATATGACTTGGAAATGACCAGATCGAAGCTGCCGGTGCGGACAAACGATCACAACTGCGCTGCAACGGCAGCACCAATGAAAAACGGCCCTGACGGCCGTTTCGCTTTATTACACCAGGACGGAAATGATGGTACCGATGGTCACACCAGCCGCCATCCAACGACCAAAGTCGTAACCATCTGAGGATTTACCCTCGGTTTTCTCCGGCCGCTCAAGTCCAAGTGCGCCATATACAAAAGATTTTGGGGTAGAAGGCTCTTTGCTGCTTTCCGCACCCTTGCTATCAATTCCTTCTGGTGCATCGGCAGCGTCAGCGTCGGTAGATGCCTCTGGCGCATCGGCAACACGAGTATCACTGACATCTTTTTCATCACCAACATCATCTTCGTCACTGCCATTGCCACTGTCCGCAGCATAGGCACGCGCAGCCGCTTCAGGACTGATCTCGACCGTGTCAGGCATGACCACGTAGATATTGATGTCGCCATCACCACCTTCGGTGGAATTCGAAATGGCAACTGGCCGATCATATGTCGTTTTATATGCTGACGGGCTTGCACCATTGATTTCCATATCGACCTCGTTGACTCGTTGCTGTACAACACCATTCACATCTACTACAACGGCAATCTGCGGATAATCTTTAGCTGTTTTGAGCAAAAAAGCCCAAAAAAAAGCGTCGTTGAAAACTAGGCAACAGGAAATTTAGCAAACCATCAATTCGCAGTAAGGACCTCGTCGCCGTCTCCCGGCACGCAGTCATCGGCGATCATTTCCCAACCGCGATGGATCACAATCTTGCCCTTGTTCATGCACAGCTCCACCCGTGTGGCCTGCGGCACCTGGTTTTTGACGAAGGCTTCGACCGAAGCTGGCATGCTGACCTGATAGAGATTGTGGTCGACATTCTCGGGTGGGTGGTCGCTGTTGCTGATCAAGGGCACGAAATGACTGGCCCAGACGATGTAGCGATGCTTGACATCAATGTTGGACGGTTGGTAATTATTGTCTTTAAGCCACTTTTGGGCATCAGCTCGGTAATCACCGGTCGACTCAATGTGGCCCCAGGCATACGCCAGTACTTCCAGCAACCATTGATTGCAATTCTGGAACTGGGTGGAAAATGGATAGGCATTGGCGCTGTACTGCTGCCCCAGCACGCTCAGCGCAGTCTTATTGTCGGTGGCGGCCTTTTCCAATGCAGGGCCCATTGGCGGCGGAATGAATACCAGCGACACGTAAGGGACTGAGGTATTGTCATGGTCAATCAAGAAACCAGACAATCCCTGATCGTAAATGCTCGGTTTTTCTTCGTCGCAGCCATAATAAAGCTGCCTGACTGCCCATGGCGTGTTTGCGCTGTTTTTCAGGGTCAGGCCGGCATGCGAATAGCGAATCTTAAAGCGGTCCAGATCAATGCCTGAACGCGAAATGATGGCCATGTCATCGCCAGATTTCTGCAATTGGTCTTTCACCACTGCGGTGAAGTTGAGCAATTGGTTTTTTTGCTCGGCAGTAAGATCAACCTTGCGATCACAAAAAACCGAGGAGCTGGCGGCCAATGCCTGCCCTGCGCAAAGCAGGCCAAGCGCTGCCAGACACGCGGCCCGGCAAAACAGTCTTGAGAGAGTCAAAGATCGGAACACGAGAAAAGTCAAAAACGAATATTACAGAATACGACGGGTTTGAAGCACGATCACAAGGCAACTTTCTGTGTCGCCGTATCGTGGAGCCAGCCAGCAGCAAGCACGACTGTGAACGGCTGCGCAGTACCCTCAAGCGAAAACGCCACACCATATGCATGTTGTGTTGCCGTGATGACCTGGCCAACACCAAGATTGATGTGGTTGTAGTCGGCGGCGGAAATATATAGATTCAAGTCTTTATCGCGGTCAGCGCCAGGCGCTTGCAGCGCAATCTTCATGCGGTCATTGTCTTCGGCGACAGCAATCCGGGTGATCTTGAAATCGCCATCGATCTGACCGAGGTCATTGGCAGCATTGGTGCTGCTTTTGGCACTACTGTTGGACAGCGTAACCAAGCTCTGGCTGATCGAGTTGGAAAACGCCTGAGTAAACGATGCCGCCTGAACTGTAGACAGGTTCATCGCCAACATGGCTGCCGACAGCAAAATGATTGTTTGTCTCGTATTTTTCATCATTACCCAATTCATTATGTCCAGGCCAATCGACCTTAGTGCCGTTATCGGACAAATATCCACAAACTTGAGTCTGTCAATGCCGGCCTTGTCGCCAACGTCTTCAATAGTTGGCGGCACACGTAAAACAATCCAAGATAATCACTTATCCTGGATTGCCGATAATGCAATAGCTGCTTAGAGTGCGACGATGTCGGTATGCAACTCTTTGAGCCAATTGTCTGCCAGAACGACGGCAAACGGCTCTTTGATGGCAGTTTGATAGAACGCTAGGCCGTAGGCACGTGGCATTGCAGTCACGGTCTGACCGACTGCCAGATTGCTGTGATCATAGTCGCTGGCAGGAACGTACAGGAACAGATCCTTGCTGCGATCTTCACCCGGCGCTTGCAGCGCAATCTTCATTTGATTGTCGCGGCCTTCCGCCACGGCGATGTCGGTGACCTTGTAGTCGCCTTGTGTCAGGCCAACTGCGTTGGTCGAGCTCTTGCTGCTCTTGCCAAGGCTGTCCGAAATACTTGCCACAGTACCACTCACACTGTCGGAAACCGACAGGGACAACGATGCGGCAAAGCTGGCAGAAGCTGGAACAATCGCCATCGCTGCCAACAAAATCCGGATATTGCGCTTGAAAGTTGTCGTCATAATTTAATTTCCATTCATTAGTACATTGGTTATTACGTCGTTTACTGCCTGCGTCTTAATGCGTATTAGATTCACAGAAGAATCTAAATATGGGCAGATTATCTCGCAAAATCTCGAAAAACAAATAAATTTGCAAAAAAATCAGATAATTATTCGACATGTCAGTCACCCTACCAGCATATTCAACTGCCGTCATCGCTGTTACCTTTGCCGTTGTAACGCAGTCTGCCGCCCGCGCAACCAGCACCAGCGACGGCCATCATTGAGCGCCGTTGGTTCAACGAGCCGAAGTTACAATACCCGGCAAAAATACGAATCAGGAAGAGGACATCCCATGCAAGCAGGATTCTGGCTACAACGCTGGCGCGAAGGCCGCACGCATTTTCATCAGGAAAAAGTCGCCCCGCTGCTGCAAAAATACTGGCCGGCGTTGGCACTGGCCGCCGGTAGCCAGGTATTGGTGCCGCTGGCAGGCAAATCGCTGGACATGCTCTGGCTGGCCGAACAAGGCCATCGCGTACTTGGGGTGGAATTGTCGCAGCTGGCGGTCGAGCAATTTTTCAGCGAAAACCAGTTGCAGGCGACCACGCGCAACTCTACTTATGGCGTGCATTACACCGCCGGCAACATTGAGATCATCTGCGGCGACATTTTCGATCTCGATGCGGCATTGTTGTCCAATTGCGTCGGTGTTTATGATCGTGCTGCCCTGATTGCGCTACCGACGCCGATGCGCACGCGCTATGTACAGCATGTCTACGGGCAATTGGCGCAAGCCTATCGCGGCCTGTTGATTACACTCGATTACCCGCAAGAACAGACCGATGGGCCACCATTCGCCGTTGCCGACGACGAAGTGCAAGCACTGTATGGAGCACATTCGCAAGCGCTGATTGTGGAGCGGCGCGACATCCTCGACAAGGAACCGCGCTTCTCGGAACGCGGCGTGACCCGGCTCGATAGCGTGGTCTACCGGTTGCAGGGCAAGCGCTAGGCCTGCCCTGCCCCGCCATGACATCGCTCAATTGATGAACTTGTAGCGACGCAGAAAATCCTCGATATCCTTGACGGCCATGTCGCGGTATTGGGTGTTGAACGCGCCAGTATTGGTGCCGCGCGTGACGCATTTTTTGTAGAGCGCGGTCTCGGCAGCAGCATCCAGCGCCTCGCCGCTGGGGTAGAGTTTCTTGGCCCAGGTTTTCAAATCGCCTTCGACCACCGGACAGTCGCGTGTGGAGATCGCCATCGGGTGATATTTGACGCCGCGATCATTGTCAAAGGCATGATTGGCGCCTTCATAGACGTGAAATTCAATCGTATCAGGATAGGCGGCCTGCATTTCCTTGATCGTGTCAACGCACTGCGACGCCAATGTGTAATCATCCTTGCCGCCTAGCAGAAACAGCATCGGTGCACCAATGCGATCAAAACCACCGTCCTTGACGAAGCGAGAATTCTGGCAGCCGGGATACACCGGAATATGAAACGCAAAGCGCAACTCCTTGTGATCGCGCAGCACATTGTCGCGGAAGCTGCGGATCGAAGTCTCGTTGGCAGCCAGGCCGCCGCGACTAAAGCCAATCACACCGATCCGGTCGGCATCGAAACGCGGATCGGCAGCAAGAAATTTCAGTGCATAAAATGCATCCACGGTATCGGCGGCATTGCTGACCAGGCTTTGATCATCGACCACGCTTTCAACACCGCGCGGCTTAAAACTATCCACCACCAAAGCGGCATAGCCGAGTCGATTGAAAAAAGGCGCCCAAAAGTCGGTGTCCTTGGACTCTATCCCGGCACTGCCATGCGCAATCACCACCGCTGGAATCTTGCCGGCCACTGGCACCGTGGGCATGCTCAGATAGCCGAAAATCTCGATCGGTTTACCAACCTTTTTTGCCATGAAAAACTTGCTGGCAAATTCTGCCGATGGAAACGTCACCTTTTGCTGTGCCGATGCCAAGCTTGTTGTTAGCAAAACGGTTATGGACAGGATTCCAATCAATGCTTTACGAAACATCTGTTTTCCTTTTTAGTGGTCGCCACTATTGTCGTTATCACATGACTTTTCCAGTGTTTCATCTGCGCTGCCACGATTACGAGAAAAAGCCGATAATGCGGGTCTCACTATAGTCTCGCTATATCCACTGCCTTTACCTTTTCGTTACCCAGATGCAAGATCATCATCCAGACCTGACAGAACCCCAAACGACGCGCCCCTGGATTACCCTGGGCAGCACTTTCGACGTCGAAGCCTGGATCGATAACTACAACCGTGATTTGCAACAGGCCGTCAAGAAAGACTATGCCAAGGGTTACGGCATCTGCTTTTTGCTCGAACTCGGTGGCGAGATCTACCTGCATACGACATCCGAAGGCGACATCTTGCTCGATGTTACCGAGGAAGCGTCTTGGATCAGCCCTGTGATTTCTGCCGCAACCGCAGTGGCGACACCAAGCTCAACGATATGGACCCTGCCCGGCGATACGCTGACCCAATTGATTCTGGGCTTGAGTGACCTGATCAGCGCCACCCGTATCGTCATCAGTCATACCTACAAACTACCGAAATCCTGGCCGCAGTCTTACTGATCGATGCGGCCAGGCATCGACTGTATTACCGACTTGCCGTCGCATCAATTGGACTTGGGCTTGGTATTGAGCGCGCGGCGCGCATCGGCGTCACGCTCAGATTTTTTTTCAAACTCGGTGCGTTCGCAAGCGCACAGCACGAATGCAATGCAAGCCGCCAGCGACAAGGCGATGAAGCGTTTCATGATATTTTCCGTTCCTGATGTGATGAGCTGCCCGGTCGGGTCAGCTCATATTTCCCGGCGACAAGTCTACTCTAGCCCACCGTGTCGCGCCAACCAACTTGCTGCCCAACCACATCAGCCAGCGCTACCGCGCGCGGCCGCCAGATCATACTTCTTGATTTTGTCATATAAGGTCTTCTTCGGGATGCCCAACTGATCTGCCGCAGCCGCTACGTTACCGGCCGCGCCAGCCAGCGCCTGCTCGATCAACAGCCGTTCGTAAGCATCGATACGCTGCGGCAACGCGGTGTCGAGCGGCCCTGGCAAGACACGTTCATCTTCGGCCACGCCGAGTACCCAGCGATCGGCGAAGTTACGCAATTCACGTACATTGCCCGGCCAGTCGCGCTGCTGCCATTGCGCCATTTCCACCGGCGTCCACAATGGCGCATCGCGTCCGTAACGCTGCCCGGCAGCACGCATGAAGTGCGCCAGCAACAAGGGGATATCATCGCGCCGTTCGCGCAGGCGCGGCAAGTCGATGCTGACCACGCCAATACGGTAATACAAGTCTTCGCGAAAACCACCCTGCCCGGCCAATTGCAACAAATCAGCCTTGCTGGCGGCAACCACACGGCAATCAATTGCAATCGAGTCATTACCGCCCAGTCGCTCCAGCCGGCGCTCTTGTAGCACACGCAGCATTTTGACCTGCAAGGTCATCGGCATGCTTTCGATTTCATCGAGGAACAAGGTGCCGCCGTTGGCATATTCGAGTTTGCCGATACGGCGCTTTTGCGCGCCGGTAAACGCCCCGGCTTCATAGCCAAAAATTTCACTCTCGAATACCGTCTCGGGTAGGGCGCCGCAATTGATGGCGACAAATGGTCCGCGCCGCTGGCTGGCGGCATGCAATTGACGCGCCACCACTTCTTTGCCGCTGCCGGTAGCACCATTGATCAACACATCGACTGCCGCTGGCCCGATGCTGCGGATCAAGGTGCGCACCCGCTCCATTGCGGCAGATTGCCCAACCAGTGGCGGCGTATCGGGATCTTCCAGCCAGGCGTTTTTGAGGCGCCGGTTTTCCAGTACCAGATGGCGTTTTTCCTGAGCGCGCCGAGCGGTTTCCAATAGCCGTTCCGTCGCGAATGGCTTTTCAATGAAATCATAAGCACCGGCGCGCATGGCATCGACCGCCATACCGACATCGCCGTGACCGGTCACCACGATGACCGGCAAATCGGCATCGGTGGCAGTCACATGGGCCAGCACTTCCAGGCCTGAGCGTCCAGGCAGGCGCACGTCGGTCACGACGATGCCAGCAAAACCGGCATGCAGCAATGGTAAAGCCTGCTCGGCATCGGCACAGGCCTGCACGCTGAAGCCACCTAGTTCCAGCGTTTGCGTGGTGGCGCGGCGCACGCTCTGCTCATCTTCAATGAGGATGGCATGGGCCGTACCCGCGCGTGATTCTGATGCTGGCTGATCCATCATTGCTCCGTATTGTGATTCGGCTTGATTGCTGCACCATCGGGCGCGGCCAGTGGCAGCCTTATTGTGAATTCAGCGCCACCGTGTGGCAGATTGTGGGCCGACAATTGTCCATTCATCGCCTGCACAATCGACGACGATATTGCCAAACCCAAACCAAGCCCTTTGCCGCTGGGCTTGGTGGTAAAGAACGGTTCAAACAGATGCGGCACGACATCGTCGGCAATACCGGGACCGGTGTCGCGAATACGCATGACGGCTTCATCGCCAGCCCGCTCGATGATCGCCGTCACCTGTTTGTCGGCGACGTATTCCCTGGTTTCGACCGCATCGATGGCGTTGCGCAACAAATTGATCAGCACTTGTTCGGTGCGCACCACATCGCCCAGCACCTGCACCGCATCGCGCACATCGACCTCGATAGCCACGCCCTGCTGCTGGAACTCACTGCGCAACAACAGCACTGCAGCGGCGGTCGTCTGCGCCAGATCGACCACCGCAATGGCGTCGCCGCTCTTGCGGGCGAAACCCTTGAGCTGGGCAATGATCTTGCCCATGTGGGCACTGGCACTGCTGATATGTGCGAGATTTTCTTCCACCTGCGGTAACTGGCCGCGGCGGATGAATTGCACCGCATTGTCAGCAAATGCCCGGATCGCTGTCAGCGGCTGATTCAATTCATGTGTCACACCGGCTGCCATTTGCCCCAGCATCGCCAGCTTGCCGGCCTGCACCAATTCATTCTGGGTCGAGCGCAGCAAACTTTCCGTGTGTTGCAAGGTGGCGTATTTGCTTTCCAGCGTCTGATTGGCCACGCGCAACTCTTGCGTGCGCACGGCAATCGTTGCTTCCAATGCTTCCGACGCACGCCGCAAGGCATCGCGCGATTCGCGCCGCTCCTGCAAACGACGGCGTCGCTGATGCCAGGCCCAGAAAGAAATCGCGGCAATCGCCATGACCAGCGCCACCCACATCGACCACAGCAAGGCAATGCGTGCAATACGCGCCTGCGATGGAAACAGGATCAACTGCCAGCCTTGCTTGGTCACCGGCCACATCACATGCTCGCCAAAGCCGCGCTGCAATTCCTTGGACATGGCGGCCACCGGCATGATCGGCTGATCGGCGTATTGATGGGTACCCGTCAATTCGCGCTGCAACGGCTGCGCCAGCGGTCGCAGACTATGGTATTTCCAGGCTGGCCGGTTGCTCAGAAAAACCACGCCGCTACCATCCACCAGTGCAATCGGGTCTTCGCTGCTGCGCCAGGTATGCTCGAATTCGGACAGATCGACCTTGACGATCATCACCCCCAGCGGCTGCCCCTGACCGCGTGCAAGACCGGCCGGATAAATCGGCTGCGCCATGAAATAACCGGGTTCACTGGAAATGTGACCGATGCCGTAAAAACGCCCGAGGCTTCCCGACAAGGCCTCATTGAAATAGGGCCGGAAGCCAAAATTGCGCCCCACATAGCTGGTTTCTTCATTCCAGTTGCTGGCCGCCAGCGTCATGCCGTTGACATCCATCATATAAACGGCCAGCACATGCGATTGCTGCTGAATCGATTGCAATGTCAGATTCAGGCGTGCCACGGCCTGCTGGTCTTCCGGATGGTGCAACACCTGATCAACATCGGCCAGCGCGCCAAGCGCAAATGGCATGGTCTCGAACTTGTCGAGAATCGATTGCAAATCCAGCGCGACGATTTGCAACTGACGCTCGCCAGCGGCGTTCAAGTCAGCGCGCGCCTTGCCCGCCGCCAGGAAATAAGTAGCAAAAAAAACCGCCGCTGCGCACAACGCAACGACGGTCATCATGAACGGAATTTTTCGAGAAGTCATGACAGGCCAGCAACCTACTGCATTAAATAATCGACCTCCATGATACCCGCCTTAGGCCTGGCGGGTAGTTTCTTCCTGTTCAATGTTCATCTTTAAGAAAACCGACCTTGCTCGGATCGGGCATGCGGAAAGCGATCACCAGCGCAATCAGGCACATTGCCGTGACATACCAGTAGAACACCGATTCCATACCAGCCGATTTGAACGACAGCGCGACAAATTCAGCCGAGCCGCCGAAGATGGCATTACCAACCGCATACGACAAACCGACGCACAGCGCACGCACTTCCGGAGGAAACATCTCCGCCTTGATCAGACCGCTGATGGAAGTGTAGAAACTGACGATGGCCAACGCCAGCACAGCCAAACCGAAAGCCGCGTAGGGATCGCTGACATCCTTGAGAAAATGCAGAATAGGCAAGGTGCACAAGGTACCGAACACGCCGAAAATCAACATCATATTGCGCCGACCGATCTTGTCGGACAAAGCACCAAATGCCGGTTGCAACACCATGTAGACAAACAGCGCACCGGTCATCACGGCGCTGGCCGTCTTAGGATTCATACCGGCGGTGTTGACCAGGTATTTCTGCATGTAAGTGGTGAAGGTGTAAAACATCAGCGAGCCGCCGGCGGTAAAACCGACCACCGTGAAAAATGCCCGTTTGTGCTTCCACAAACCGGCAAAGGTACCGGCTTCTTTCTTCTTGCGGGTTTCATCGCTGGCGGTTTCGGTCAGTGATTTGCGCAGATACAGCGCGATCACCGCAGCCAGGGCACCCAGCACGAACGGCACGCGCCAACCCCAGGAACGCAATTCTTCGGTGCTCAAGGTCTGTTGCATGATCACCAGTGTCAGCACTGCCAGCAACTGGCCGCCGATCAGCGTGACATATTGAAACGAGGCAAAGAAGCCGCGATTGTTCTTAGGCGCCACTTCACTCATATAGGTCGCACTGGTACCGTATTCACCACCGACCGACAAACCCTGGAACAAGCGCGCCACCAACAGCAGGAACGGCGCCGCAGTGCCGATCATGGCGTAGGTCGGCATAAAGGCGATCATCAGCGAACCGCCGCACATCATCAATACCGAAATCATCATCGAGGTGCGACGGCCATGCTTGTCTGCAATCCGGCCAAACAGCCAGCCGCCGACCGGCCGCATCAGAAAGCCGGCAGCGAATACACCGGCTGTATTAAGCAATTGCGTGGTGCTATCGCCCTTAGGAAAAAAGGCCGGCGCAAAATAGATTGCACAGAAAGAATAGACGTAAAAGTCGAACCATTCCACTAGATTGCCGGACGATGCGCCCAGAATCGCAAAAATGCGTTTGCGCGTGTCACCTGCCAAAGCCGCCTCGGGTGGCGGCGCAGTCGTCGTTTGAGTTGTCATCGAATCTCCAGTTGTAGGATCGCAGCGCGGTGGACCCGCTACTGCCGGTTTTACAACATCACTGGAAACGAACGACGATGCCGATTAGCCTGCGGTACCCAGTCTGCAAGACGCAGCGGCACGGCAAAGCGGGATGGCGATCCTGTCTCCAGTATTGTTGTTTTGCAGTTGCTAATGCAGGCTTCGTGCCAATTGGGGAGATTTTTATAAGCCTATGATTTACAAGGATTTTATTTTTTTGACTGTTCACATATCGGGAAATTTGTGCGGATATCCGCAATCTTCGCAATTATTTTTCTGGAAATTCGGACAAACACAGAAAAGTTGGCCTTCGCTTGTCATGCAGTTCAGTTAAGACTGGGTGGTGTTTTTTCTTGGTTGCTGATGCTTTGTTTTCTTCGGACAACCTAGCCGGGTACCTCAGTGCGTAATTGAATCTTTGTTCTCTTCGGACAACCTAGCCGGGGGCGGCCCGGCAGCCGCTCACTTTCTTTGGTCTCGCCCAAAGATAAGTAAGCAAAGAAAGGCGGCCGCTACTACGACGCCCCTGCGGGGTTCCCGGCGCTGTGGCGTAAC
>JAMFSU010000101.1 GCA_026225475.1 Duganella sp.
GGTCGCCTTTCTTTGCTTACTTATCTTTGGGCGAGACCAAAGAAAGTGAGCGGCTGCCGGGCCGCCCCCGGCTAGGTCGTCCGAAGAAAACAAAGATTCAACTACACACTGAGGTAAGCGGCTGCCGAGCCGCCCCGGCTAGTTCGTCCGAAGAAAAACAATCATCAGCAACCAAGAAAACCACGCAAGTATTTTCTTAACTGAACGGTACTAAGACCGACGACTACCGTTATTACGAATTTCCAGACGGACTATTGGCAGCCGGAAAGCCACAGGTCAGAGATCGACACGTCATACGCTTTGAAGATATCAATCTCTTTGGAAAACTGCTGCATCGGATACAGGTTGACGATCTCGTCAACGATCAAGAAACCTTCACCAGAACCTTCCCCGAAGGCATCGGCGAAATCAATGTGATCGCAATGTATCAATTCCGGGATGGAAAAATCATCAATGCCTGATTCAAGTTTGGTACGCCACGTATTCATGCAATGGGGCATTACCATACCCCCTCCCCCAAGGCATTTGCTATGCAGACTTTATTTCTTCATCCACAACTGATCCAAACCATTGAATTTGAGCCAGTCTTCGCCGCCACGTTGACGGATGGTGTCGCTGGCATTTGGCACGGACAAATCGATGGTTTCAGTCTCCAGCACTTCTCCCTCGGCACTGTAGAGGAAGGTCTTGATGACCGGCCTGGTCAGCATGCTCGGGTTTTGCCGGATCACCAATGCCATGCGCCCCGATTCCATTTTCACCAGCGAGCCGATCGGATAGATGCCCAGAGTCTTGACAAAGGCCGACAGCATGGACTTGTCAAAATGACCAACCGAGGACGCCATACGTGCCAGTGCCTCGGCGGGATCCCAGCCTTTTTTGTAGGGCCGGTTCGACGTCACCGCATCATAGACATCGCAGATCGCCGCCATGCGCGCCAGACGCGAAATACCCGCACCGCTCAACTTGTCGGGATAGCCGCTGCCATCGATCTTTTCATGGTGGTGCATACAAACTTCGCTGGCGTAGTTGGGAATGGTGGGATTCTTGTTCAGATGGTTATAGCCCAGCGTCGGATGGCGCTGAATGATTTCATATTCGGTCGCGCTCAGACTGCTGGGCTTGTGCAGGATGCTCAACGGAATAAATGCCTTGCCAATGTCATGCAGCAAGCCTGCCAGGCCGGCTTCCTTGCAGGCGATTTCATCCATGCCCAGTGTGCGGCCTAGCGCCACCATCAGCGTGCATACCGCCACTGAATGCATATAGGTATAGTCATCCGTGATCTTCAACCGCACCACGCTGATGAGCGCACTGCTGTTATGCATCAGCGATGCTGTGATCTGGTCGACCACCGTGGCACAGCACCGGATGTCGATCACTTTGCCCAACCGCGCCTCATTGAACATAGCCACCGTGGCATCTTTGGCACTCTCGCACAGCAAGCGGGCTTGCTCGATCTCTTCGAAAAACGGGTCTGCTTCGACCTCCGACGCCAGCACCGGCACCGGCACCGACATCACCGGCTCAGCGGCGACCGCAACGATCTTTTCTGCAACATCGTGGCCCTTGTCGATATCGATCCAGCACTGTGCGATGCCGCTACTGCGGGCTTGCTGCAAGACCGTACGATCCTTGATCAGGAATTTGTTTTTCCAGAACGGGTGATCCAACCAGGATGCTTCGAAGCCGCAAAAGTACATGCCTAGTTCAAGGTCTTCAATGTCGATCTTTTTCAAGCTGTTCATTATTCAGTACATTCTGAAGATGGCCGGGTGATTCGGAGGCGCCAATTATCTTGATTTATTTTAATGTTGTAATTTTGGAAATATTAGTGTTTTTTCTTAACACATGCAAATAAATTACCAGAAAATCACAAACATATCGCGATAATAAAGCCTATTGCCACTACCTCAATGCGTCACTGTCGGGAACACCCACACAGCTAACCAACGATGGCAATTGGTTAACCGTCATTATCCATTGGATACAATATTGCCACAGGGAAACATGCGCAGATGCGGCAATAAGAGCGAGGTTTCCGGCGTTGATTACCTATTATTTACCCCCAAAGAAAGCATGCGCATAGATAGCCCGGTTTCAGACTCACAAGAGTTAATTGCCCAGTTGCAACTACTGCCGCATCCCGAGGGCGGCTGGTACCGGGAAACCTTGCGCAGCACGGCGCAGGTCACCCGCAACAGCGACGGCCAGGTGCGTAGCGCTGCCACCGCCATTTATTACCTGCTGTGCGATGGCGCCCATTCGGCCTGGCACCGGATTAAATCAGATGAAGTGTGGCATTTCTATGCAGGCGCCCCATTGCAGGTGCATGTATTGCATGCCGATGGCAGCTTGCACACTATCTTGCTGGGCAATGGACTCGCGCATGCGGGGGCGCAATTCCAGGCAATGGTCGCCGCTGGCTGCTGGTTCGCTGCCGAGTGTGCTGATCCTGCCACCTATGCCCTGGTTGGCTGCACGGTAGCGCCGGGATTTGAATTCAGCGAGTTTGAGTTGGCCGATACGGCGGCACTGCTGGCCGCGTATCCGCAACATCGTCAGCACATAGAACGGCTGAGCGCGAGAGTGTGATTGCTGCTGCCTCGGCTCAGACGCCGACCAGCTTCTTGAACGTCGCCAGCACCGCATCGCCCTTGAATGGCTTGACAATCCAGCCCTTGATACCGGCCGCCTTGCCGCGCTCTTTCATGATCGGCGAATTTTCCGTCGTCAGCATGATGATGTTGACGTTGGCATTGCCCAACTCGCTGCGAATTTTTTCGGCCATGGTCAGGCCGTCCATGTTCGGCATGTTAACGTCGGAGACCACCAGCTTGATCGACGAATCGCTCTTGAGTTTGGTCAAGCCATCACGGCCATCGACCGCCAACGCCACATCGAGGCCGTTTTTTTTGAGGAAATCGCCAACTTCGGCGCGCACGGTACTTGAATCATCCACAACCAGAATTTGTGCCATGAGATTTTCTTTAAGTAAGGGAATCGGAACAACAATTCAAAACAGTTCCAGCTCGCCGGTATCGCTGCCCAGCGCATCAGCCACAACTTCGAAATCAATATCGGCGTAGGCCGACACGCATAAACCTGCATAAAAGCGTGGCGCGCCCTCGATATCGACCGCGAAATGCTGCACATGCTGACCATTGAGCTTTTGCAGATACGCAGCGCACTGGCGGTCGATCACATTCGGTGTCGACATGCCGATATGCGGAAAGAAATTGCCAAGGTCGCGATTGAGAATGCCGCAACACAGATTGCCACTCTCAGCGATCGCATCCATGAACGTCTGCTCACTCATCTCATCAACTTCGATATGATTGATCCGGGCGAAATGGGCGCGCGTTGCGGTATTCGGCGTGAAATAAAACATCACCATCAGGCGAAACAGATAAGACGATACCGTCAACACCACGATCTGGCTGTCCTCAATGACGCCGACCTGCTCGGGCGGCAACAGTGCCACTTCTGCACTACTGTCGGAGGGCGCCAGACCGCTTTTGAGCGACTGCATCAACAATATATCGAAACCATCTTTGGCGGATTGACTCAACATAGGATTGTCCGCCTCACGCTGCGAGCGCGTCTTTGGTCTTCTTGTTGATCAAATCCAGACCGATGATAGCGCCGACGATCATCTTGCCACCTGCCTGTAAATCCTGGAACGTGGTGGTGGTAATCAAATCATTCTGGTACAGATTGCTACGGTAACTCTTGGACAGCTTCTCGGCGCGCTGTGCCAGATCGCGCACTTCTGACGCCACCACGGCAAAACCGCGCCCATGCGCACCGGCGCGGGCGGCCTCGATGGAGGCATTGAGCGCAACGATGATGACCTGATTGACGATCAGGGCAAATTCATCATTCTTGCGGTGCATTTCGCGATTGTGCTGGATCAGCACACTCATGTCGTCGTGCCAACGCTCGAAGGTGCGCATCAGGCCCAGCAGATTGCTGATGGTTTCCTGTGAGGCATCGCAGTTTTCCAGCACACGGGAAATGCTGGCAGCATTTTGCGAACTCAGTTGCGACACCAGTTGCTCGCTTTCGCGTTGCGCATGCAGCAAGCGCTGATCGTTGTCGTGACGCTGCTGTTCCAACTCCAGCTGATGTTCCATGAAATGCTGTTGCTGCTCTTCCAGCACCAGTTGCACGCTGTGCTTGACCTGCTCCACCTGATCACGCTCCACCATGCCGCGCAGACGCATCCGCTGACGCCACAATTGCCAGCCTAGCGGCAGTCCAACGACGACCGCGCCGGCCAGTGCACTCAATAACAAAGACCACATCGGATTTCCCATCATGCTCACATCTTCCTTACGACAAACTCAGGCAACTTGCGGATCATTATTCAAACCAGCATCCAATGACGGCACCAGACTCAGTGCCGCCGCCTGTGCAAAATCCTGCGCCGGAACCGGATAGGCGACATCGATACCATCGACTTCAACGGCAATGTTTTCCGGCAACTGCACGTTGATCAGGAACGCGCGGAACGGCGCACCTTCAGCTTGATCGAGGAATTGAATGTCGATACGACCATGTTCGCGCGTCACAAAGTCGAGCACCGCATCCATGCCAACACCCCGTCCCGATACATCGGTGACTTCGCTGCGGGTCGAGAAACCAGGTTGCATGATCAGTTGTGCCAGTTGGGCATCGCTGAGCACTTGATCGGCACCGATCATCTGTTTGTCGATGGCAGTCTGGCGGATGCGATGCAGCGCCAGGCCACGGCCATCATCGGACAGGGCCAGATGCAACATATTGTCCATGACGCCAAGTTGCAGACGGATCGTCCCCACTGCTGCCTTGCCTTGCGCCATACGCTCCTGCTCGCTTTCCAGGCCATGATCGACGGCGTTGCGGATCAAATGCATAAACACATTGCGTAACATTGACGACGAATGCGAGTGAATGACATAGCCGTTGTCGTCGATTTCGACTTGCGGCGCCGGCTTGCCCAGATCGGCGGCCAAGGCCGGCAGTGATTCGGTCACGCTGCCCAGAATTTCGGCCACGGTTTCAGTGCCCAGCAAGCGCAAGGTATGGCGCACAGCATTACGGACGGCCAGCAAATCATGCAGGTTACTGATATTGACCGACTCCAGGCGATGCAGGCTTTCCTGAATATGTTTGCGATCGATCGTCAAGATGTGACGTTCGGTTTCTTGCACTTGTGTCACCGGCGCATTGCGGCCCAGGGTGACTTCGTTGATGCGCGCATAGCGGTCAATGGCCACACGTACACGCGCCAGGTCTTGCAACAGATATTGCTGATCCCAAATCGCGCCGGTATCCGGATGGCGCAGATCGTCGTAGTGCTGTTCAACGCCATGCACCACATTGCTCAGATGCAGCAGACCGTAAGTGCGGCCATTGCCCTTGATGGTATGCATGTTGCGGAACAGCTTGGCGATGGCGAACGCTGTGACTTCCGGATTTTGGTGCACGATCTGTTCGTTCTCATCAAGGAACAAGCGCGCACTGCTGATGAATTCCTGGAACTTGGCGGTACTGACGGCCAGGATTTCACCGATCATTTCCAGCTCGTTCTTTTGTTCGTTGGCTTCGGCTGCCAGTTGACGCAATTCGGTCACATCACGCACGCACAGCATCAGGCGAATCACCATATCAGCATCGTCAGTGATCGGCGACCAGCTCAGGTCGAGGATCTTGACGCGGCCATCGGCCATCTTCTTCTCGACTTCGCCGACCATCAAGTGTTCGTTGAATTCGAAATTCATCACATCTTCGCCGATGCAAGCGCCGCCGATAGCTTCGATCTGCGACAAGGTATCGGCCCCCAGTGCGGTATCGGCAAATACCAGGTCCATCAAATGACGGCCGGCGATATTTTTGGTTTCGAACACGGTTTCCAGGAAGGCCGAGTATTCCGGATGGATGGTGTTGCCATCGACCACAGTGAGAATACCTTGTGGGATATTTTGCAGCATCGCCTGCATGTCGGCGGTCTTTTGGCGTACCTGCGCTGACGCTGCCTCGATCTTTTCCACCATGCCATTGAAGGCGACGATGGAATGGCCGACTTCATCCATGCGATCAACCGGCAGACGGCGCGTGAAATCCTGATTGACGGCGATTTCGGTCATCATCAATTGCATGCGGCTGATCGGGCCGGTGATCTGGCGATACAACAGGTAACCAATCACCGTCAGCAAGATGACTGCCACTGCCGTCACAGCAGAGATCGTCGTGGTCGTGGTCGACAGATTTTGGTTCAGTGCGGCAATCGCCATATCCTTGCTGCGATTCTTCTCCACGCGCAGTGTTTCGACCACACCTTCCAGTTCGGCTTGATACTGCACTACGCCGCCGAAAAACGAGGCTTGCGCCAGTGATTCCTTGCCAGCCAGTTTGAATTTTGCGGTGTTATCGATCGCGCCGAAGTAGTTATCCAGGCTTTCCTTGGCCTGTTCGACCAAGCCTTTTTGCGCCCGACTGGCAGCCTGCCCAGCCTGGAATACCAGCGCCTGTTCCAGCGCTGCTTTCTTGGCGGCCAGCTTGTCGTTTTCCTGACCGACCAATTGTGGGTCGGTCTCACTGACCATGACCATCGCCGCCAATTGCACATCCTTGAGCTGGCCGACCAGATCGGAGGATGCCAGCACGCTCGGCACCACACCTTCTGTGACGGAACGGACTTCGACGGCGCTGTCACGCGATTGCAGCACCGCATAACCGCCGATGGCGGAAATCGCAATGAAGGTCAGTATGACAAGCAGGGTAATGCGCAAACGGATAGTCATGTTCTTCTTCCTGAGGGCGGGCGGCAGGCGGCTCCCTGTTTCGACAGAGAATCCGGAATGGGCTTGATGTAATTCTTATTGAACGCCGCAGATTGTTGCATTGAAGTATTACTGCTGCGTGACATTGGCGGTCAATCCATGCAAAAAATGGCCCCAAGACGCATGGCAAATGCGAGCCGCTGCCTACTCAGGCAAACAATGACGAAGCACGCTACCATGGAGCCAAACCAGCAACTCCCCCAACGCAAAACCGAGAGCACACATCGCCCGGCCAGGAGACAACATGCCTGCACAACAACAACCGAGTAGCACGTCAACTCCGCATCAACCACGCCCGCAAGCACGTCATCCCGGCCCGCCCGATCCGCTGCGGCTGATCAGTTTGGCCGGTGCGGGCAGGCAAGCGAATATCACGCTGACGGCCGGCAGCAACTTGCGCGACGCTATCTGCACGGCATTAGCCGCCGCAGGAATCGAAGGTGCCACGGTGAGGATTGAACAATTGCAGGTGACGCCGCTGCACTATCTGATGCCGGCACTGTCGCCTGACAATCAACATGCTGCTTTCTATAGCGCGCCACAGATGGCTGCGCACGCCCAGATCGAATTTGCCTGCGCCACTGTCGGTCGGCGCGACGGCTTGCCCTTCGTACATTGCCATGCGATCTGGCGCGACGCGGCTGGTACCTTGTGCGGCGGTCATTTGTTGTGCGAGCAAACCATACTGAGTGCGCCAGTACAGGCGCAGGTTTATGGTTTAAGCCATGCTGGCATGGAAACGCGCTTTGATCCAGAAACCAATTTCACCCTGTTTCATCCGGTCGCACTCGCAGGCGAGGCAGGCAAGTCGGCGCCGATACCAGGGACGGCCCGTACCGTGCTGGCACGGATTCGTCCCAACCAGGATCTGCATAAGGCGATTGAAGAAATCTGCCGCCAACACCAGTTGCGGCATGCCATCGTGCGTGGCAGCGTTGGCAGTATTGTGGGTGCTGTGTTTGCAGATGGACATGTGGTCGACGACCTCGCCACTGAAATTCTGATACGCGCTGGTCGCGTCGACGAAACCGGCGATGGCTGGCGTGCAGTGCTCGACATCGCCCTGATTGATCCCCAAGGCAAGGTCTACCAAGGACTGCTGGCACGCGGCCAGAATCCGGTACTGATCTGCTTTGAGCTGGTGTTGGAAGAAGTGTTGGACTAGTGAGCCAATAACGCAGACCACACCGGCCAGTCTTATCCGCGCCTCTGCAATTTTCTGCAAGCGCGCGCCATTGCCAATGCCGTACGCCATGCTTTTTTGCGCCGGGAACAAATCTTGACTGCATCGGCTGGCAAATCGAGCAGCGGCACGCGCCCGACATAGCGTTCGACATAACAGGCAAACTTGTGTTTGGCCAGCTTCAATACACAGGGCACGTGTTGCAACACGTCAGGTGATATCGGCTTCATTTTCATTTGCCCCGACAGGATGGCAACTGCCTCATTGATGCGCAATGAGGCATCCATGAGGAACGCCTGACTTATTTTTGATCATCCAGCTTGGCCTTGAGCGATTGCGCCAATGCCAGATGATGTTGCAGACTGGGCAAGGACTTGACAGCGAAGTCCTTGACGTCCGGATCCTTGGCATCGGTAGCGGCCTTGCTGAACAGCTTGACCGCATCCTTGTGTGCACTCACACCGATCATGCCGACATATTGTTTGTCAAACATGGTCCCATGCAATTTTTCAAGCACGGCAATTTTTGCACGTTGGGTCATGCTGGCATCGTCCGGCACGGACACATCCTTGGATGCCGCCAGCTTTTTGAGATCATCACGCAAGGTAGTGTGTTCATCGACCATCAAACTGGCAAACGTCTTGACGTCCGGGTTATTGCTCTTTTCCAGTGCCAATTTGCTGGCCTTGAGTTCGGCATTGCCTGCTTCCGCGGCGCTGTTGAGAAAACTCTTGTCCGGGCCCGGTATTGATTCAGCATAGGCTTGGCTCATGACCAGAACCAAGCCCATCACCCCGAGCAAGGTGAGCAATAAGGCGGTGCGAATACCATTGAACGGGCGTGCCGAACGGCCCAAAGTAAGTTGCGAAGGAATGATGGAAATGGGCATGATGGTGTTCCCTGAAAATGTGAAACGATTTAAAAGAGGCGTAAGGAGCATCTTCAGCGAAGACATGGGCTCCACTATAACAATCCACCACACCGCTGGGCATCGGACACTGGCGTAGACCGCTGTAAGAATTCAGGAGCACCGTCGCTGCGTCACGACAGCACGGTAAAGTCCTACAGCGACTTACTGCCACCGCTGATACAAACACAGACCGGCGCGAGCTAAGCTGAAGTAAATACTCTTTGCATCTTGTTGGTGACACCGCGTTCTTTCCTTCTGCCCTATTGCCATCAGGAGTCCTCATGTCCAGCACCGTCGCCGAAATGCTCGTAGAAACGCTGTACCAACTCGGCGTGCGGCAGATCTTCGGGGTGGTCGGCGATGCGCTCAATCCCTTCACCGATGCGATCCGGCGTGACCGCCGCATTGAATGGATCGGCGTACGGCACGAAGAAGGCGCGGCACTGGCTGCGGCCGGCCAAGCCAAGTTGAGCGGCCGCCTGGCGGTGTGCTGTGGCACTACCGGGCCAGGCGCCAACCATCTGGTTGCCGGCTTGTACGAAGCACGCAAGGATCATGCACCCGTGCTGGCGATTTCCGGCGGTGTCCCAGCCAGCCAGCGCGGCATTGATTATTTGCAGGAAAACACCCCTGACCTGTTGTTCCGCGATGTTGCCGTTTATACCCAAACCATCGTCGATGCCGGGCAGGCAGTCCATGTCGTGCATCAGGCCATCGCCCAGGCATATTATCAACGTGGTGTCGCCCATCTCTGCATTCCGGCCGACATCATCGGTGCCAAACTGCCTGAGGTGCCACTACCGGCAACGTTCAACGCGTTGCGCCCGCGTCCGGAGGTAGCACCAGACGCCAGCGATCTGATGCAAGCCGTGCAGATGATCAACCAGGCCAGCTCCGTGGCCATCTTCGTTGGTCAGGGTGCGCGCTCAGCCATTGATCAGATTGCCGTACTGGCCGACAAGCTGCGCGCGCCGATCTTGCACACGTTTCGCGCCAAGGATATGTTGCCCTATGACCATCCATTGTGGATCGGTGGGGTCGGTCTCATTGGCGGTGCTCCCGGCACTGATGCCTTGCAGGAGGCCCAACTGGTGCTGATGCTGGGTACCGACTACCCCTATTCCGAGTTCTTGCCGACGGCCACGCCCATCATTCAGATCGATGAGCGTGGCTTTGTGCTTGGTCGCCGCACTCCCGTCGCGCTGGGCATCACTGGTTCGGTCGGACCGGCGGTACAACAATTGCTGCAACAGGTGCACGGCAATAACGACGACAGCTTTCTGCGCAAGGTCAACGCCCATCGGCACAAATGGAACGATACGTTGGACCAGCGTGCCAAACAGCCCGTGCCAGCGCTGCCGGGCAAGCCCGGTAAGGCTATCAAGCCGCAATATCTGGCGCGTCGGCTGAGCGACTGCGCTGCCGACGATGCCGTATTTGTGATCGATACCGGGGTCGTCACCCTATGGTGTGGCAATTGGCTGCGCCAGTCCGGCCAGCAACGCCTGCTGGCCTCGTTCAATAACGCCGCAGTCGGTACTGCGCTGGGCCAGGCCAATGGCATCCAGGCGTTGGCACGTCAGCGTCAAGTTATCGTGGCTGCTGGCGATGGCGGCTTTACCATGCTGCTCGGTGAATTCATGACCGCCGTCGAGCACCGTCTGCCGGTCAAGGTGGTAGTGTTCAATAACCGCGAGTGGGGGCTGGTGCATCTGGAAATGGAACAGGCGGGCATGCCGGCCTTCGCTGGGGCCGAGTTTCCCAACCTGGATTTCGCCCAGTTCGCGCGTGCCTGTGGTGCGCAAGGCTATGAAGCGAAAACCGTAGCGCAACTCGACGACGTCTTGCCCAACTGGCTAGCCACACCCGGCCCGGCCATTCTCAATGTCTGGATCGATCCGGACGAATTACCGCTGATGCCGCATATCAAACTGGAACAGATCTGGCATTTCGGTCTCGCCAAAGTCAAGGAAGCAATGATATCGATGACGGGGAAATAAACCTGACTACTTGCCTGATCCATGTCTGCACTACTATTCGCTTGTGAGGAGAACTTCGACCATGAATGACTTGACCACCGCCCCAGTGATTTATCCCAATGAACCACAAGCACGGCATGATTTTGCCAAGGAACTGCTGCAGCGCTACAACGACCTGCGACGCTGGGCGGCAGACAACTGGCCTAACAATGCCCAGCCGTTGAGCGCATCCGACTTCATCGCCAGCGAACGCGAACTGTTGTTATTGGTGGGTGCCCGCCTGCACAGCGGCGGCGACGCGAGCCGCCCAGGCGCAGCGCAGTATCGTGACAGTGTGCCCATGCCTTGGCCATGAATGGCGCTAGCACACTACCTGGACAGCACCAACAAATCGACTGGAAAGCCACGCAACACCGCTGCCACCGGTAATGCCCACGGGCCATCGGCAATCACCGTGAGCGCCCCTTGCGCGCCACTCAGAATGCTTTGCCATTGCTTGCCTGAATGCGTTGGCAACAGCACACGGGTGTCGCCCCAGCGGGACGCTTCGATCAGCGGCAAATCATCTTCCGCATTGATTTCGCCCGCGCTATGGCGGCTACAGACCACCACCACGGTGCACGTGTCAACGCTGCGCGCAAACGCAATGAGCTTGCTGGCCAGGCTGCCCTGCACGGTCAGCGGCACATAATGGCCCTTGTTGAACAAGTCCGAATGGCTGCGCCGGAAATGCAGCAGCATCTGGATCAACTGTTGTTTACAACCACCGCTGCGCCAATCGTCCAGCGTCAACGGCTGGCGCTGGCCGTGCTGCATCATGGCTTGTCGCGCGGCATAATCAACCGCGCGCCGGTTGTCGGGATCGACCAGGCTGAAATCCCAGAATTCACACCCCTGATACAAATCCGGCACCCCCGGCATGGTCAGGCGTAGCATGGTCTGGCTAAGGCCATTGAGCGCACCGGCAGCGGCAATTTGGTCCAGAAACTGTTGCAAGGCCGGGAGGAAGTCATTGTCTGGCGCATCCCGCAAGATCTGCATCAAAAACGCATCACACACCGCTTCGTAAGCCAGATCGGGCGCATTCCAGTCGGAGCGCCGCTTGGCTTCGCGCAAGGCCTTCTGCTGCCAGGCCGATAGTCGTTGCCGCACGTCACGCAGATCAAGCCGCGCCAATGGCCACACGCCAATCAGGCTTTGATACAGCATCAGCTCGTCGACTGCATCGATAGGCGCTTGTGCCCGTGCGGCCTGATTGATCTGCTGCCACTGCCGCAGCGCCTGCCCCCATTGTTGCGGCACTTCGCTGAGCACCGCCAGTCGCGCCCGCGCATCCTCGCCCCGCTTATGATCATGCGTGGCGGTGCTCAACATTGCGTCCGGAAAATGATAGTGGCGTTGTGCCGCATATCGGTGCAAGTGATCGCTGGACAAAGCCAGTTGCGCTGGCATCGAACCGACCTCGTTGCGCGAGAGCAGACGGCCATAGCGGTAAAACGCCGTATCCTCGGTCGACTTGGCCGTCAACGGCGGCGTCAGTTGCTGCCAGCGCGTGCGCGCACGCCAGCGCAGTTGCTTCGTCGCAGGTGAGGCGGCCGACGCTGCGCCGCTAAGCCAGGCCACCACGGCCAGCAAGCTTGGCCGGTCGAGCGCACGCAAGCGCTCACTTACCTGCGTTGCGGTGGTGCGGATCAGGTGGGCATCGTAGGGGCAACAGCCATCGGCGTCGGCATAACTACGGTACACCGGAAAACTGACCAGCAGTTCCAGCACACAGCGGTGGATTGAGTGCAGCGACAAGTCGCGCGTGGCCGGTTCACTGCGTGCCAGGGTATGCAAGGTCTGGCACAAGGCCTGCAACTCACTGGCAAAATTCTGCTCCAGCAAGCGCCGCCGCGTGTTACTTACCAATGGTCGGAAAAGCCTGGCGTCGACATCGCTATCGGCGCAACTGCGATACCAGATGGCATCAAGTGCGACGCTGCCGTGTCCCTCGTGCAACCAGGCCCCGACCTGGTCCATGAAGTCATAGCCACTGGTGCCGTCAAGCCCCCAATCAACCGGTAGCTGTTCATCGGTTGCCAGGATTTTTTCAGCAATGATGTACACCGGCTGCGGCGTCCAGGCCGCGCGCAGCGATTGCAGCCGGGTGCGCAGTTGCCGCGCATAGGCGCGCGGGTCGGCCAGGCCATCGATATGATCGATGCGCACACCGTCCACCAGCCCTTGCTCGACCAGCCGGAACAAACCACTGTGTGTCGCCTCGAAGACGTCCTCGCGTTCCACCCGCATGCCGATCAGGTCGCCGATTTCAAAAAACCGCCGCCAGTTGATTTCATCGCCGGCATTGCGCCAATCGCACAGGCGGTAGTGCTGGCATTCCAGCAATGCATGCATGGCCGCGCCCGGCGCCGTGACAAGCTGCTGCAGCAATGCCGCGATGGCAGTCGCGCCGGCGTCTTGTGCTGCGGCCACCTGCAATAATTGCCAACCGCGTTGCGCCTGCTGTTGCAACGCTGGCTTATCGCCATGCGCCAATGCTGCAAAGATCGCGCGCGCCTCATCCAGACACGGCGCATCGCTGTGCGCCAGGAGCGCGGCATAGGCCTGCGGCGCCAGCGGCAAATGCTGATCGCCATAGGTAATACTAAAGCGTCCGCTGCGGCCATCGAAGTCCAGTGTAAAGGCGCCAGCGCTGAGCAGTACACCGTAGGAATCACCCAATATCGGCAGCAATACCTTGCCATGCAGGGCGGTATCGGGCCCCTGCCATGCAATATCGAACCAGTTGGCGTAAGCACTCTGCTCGCCCCATAGCAAGACATCGCACCACCAGGGATTCTGACTGCCGATGGCCATATGGTTCGGCACGATATCGAGGATCAAGCCCATGCCACGTTGATGCAAGCCCTGTACCAGAGCGCGCAAGCCGGGCTCGCCACCTAGCTCAGGATTGACTTGCTGCGGATCGACCACGTCATAACCATGGGTCGATCCGCTTCTGGCACTGAAAATCGGCGAGGCGTAAATATGACTGACGCCGAGTGCCGCGAAATAATCGCATTGGGCCAAGGCCTCGGCAAAGCCGAAACCGCGATGCAATTGCAGCCGCAAGGTGCTGTGCGGTCGCGCTGAACGGATCGTCATGGTGCAATCTTTCCGGCACGGCTCAGCGCCGCCCCCTGTAATCGGCCATGCTGCAACAAACGCAGGCGGCGACGGCAATCGGTCTGACTCAGCAGATCGCTGCTGGCCACTGGTACGCGACGTTGCCAGTTGGGGTGATCTGCGACGGTGCCGGGTAGATTCGGCTGCTGCTCCAGTCCCAACAAATCTTCCAGCGGCAACAGCGTCAATGGTGCCGGCGTTGCTGCGACAAAGGCGGCAGCGCCATCGATGACTGCCTGCGGCGCATCTGCACCCGGCACAGCACCGCTGACACAAGCGGCCTCCAGCAGTGCTTGCCACATCAGGCTACGGTCCAGTTGCCGTTCGCTGTGCGTCTGTGCCTCGCTCACGCCAGGCGGCAGCAGATCAAGCCGGCTGCGCCAATCGATATCGCAGCCTTTCCACCAGCCCGCCAGCGGCGGCAAGTCATGGGTTGAGGTAGTGGCGATGGCATCCGGCGACCATTGGGCCGGTGCCAGGAACGGTGCCGCTGCCAGCCCGGCTTGTGATTGGCGCTGAAACAGCAGCACACCGATACCAAGCAAGCCGGTTTGTTTCAGGGCACCGTCGAAACCTGGCGGCACCGTCCCGAGGTCTTCGCCGATCACAATCGCCCGATGCCGCCACGACTCCAGCGCCACCAGCCGCAACAAGTCGCGCGCCGGATAACGCAGATAGGCGCCATGTTTGGCATCCGCTCCTTCCGGTGTGAGCCATAGACGTGTCAAGCCCATCACATGGTCTATGCGCACGCCGCCAGCATGGGCGAAGGCGGCACGCAGCATGGCAATATACGATCGATATCCCTCGGCGCGCATGGCCAGCGGCGAAAAAGCGCCAATACCCCAATTTTGCCCGCGGGCGTTGAGCTGGTCCGGTGGCGCACCCACCGATAATCCGGTAATCATTTCACTGCGGTGGCTCCAGGTCTGGCTGCCGCCGTTATCTGCCCCCACTGCCAGATCAGCAATCAAGCCAATCGCCATGCCGCCCGCACAGGCACGTTGTTGCGCCAACTGCAAGCCACGCGCCGCCTGCCATTGCAAGAAAATATGGAAATCGACCTGCGCCGATTCGTCAGCGGCGAAGGCACGCACCGTTGCCGCTTGCGGTTGCTGCCACTGCTGCGGCCATTGGCGCCAGTCACTGGCAATGGTAGCGTCGCTGCTACGCAAATGATGATGCAATGCTTCGAACACGGCGTGGTCGTGCAGCGCCTGTCCACCTTGGCGGCGAAACGCCGCCAGTTCAGCGGTGGGTCGCTCCTGCTGACGGTATTTGGCATACAGGTGACGCAACAGCAGCAATCGGTGCGCACCGGCCTCCGGCCATGGAATCTGACTGGCCTGTTGCAACCGCTGATGGCGCGCGGTCACCTCGGCGCCAGCATCCGCGAGGACTTGTTGCACCGCCGCCGGCCCTAGTAACGCATTGGGATCGATATGCAAGACATTGTGAAACAAGCGGCTCGACGGCGAGTACGGGCTGCAACGACCAGGGTCGGCACTGAACAGCGCGTGCACCGGCGACATCGCCAATGCATCCGCTGCTTCGCCCGCGGCCGCCTCGGCCAGTTCCGCCAGGCTGCCGAAGTGGCCAATCCCGGCGTCACCATCACTGCGCAAGCCGTATAGTTGCGCCGCCAGGCCCCAGGCGTTGCTGCGCTGGCTGTCGCCGACGCTGGCTGCGAGCGCGTCGCGCACGCCATAGCAGCGCGCCGGCGCCACCGCCAGAGTCACCTCGACGTCGCCCATCTGGAGCCGGTGATAGCCGATTTCCTCGGGGGCATTGATGAACGGTTCCTGATCAAGTGACGTCGACACCTGGCAATGCAGCGTGCGCCCCGATTCCAGTGTGATCACCGCAGACCGTCCATGCCAATGGCCGCCCATCGGCAAGGCCAGCGGCTGGCCACTCTCGGCAGTCATCAGCGGTGCCAGCGCAGCCGGTTGTTGCAGCGTCTGCAACTGTGCCATGCTGTCCTGAGTCTGGCGCAGACTATCGCAAGGCAATCCCAGACTTGCCAGGATAGTGCGCAGCGACGCGGCGCTCACCACCTGCGGCTGCTGATAGGCATCGATCCAATTGACCGCGATACCGGCCAGGGCTGCCAGCGCCTGCACCGCCTGATCGTAGTCGCTCATCGGCACTGAGGTGGTCGATGCAGATAACCTTGTCATGCTGCCTCCGTGCACAGAACCAGAATCGCATGCTGCGCCAGTTCACCATCGGCCAGCGTCTTGAGCACGCCACCGCTATCAAACAACACATCAGCGCCCGCCAGCGGTGCGGCCAGTTGCTCCAGTGCCAATGGCACCGCCGTGGCCGCCAGATTGAGCACGATTGCCAGCACCTTGCCATTGTTGAGATGCCAGCGCGCATGCACCGCCGCCGCGCCGATGGCCTCGGCACCGAGCGCGACAGCACCGTTGAGGTAGGGCGAAATCGCCAGACGCCGGATTTGCAGCAGCTTGTAGCAGTACGCCAGCCATTGCTGCGCGCTTGGCAAGGAATGAGTGTCGACCGGCTCCGGAATCGATGCCATGAAGGTGGCGAAGCTGTTGGGGTCCGGCAAGCTGGCCAGCATCGCGTCATCGGCGAATTCCGGGAAACGCGCAAACTCCTTGCGACGGCCGCTGCGTACGGCTTCGGCCAAGGCTGGATCGGCATGACTGGTGAAGTAATAGAACGGCTGCTGCGCGCCATACTCTTCGCCCATGAATAACATGGGTATCTGCGGCGATAGCAACACCAGCGCCAGCGCTGCCTGCAGAGCCGCCGGTGCGGCCAGTTGCGTGAGCCGTTCACCGCGCCCGCGGTTGCCGATCTGATCGTGGTTTTGCAGGAACAGTACAAATGCCGTCGGTGGCAAAGCCGCGCTCGGTTCGCCGCGTGCCACATAGTCACGATAAGGCGATGCCTGGCCCTGATAGATGAAGCCTTCTTGCAAACAGCGCGCCAGCTTTTGCGCCGGCTGTTCGGCATAGTCGGCGTAATAGCCGCCCTGTTCTCCGGTCAGTAGCACGTGCAATACATGATGACCATCATCGTTCCACTGCGCCGCATACCGGCCTGTGTTGCCAGCGCCGCCATCGAGCAGGGACGCCGCATTGCCATCGTGTTCCAGCACCAGGTGTACATGACGACGACCACCGCCCAACTCCGCTGCTTCGCTGGCGATGGCATCTTGCACACGCTGTGCCAGTGTGCTCAACCATTGCGGTTCGCCAATGGCATGCGCAGCATCCAGGCGCAGGCCATCAAAGCGATATTCCTGCAACCAGTACAAGGCATTGCAGGCAAAGAAGTCGGCCACCTGCGGCCGTCGATAATCAATGGTCTGCCCCCAGGGAGTGCTGCTGTCGTGCCGAAAAAAGGACTCGGCATAGCTGTTGAGGTAGTTGCCGTCCGGCCCAAAATGGTTGTAGACCACATCGAGGAAAACCATCATGCCCAGACCATGCGCGGTATCGATCAATAACTTCAACTGTTCCGGCGTACCGTAACTGGCATCCGGCGCAAACGGCAGCACACCATCGTAGCCCCAGTTGTAGGCGCCCGGAAACTCTGCCACCGGCATCAGTTCAATTGCGGTAATGCCAAGCGCGGCCAGTTCCGGCAGGCGCTGGGTGACACCGGCGAAGCCGCCGAGCGCACCGACATGCAATTCGTAGAGCACCGTCTCATGCCAGGGGCGGCCACGCCAGGACTGGTTCTGCCAGGCATATGCGGTGGCATCGATGACGACGCTGTCAGCATGCACGTCACCAGCCTGGCACCGCGACGCCGGATCCGGTACGTGTAGTTGCCCCGCGTTCTGCGTCATCAGCGCATAACGATACTGGCTATGCGCGGCGCAATCGGTGTCGATGCTGAACCAGCCGTCACCCTCCGGCTGCATTGGCACAGACCGATAGCCATCGCCGTCGGCGGCTAGTTCGACCGCTACGGTGTTGGCCTGCGGTGCCCACAGACGGAAACGGGTGCGCTCCTGGCCCAGATATTCGGCGCCAAACGGCAGGCGATAATGAAAACTGATCTGCGGGGCATCAATGGCGACAAAGCTGTTCATAAAATCTCCCGGCATGGCCGATTGGCAAACACTTGGACGCTATGGGCGGCGACGGTGACCCTGGTCTGCAATTCGCACTGAGAAGTTGCGCCGCCATCGGCAATATTGCTATCGATCAGCAAATAATGCGCATCCTCACTGCGTGGGAACTGGAACGTGATCGGCTCATGTCCGGCATTAAAAAACATCAACACGATGTCGCAGGCACTCTCGTTGCTCAGCGCTGGCAGCCGGCTGGCCTCGGCAGGCCCGGCATATTGCAGCGTCAAGGCACGTGCCACCGGGTTTTGCCAGTCTTCCACTGAAATCGGCGTGGCCCGCTCATCGAACCAGGACACATCGGCCAGACCGGGCAATATCTGGCCACGACCATGCAGGAAGTGATCCCCCTGCAGTACCGAAAAGTCGCGCCGGATTGCACTGAGCCTGCCTACATAGCGGCTCAGCGCGCGCCCCTCTTCTGACTGCGCAGCAGCCCAGTCGACCCAGGACAGTGCGTTGTCCTGGCAATAGGCATTGTTGTTGCCGCGCTGGCTGCGGTGGAATTCGTCACCACCCAGCAGCATCGGTGTGCCCTGCGCCAACATCACGCAGGTCAGCATGGAGCGTTGCACGGTGGCGCGCAATTGCTGGATCAGCGGATCGTCGGATGGTCCTTCCACACCCCAGTTGACACTGTAGTTTTCGCCATGGCCATCGTGGCCGTTTTCACCGTTGCCGTCATTGTGCTTTTCGTTATAGCTGACCACATCACGCAACGTGAAGCCATCGTGCGAGGCGATGAAATTGATCGACGACCAGGGCTTACGATGGTGATGATCAAACAGGTCCGAGGAGCCCAGCATGCGACCGGCGAATTCACCGCGCAAGCCTTCGCCGCCGGCCCAGAAGTGACGCACGCCATCGCGAAACTTGTCGTTCCATTCGGCAAAGCGCGCCGGATGCCGGCCCAATTGGTAGCCGCCAGGGCCAATATCCCAGGGCTCGGCGATTAACTTGAGCTGGGACAGTTCAGGATCCTGCAGCAAGGCATCGAAGAAACCGCTGGCCGGATCGAAGCCGTTGGCTTCGCGCCCCAATGTCGAGCACAGGTCGAAGCGGAAACCGTCGATGTCAAAAGCCTGCGCCCAGTAACGCAAGGAATCGAGCACCATCTGAATCACGCGCGGGTGCGACAGATTGAGCGTATTGCCACAACCGGTGTCGTTGATGTAATAACGCTCCTGCCCCGGTATCAGGCGGTAATAGCTGGCGTTGTCGAGCCCGCGCAAACTCAGCGTGGGCCCCAGTTCACTACCGGAACAGGTGTGGTTGTAGACCACATCGAGAATGACCTCAATGCCGGCAGCATGGAAGTGACGCACCGCCATGCGGATTTCATTGAGATCGCCCGTGGACAGATATCCCGGTTCCGGCGCAAAGAAACCCAGCGTGTTGTAGCCCCAGTAATTGCGCAAGCCGCGTTGTAGCAGGAAGCTGTCTTGCAGGAAGGCATGCACCGGCATCAATTCCAGCGTAGTCACGCCGAGTTGCAGCAAATGGGCGATGAAATCGGGATGGCCGAGCGCGGCAAAGGTACCCCGTTCATGCGTCATCACGCCGGGACGTTGCATCGAAATGCCACGCACATGGGCTTCATAGATGACGGTTTTAGACCATGGCACGCGCGGGCGCGGAAACTTGACGCCGACCGGCATTTCTTCGATGACCACGCCTTTGGGCATGGCTGCGGCACTGTCGCGGCGGTCAAAACTGAGGTCCGCCTTGGGCGAATGCAGGCGATAGCCAAACAAGGCATCGGTCCAGCGTACCTGTCCCTGGAGTTTGCGCGCATAGGGATCGAGCAGCAATTTGTGGGGATTGAATCGATGTCCCTTGTGCGGCTCATAAGGACCGTAGGCGCGGTAGCCGTAGACCAGACCCGGCGAGGTGTCGGGCAGATAGCCGTGCCACACTTCGTCGCTACACTCGGGCAAGGTCAGCCGCTCGACTTCGCGACGGCCGGTGGCATCAAAAATGCAAAGCTCGATCTTGCTGGCATGCGCGGAAAATACCGCAAAATTAATACCCAGACCGTCAAAATGCGCGCCCAGTGGATACGGCACACCTGGCAATAATTGGCGTGGAGATACTAGCGTCATGATGCGGCTCCTGCTTGCAGAATCAAGGTCGACAACGGCGGCAAGGTCAGCAACAAGGATCCAGGGTGACCATGCCAAGGCAGCGACTGCACCGCCACGCTGCCGCCGTTGCCGAGATCGCTGCCGCCATACACGGCAGCATCGGTATTGAGAATTTCGTGCCAGTGCGCGCCCTCGCCCAATGCCGGTACACCGATGCGATAGTCCAGGCGCGGTACCGGCGTCATGTTGACCACCACCAGCAGCGCATCCTGTTGCGCATCGGCCTGGCGGAAATAGGCAAACACGCTATTGACACTATCGTTGCCGACTACCCAGGAAAAGCCTTCGGCCCGGGTGTCATAGCGATGCAAGGCTGGCAATTTTACATAGAGCCGATTGAGATCGCGCACCAGACGCTGGATGGCACGATGACGCGGATCGTCGAGCAAGTCCCATTGTGGCGACTGGTCATGATCGAACTCGTTGCGCTGACCAAATTCGCAGCCCATGAATAGCAGTTTCTTGCCGGGATGGCTCCACATGAAACCGAGGTAAGCGCGCAGATTGGCAAATTGCTGCCAGCCGTCGCCCGGCATTTTTTGCAGCAGACTGCGCTTGCCATGCACCACCTCATCATGAGAAATGGGCAGCACAAAGGCTTCCGAAAAAGCATAGATCATGCCAAACGTGAAGTCATGATGGTGGTAACGGCGATACACGCTTTCCTGCGCAACGAAGCGCAGCGTATCGTGCATCCATCCCATATTCCACTTATAGGAAAAACCCAGGCCGCCTTCTGCCACCGGTGCTGTCACGCCGGGCCAGGAGGTCGATTCTTCGGCGATCATGAGCGTGCCCGGACAACGCTCGGCCACCACTTCATTGAGTTCGCGCAAAAATTCCACCGCTTCCAGATTTTCGCGGCCGCCGTGGATGTTGGGCACCCATTGTCCAGCCGCGCGGCTGTAATCGCGGTAGAGCATCGACGCCACGGCATCAACACGCAAACCGTCAACATGAAAATGTTCCAGCCATTCCAGTGCGCTGGCAATCAAAAAGCCGCGTACTTCATGCCGGCCGAGATTGTAAATCAGGGTATTCCAGTCTTGGTGAACGCCTTCGCGCGGATCGCCATGCTCATACAAGGGAGTGCCGTCGAACTGGGCCAGCCCATGCGCGTCCGACGGAAAGTGTGCCGGCACCCAATCAAGGATGACGCCCAGGCCGGCGCGGTGGCAGGCGTCGACAAAACCGGCGAAGTCGGCGGCGGCACCAAAGCGCGCGCTTGGCGCAAATTGCGACAAGGGCTGATAGCCCCAGGAACCGCCGAACGGATGTTCCATCACCGGCAGTAATTCGATGTGGGTAAAGCCCATGCCGGTCACATAGGGAATCAGACGTTCGGCCAGTTCGTTCCAGCTCAAATTGCGACCCTGCTGTTCTTGCACGCGCAGCCAGGACGACGCATGCAACTCATAGATCGACAGTGGTGCCTGCAGCGACTGGCGCGCCGTACGCTGGGCCATCCAGTCATCATCGCGCCAGCGCCAGTCGTTGTGCCCGGCGCGATCATCGAGTACGCGTGAGGCGGTCGCTGGCGGCAGTTCGGTGGCGCGCGCCATCGGATCGGCCTTGGCTGGCAACAGGCGGCCATCGGCGGCGACGATCTCGTATTTGTAGAGGGCACCATCGGCCACACGCGGCACGAACAATTCCCACACTCCGGCGCTCTGGCGCAAACGCATGAGATGGCGACGCCCATCCCATTGGTTGAAGTCGCCGATGACCGATACCCGCCGGGCATTCGGCGCCCACACAGCAAAGCGCACGCCGTCGACGCCGTCGATCTGCATCACTTGCGCCCCCAGACAGCGCGCCAGTTGCCGATGGCGGCCTTCGTGAAATAAATGCAAATCGAAGTCGCTGAGCAACAAACCAAACGCATACGGGTCTTCCGTGATCTGCACACGATCGCCACGCGCGGCGGCTCCTTCGGCTTCCTCACCGCCCGGCCAGGCGACGTGCAAGACATAGGGAATACGCCGTTGCAGGAGCGCTGCTGGCACCTCCAGCACGCCGTAGAAAATGCCGCTCGGCTGCGCCGAGCCGGTGTCGAGTGCGGTCAGATTGCCGAGCAAGGCGCCATGCGGCTCCGAGGACGCGAGCGGACGCGAAAACACCTGTACTGCACTGGCGCCTGGATGGTAACAACATAGCCTGATGCGCACCTGTGTCGCCGCCGTTGTTTCACGATCGTAACGCGGTCCCAGCAGCGCGAAGGGATCGCTCAACTGGCCATGCAGCAACGCGCTGACCAGTTGGGCATCGGGCCGGCTGTCCAGCGCGGCATCTGACGACACCAACGACATGGCCGTTCTGGTGCGCCCTTGTTGCGGTAATGCCATGGTCGCTCCTGTATCAAATAGGACTATTGAGAAATGAGCAGCAGACGCCGGCACAGCGCACTGATGCCGTGCAAGGGCACGTGCAGCCAGGCCGGACGATTGTCGGCTTCGTAACAGATTTCATAGGCGGCCTTTTCCAGCGTGAACAGATCAAGCAGATCGCGCTGTGTTGCGGCCGATAGTTGCTGGTCCAGATCCGGATTGCCGTCGCGGTAGCCCGCCAGCAACGCCTCTTGGCAAGCAGGGGGAAACTGTTGCAACACCCGTTGTTTGGCCTGCTGTGCGGTGTCGTCAAGGTCGTTCGGGCCCATGTTGTTGGCAAACGCAGCGGCATACTCGAATGAGCGCAACAGTCCCGCGACATCGCGTAGCGGGCTACCTTTAGCACGGCGCTGCGCGAGAGTGCGTGCGGGTTCTCCTTCGAAGTCGATGAAAAACACGTCATTCGAGGCAATCAATACCTGGCCCAAATGCAGGTCGCCATGCAAACGCATGGTGCTGGTGCCCGCCCCCGCTGCTGCCAGTTGTTCGATCCGTTCGATCAACGCATCGCGCTGCGCCAACACGCGAGTGGCCAGGCGCGCCTCGTCGGTGTCGCGCCATTCGCTCCTGCGCTGCAACGCCGCGCAGGCTGCTTGCAGTTGCTGTACCGCCTGTTCGGCCCAGGCTTGCTGGATTGCCTGATCCACCCTTTCCGGAGCAAATGCTGGATCGTCACTGGGCTGGGCCAGCAAGCGATGCATTTCGCCCAAACGTTGCCCTAGCATGCGCGCAAAATTGGTCAGTTCTGCCATGGCGCTGTTGCCACTGCGCTGAGCGCTGTCTGGATGATCCGATTCTTGCATGGCGCGTTCCAGCGTATGCATGGTCCATTGCCAGGCGTCGCCCTGGTTATCGACGTAGCGCTGCAACACGATCAAGGCGTGTGGCGTTCCGTCGGCGCCGATACGCGTGACTTCGCCGAGCATGGCGGGCGTATTGGCAAAGCCATGGCTGGTCAGATAGCGACCCATTTCTAGTTCTGGGTGAATGCCGGGCTTAATCTGGCGCAGCACTTTCATGACCATGTGGTCGTTGATTACCACCGAGCTGTTGGATTGCTCCTGCGTCATGCGGCGCAATTGCAAGGGCGCGCGCAACAGTGCCTGATAGGCATCGGCAAACAAGGGCGTAGCATCGAACTGCAACTTTCCATGCCCGCTGTCGATGCGGGCCGTCTCGGCCAGCAACTCGAGCACCGTCATGATGAAGGAATCGAGTGCAAACGCATCGGTCAGAAAACCAACATGGCGATTGCGGCGCACCCGCGACAAGGCCAGTTGATGCGGCAACGCCGAGATTGTGTCGGCTTCGCGGATGAAACCGAGCGGCAATAAATAACGCTGGATTTCGCTGTTGGCATGCACCACCAGTTCGGTCATCAGGATCGGCAGGCTGCCCGGTACATTGCGTGACATCGGCAAGGCGGCGGCGCTGACGATCTCGACCTGGTCGATGTGCTGTTGCTTGGCAGCGTACCAGCGCCGTTTTTGCAGGTAATGCGGCAACACTTCGCGTTCCAGGATGGTGCGTGCCGGCGCGGCCATGATTTCGTCGATACTGTGGCGCAGCACCAGCGTGACGTATTCCGGCAACGGTTCGGGCGTGGCGGCATACCAGGACGGCATGGTGGCTTCGGTCGCCAACAGGAACCAGTAAAAGCCGAACGGTGGCAGCGTCAGCAAATAATTGAGTTTGCCAATCGGTGGGAACGCCGTGCCGCCCATCATCTCGATCGGAATCCGCCCGGCGAAACGCGACAGATCCAACTCCACCGCTTGCGCCGATTGCGACAGGTTGGCCACGCACAGCACGGTTTCGGTAGCGCCCTGCTGCTTGGGATCACTGTAGGTGCGCAGATAGGCCAGAATCTTGCGATTGCTGGGATAAATCAAGGTCAGGCTGCCGCGGCCGAACGCCTGATGCTGCTTGCGCACTGTCAGCAGGCGACGCATCCAGTTGAGCATGGAATGACGGTCATCGCTTTGCGCCTCGACATTGATGGTCTGGTAACCATATTGCGGGTCCATTAACAGCGGCAACACCAGACGCGCCGGATCTGCCCGAGAGAAGCCGCCATTGCGGTCCGGGGTCCAATGCATCGGGGTGCGCACACCATCGCGGTCGCCCAGGTGAATGTTGTCGCCCATGCCGATTTCATCGCCGTAATAAATCACCGGCGTGCCCGGCATCGACAGCAGGAAGCTGTTGAGCAACTGGATACGGCGCCAGTCGCGTTCGACCAGCGGTGCCAGGCGGCGCCGTATGCCCAGATTGAGACGGGCACGGCGATCCGGTGCGTAAAAATCCCACAGGTAATCGCGTTCGGCATCGGTCACCATCTCCAGCGTCAACTCGTCATGGTTGCGCAAGAAAATCGCCCATTGGCAATCCGCCGGGATATCCGGCGTCTGGCGCAAGATATCGGTGATCGGAAAGCGGTCCTGCCTGGCCAGCGCCATATACATGCGCGGCATCAGCGGAAAATGGAAGGCCATATGGCATTCATCGCCATCGCCGAAATACTGCTGCACGTCTTCCGGCCACATATTGGCCTCGGCCAGCAGCATACGGTCGGGATACTTGCGGTCCAGTTCGGCGCGGATGCGTTTGAGAATTTGATGGGTTTCCGGCAGGTTTTCGTTGGAAGTGCCTTCGCGCTCGATCAGGTAAGGCACGGCATCCAAACGCAGGCCATCAATCCCGAGATCAAGCCAGAATGACATGACATTGAGCACAGCCTTCATGACTTGCGGATTGTCGAAATTGAGATCCGGCTGATGCGAATAAAAGCGATGCCAGAAGTAAGCCTTGGCCACCGGATCCCAGGTCCAGTTGGATTTTTCGGTATCGACAAAAATGATGCGCGTGTCGGCATAGGCCTTGTCATGCTCCGACCACACGTAAAAATTGCGTGCCGCCGAGCCTGGCCGCGCCAATCGCGCACGCTGGAACCAGGCGTGCTGATCGGAGGTGTGATTGATCACCAGTTCGGTGATGATACGCAGGCCGCGCTCGTGGGCGGCGGCGATGAAGCGCCGTACATCGCTGAGGTTGCCATAGTCGGGGTGCACATTTTTGTACTCGGAGATATCGTAACCGTCATCGCGTCGTGGCGAGGGGTAGAACGGCAGCAGCCAGATGGTGTTGACACCGAGTCCGGCGATATAGTCGAGCTTTTGCATCAGACCGATGAAGTCGCCAATGCCGTCATCGTTGCCGTCAAAATAGGATTTGACGTGAATCTGGTAAATGATGGCATCCTTGTACCAGAGCGGATCGTCGGTAAACGGCAAGGCGCTGCGCGCGCCACGCTGCTTGGCCGGCTTGACCGGATCGTGCGGTTTGAGCAAAGCTGGTCGTCTGGTGCGATCCGGCTTGCGTAGCTTGTGTAACGGCAACTTTTCGGTGGGCAGATCCATCTCAGCGCTCCTCGTGGTGAATATGCAAGCGCCAGATGGCATAAGGGCGTGTGCGTGGATCCAGGACGATCCTTTGTCTGCCGCCGTGCCATGTAAAGCGCTGCTCATCGATCAGGTCATCGACCAGGATAGAGGCCGTATCGGCCAGTCCGAAGCCGTGCAAGGGCAAGACAATATCGGCTTCCTGACGCTGGCCGGGGTCGAGATTGATCGCCACTAGCACGACGTTGTCGCCAAAGCGCAGCGTTGTATCGGATTCTGTGCCGGTGCGCGCCACCGGGGTCGATTTGACGAAATACAGAATGTTGTCATTGCTGGCATCGAGGAAATGCACACCGAGATGACTTTGCAGGGCCGGATTTTCGGCGCGCAACTGGTTAAGTCGGGTGATGTCATCGATGATGTTGCCGGGGCGCTGCCAATCCCAGGCACGGATTTCATACTTTTCGGAGTCGAGATACTCTTCCTTGCCTTCCACGGCACGCGCTTCGCACAGTTCGAAACCGCTATAGACGCCCCACAGCCCAGACAAGGTAGCCGCCAGCGCAGCCCGCATCTGAAATCCGGCGCGTCCTGAACGCTGCAGGAAATACGGATTGATATCGGGCGTATTGACGAAGAAATGGGGCCGGAAATAATCACTTGGACGATCGCCATTACCATCGCTGGCGGCGGTCAATTCCTGTAGATAGTCGATGAGTTCCTGTTTGCCGTGGCGCCAGGTGAAATACGTATACGATTGTGAAAACCCCAGCTTGGCCAGCCGATACATTGGCTTGGGGCGCGTAAACGCTTCAGCCAGAAAGATCACTTCGGGATGGCGATCGCGGATGGTAGTAATCAACCACTCCCAAAACGGCAATGGCTTGGTGTGCGGATTGTCGACCCGAAACAGCAGCACGCCCTGGGCAATCCAGTGCAGCACCACGTCGCGCAAGGCATGCCATAAAGACGGAATGGCTTCATCGGCATAGAAGTCGACATTGACGATATCTTCATAACGCTTGGGCGGATTCTCGGCATATCGTAGCGAGCCGTCGGGACGCCAGTCAAACCATTCGGGATGCTCCTGCAGCCAGGGATGATCGGGCGAACATTGAATGGCGAAGTCGAGTGCCAGCGCCAATCCCTGTGCCGCCGCCGCTGCAATGAGGCGCTGAAAATCCTGCAAATCGCCCAGTTGCGGATGGATCGCATCGTGCCCGCCTGCACTACTGCCAATGGCATAGGGACTGCCGGGATCGTCGGCGGTTGCCATGAGGCTGTTGTTCTTGCCTTTGCGATTGCGCTCTCCGATGGGGTGGATCGGCGGCAGATAAACCGTATCGAAGCCCATTGCCCGGATCGCCGGCAAGCGGGCGATGACATCGTCGAAAGTGCCATGCACATCGCTGCGCCCGCTTTGCGAGCGTGGAAACAATTCGTACCAATTGGCATAGCTGGCGACGCGACGTTCGACGTCCACCGGATAGTCGCTGCTGACATTGATAAAAGCGCGCGTGCCTGCCGCGCCAGTCACTTGCGCCATGCCATGCACGGTAGTGTCTGCACACAGCAGTGCCAGTTGCGCCTCCTCGCTGACGGCGTCCGCCAGTGCTTGCAGCAAGTGCTCACAGCGCGACAAGGCCTCAGCATCAGCCAATTGCGCTTGGGCCTGCTGCAACAGTTGACGCAACAACTGTTGCCCTTCCCGCAACTCCAACGCCAGTGGCATGCCAGCAGCAGCCTTCTTTTTCAGACCGTCGCGAAAGGTCAGCACCGGGTCGTGCCAGGCTTCGATGCGAAAATAATGACGGCCCACGCGCGGCAACGCCACCGTCGCTTGCCAGCGGTCGTTGCCGAGCGCCTGCATCGGCCAGTGTTGCCATTGTTTTTGGTCTGCTGATCGCAGCCAGACCGCGGCGCCCAGTTGCCCGTGGCCATCCATAAAGATGTCGGCACTGAAGGTGCAATGCTCTCCCTGGGTGCGCTTGGCGGCAAAGCGGCCCTGTTCAACACTGGGGGTGACATGTTCGATGGCGATACGACTTGCCTGCAGCTTGTCTGCTTGCAGTTTCTTGGGACGTTTGGTATCGCCCACCACCCGTGCAGGTGCTTGCAGCGCCAGCAGTTGTACCGCCGCTGCCGGCACTGCCGATAATGGCCGACTGTCGACGCTATCGAGTACCGCTTCGAACGACGGCCAACTACCCTGCCGCAGGCGCTGTTGCCAGTTGCCGTGGTCTGGCGCAAAACTGGCAGACTGATCGAGTTGCGGGTTGACCACCAGTAGCTCACTGGCACTCTCGGTGCAACGTTCGATCAGCAATAGTGGCGCATCGGGAGCGCTGAGCACGTTCAATTTGATGCACCCGCTCAAGCTGTTTTGCAACATGCTGAGATTGGCTTGCCGAATCTCTGGGGCGAGATCGAGCTGCGCGGTTGCGCATGCCTGGGAAAACTGCGCTGGTGTGCGCAAGCCCGGCAACCCGGCAGCAATGCTGAGCACCTGTGGCAATCCAAACTCGAAGCCCATGGGCATGACCCAGCCGGGCGCGCTGGCGGCGGCGAATTGCAATGCGCGTAACGCGCCACGGCGGCGTGCGGCAGCGTTCTGCCAGCCATGCAATTGCGCCAGGCGCGGGCCAAACGGATATTCGGGACAGGCCAGCACTGATGCAATGGCAGACAACTTGTCATATTCACGGAAGTACCAGGGGGCGCGAAAGTCCCACCAGGCAGCCGAGGAAAATACCGCATCAAAGCCACAGTCGCGCAAACCATCCAGTTGCTGGTGGGTGCAGCCTGGCGTCCATGCCAGGAAATGGCAGCAAGCGCGCTGTTCTCTAGTCATGGCAATCAGGTCTTGCCACAGGGACGGTGTAATCATGGCCGGTTCGCGGCAGCAGAATCCGGCCGCACCGGCGTCGAGCAGCATCACCAGGCGGGTATGCCAAAACGCCAGCAGTTGTTCGGCAACGCGTGGCTGGTGCAGGTGATGCAGCACTGCCATCCGGCCAATGGCAGACGATTGGCGCGGATCAGGCAAGGCATCGCCGCACGCCGCTGTCGTGGGTAGCATGCTGTCATTGAGCCAATGTGCCAGCGTCACATCGAGCAACAAACGCAAGCCATGCTCGGTGCACAGATGGGCCAGTTGCTCTAGCTGCGCCAGGCCGGTGATGCCGGTCATGGGGGCGGCATTGGCATCGGCGAACCAATGATCGGCCAACGCCGCGCCACCCAGCAGCACGTGATCAAACTCCAATGCGGCAATGCGTGCCAACAAGTCGTCCCAGCCGTCGGATTGGACTAGCATCGGGTCGATACAATAGATACGCGGTGCAAATGCCGCGATGCGCTGGCGCTCCAAAACCTAGGCCTGTAGCGCTGCAGCGGCAGCAACCGGCACAGCGCGAACAGCGCGCCGGAACGCATTGGCCGCCTGCGGATCGGCAATGTCAGCATAAGCATCGACATAAGAAAGCGCGGCGCTATGCCAGTCGAAATCGATACGCATGGCGTTTTCTTGCATGGTGCGCCACTGTGCGGCGTTGTGATACAGCCCCAGGCTGCGCTGCACGGCCAACAAGATATCGGCGGCATTCTCGCCGTCGAACAGCACACCGCTGCCGCCATTGGACTCCACGGCATCGTTGATGGTATCGCTTAAACCTCCGACCCTGGACGCAATCGGGATGGTGCCATAACGCATGGCATATAAGGGTGTCAGGCCGAATGGTTCGAAGCGGCTGGCGTGCAGCAACATGTCGCTGCCGGCATGCAGGGCGTGGGCGCGTGGTTCGTCATAGCCGATGTGCACGCCGACACGGCCAGGGAAATCCTGCATCAGTGCGGCAAAGCCTTCCTCATACTGACGTTCGCCACAACCGAGCACGACCAGTTGCAAGCGCTGATGCCGCGTCAAAATGGCTGGCATCGCCTGCAATACGACATCGGCCATCTTTTGATGCGACATGCGGCTGCCGATGCCGAGCAAGGGCATGAACGGATCCACTGGTAACAACCCGAACATCGCTTGCAGGGCGCACTTGCACAGGGCTTTGCCGCGCCAATTACCGATGCCGAACGGTGCCGCCGTCATGGGGTCATTGACGGGGTCCCACGTCGCGCTATCGATGCCGTTGGGAATTGCGCGCAAGTCAGCGCGCCGACTGTTGAGCACACCTTCCATGCCGTAGCCGAAGCGAGTCGTCAACATCTCGGCGGCATAGCTACGGCTGACCGTGGTGATGCAGTCGGCATGCGTAATACCCGCTTTGAGAAAACTGAGCTGGCCCCAGTATTCCAGCCCTGCCAGCACCTGCGGCATGGCAGCCACGCCACCCAAGCCTAATTGCGGTGCCAACGAGAATGGATAATTTCCCTGGAATGCCAGATTATGGATAGTCAGCATGCTGCCTATATGATGCAGACCGGCGGTTTTGAGCAGTAACGGAATCAGTCCTGCATGCCAGTCGTTGGCGTGCACCACATGCGGCACGGTAATGCTGGTTTCGCCAGCACAAATGGCCAAGGCCGCATTGGCCAGATCGGCAAAGCAGATCGCATTGTCGGTAAATTCCTGGCCGTCTCGGTCCAGATAGGGATTGGCGCCACGGGCGCGAAAACGCTCGGTATCGAGCAACACTAGGGGCACATCGGTGTCGGGCATGGTCCCCTGCAACAAGCGTGCAGCACCGCCCGGCAGTGACCGCGGCAATGCAACCGGGGTCCACTGCGGCGCCTGCGGGTGCAGAATGGCACTGGCATAGCCAGGCATGAGAATGGATGCATCAATCCCCAGTCGGCGCAGGCTCACCGCCAACGCGGTCACGACGTCGGCCAACCCGCCGGTTTTGACAAGAGGAACTGCTTCGGAACTGACAATGAGAACGCGCGCTTGCATTGGATCACCCCGACGAGAAAAATATAGTCAACATGCCTGCACTGAGTTCATGCATGGCCTGCAAAAATAACCATCACTACCGAACCCTCATTACCGCCTGCTGGCACAACCACCATTGCGATAGAGGAAACATCGCGCTCGCCAGCATGATTGCTAAGATAAACAATCATGCCGCGGTGCACTATCGGACAGGGGCGTATCTCACTGTAGGAGCCAGCCTACTACTTGGCTTTATGTCGATGTGTAAGCACGCGAAGTTGCCGCAAGTCTTACGTCAAGATACGAAGACGGCTGATGGATGCCGAACGGCGTCGGCACTAAGGTGAAGTCAAGGCGCGCATAGGCGGTTGCAGCAATAAATGCTTACGCCACCGCAGTGCCAGCGTTTTTTGATAACCGTCTTGGAGGATCATCATGTTGAAAACCACAACCACCAATCCCGCTGCGCCAGCCGACCAAGCCAGCAGCAGCGCGGCAGAACGGGAGCAGGAACAGGTCCGCCACCGCACCGCGCTCCGCATCGTCGGCATTGAAGGCATCGAAGTGTTCGCCGATCTGGCTGACGCCGATGCGGATACCAGCGCCGTACCACCAGCAAGCCAGACGCGCTGACCCGATGGCGGCACCGCCGCCATCGGAAACTACCGTTATTTTAAGGAGCCGTCATGTCGCATGCATCGCATCAGGAGCACGAGCAGGCACGCCGTCACCAGCGCCACGCAGAGCTTGCCGATCGGCCGCTGCCGGACAATGCGCAACCGGTGCAGCGCCACGATCCTGGCACCAAGGGGACGGCGCCAGCAGCGCCGCCGCAACACGAAGATGAAGCGTTCAAGGTGATCGACGGCAGTGCCGCCCAGAGCGATGGCTAAAGCCGATTGCGGCGCTACGCTTAACGGCTGCGTGCTGGCAGGATGAAGCTGAAACGCGATCCTTGCCCGACTGTGCTGGCCACCGCCAGACTGCCTTGATGTGCTTCGACGAAGGTTTTGACGATGGCTAGGCCAAGGCCTAAGCCGCCCTGCTCTTTGGTCTCTGTTTCATATTTTTCAAAAATCACATCCAGGCGTTGTTGCTCAATGCCACGGCCATTGTCACTGACCCAGCATTCGACAGCACCGTCTTCCAGCGTCACGGCGCCGATCACGACTTCGCCGTGCGGTGTGTGGGTGATGGCATTGGCAATCAGATTCTGCATCATCCGGCGCAACAGATTGGCGTCGGCATAAATTACCAGCTCCTCTGGCACCTGATTGAGCAGGCTTGTACTGCCAGTGCCGGCGACCGGATTGAGATCGTAGACCATGCTTTCGACTAACGGCCACAGATCGACATCGCGGCGCTCAAGGCGGATACCGCTTTCGGTGTTGAGGTTATCGTTCTCTTCGATGACCTTGGTCACCAGCGCAGACATGCTAAGCACATTGCGTTGCAAGACTTTCAGCATGCGCGCGGCGCGTTGATCGGGTGTCGCATTGCCGAGTGACGCCTCCAGCACCTTCGACGCCAGCGCTACCGCGTTGAGCGGTGTGCGCAGATCATGCGCGATGAACGAAAGATATTCTTCCCGGCGTCGCTGTACTTCAAGTGCCCGGTTGACAGAAAATGTCTGTACCGCCAGCCCGATGGCGCCGTCAAAGACCAGGTTCATGACGTGGAAAGGTTTGCCTTGCAGATTGATCTGATGCGCCGTTGCCAGATCATGGATGCAGCCACGCAACAGATTGTATTCTGCCACCACTTCCTCGATCTGGAAGCCGTTATGCAAGCGCTGCAGTCCATGCTCAGGCGGCGATCCTTGTACCAGCACTTCAACGATGGATTCGTCGGCATTACACCGAAACGCCTGCGCGACTTCACCCAGCAGCGCCGGCACATGATCGTTGAGGGTCGGTATGCTCAGGCCTTTGGCCGAAGGCAAGGCGCGCACCATGCCGCGCCATTGGGTCAGCAAGGCTTCACTCTTTTGCTCGACCAGATCTGCCAATTGTTCCAGTGTGTTGATATTGTTCTCCAAATCGCCGTGCAGAGCGGCAGAAACTAAGGGTGCTTGTCTCTTGTATTGGCACAGGTTCACTGCGCGGCACCCGGTAATTGCTCGCAAATATGGTCAAGAATCTGCTGCAATTGATCAATGTCGTAAGGTTTTGGCAAGAAAAACGCGCTGCTGGCGACATTCTTGCTGATCTGGGCGCCATAGCCAGAGGCAAAGATGATCTTCAGCGCGGGATGCGTAACGCTGCTCTGGCGCGCCAGTTCAATGCCCGACATGCCGGGCAGACTGACATCGGTAAACAGCACCTCGAACTCTTGTTGCGTGAGCGCTTGCAAAGCCAGTTCTGCACTGCTGACGCCCTGTGCCTGATGACCAAGCGCATCAAGCAGTTCGCAGACCAGATGCTGCGAGTCGAGATTGTCTTCCACGACGAGGATGCGCAGTGCCGTAGGCCTGGCCGGTGGTTGAGGATGGGATAACGATGTCGTCATGGTGGTCAATATTATCTTTCTTAGATCCAGCAAAGGAAACGGGCTTCGTTGCCAACCACGGCCAGACAGGGGCGTTTTACCCGGTGTCCGTCAAATGACTGCTTTGCACGCTGATGTTCCAAGCTACTGAGAGCGATAGTAAAGCATTCGCGGCAGCATGCAATATGTCGCATCACCACTGGCGAAAAATCAAGAACCGTGGAGCAACCTGCTGCGAGGCTGGCCCCGACAGCCTTGGCTCCAATAATCGATGGATAAAAGGAGAGCCGGCCTCAAAATGTCTTACAAGAAGTTCAGGGCTCTTCTGACATGACCTGCGTAGTGCTGCTGCTAGAGTAGGTCACATAATTCAGGTCGACTACGCTGCCAACAGGGGCGCAGTTTTTGCCGAGAACTTGGCAAATTTCAATGATAGCGACGAGATGATCCAACAACAAAACCACCTCACCGCGGATCGCAATCAAGATCAACCACAACTGCATTGCGAACGCTGCTCCACCGGCATTGCCGGCCTCGACAATATTCTCGGCGGCGGCATCACCAAGGAACGCCTGTATCTGGTCGAAGGAACGCCAGGCACGGGAAAAACCACCTTCGGCCTGCAGTTCCTGTTGCAAGGTTTGGCCGTCGGTGAGAGCGGCCTCTATATCACGCTGTCCGAGAATGCACAGGAGCTCAATGCCGTGGCGGCTTCGCATGGCTGGTCGCTGGATGGGCTGTGCCTTTATGAACTGATCGACGAAGAAGACCTTGATCCGAATTTCCAACAGTCAATTCTGCACCCGTCGGAAATCGAATTGGACGAGACCGTCAAGAGCGTGATCGCCCGCGTCAATGAAGTACAACCAGCCCGCGTGATTTTCGACAGTCTGTCGGAAATGCGCTTGCTGGCCCAGAATCCATTGCGCTACCGACGTCAGATCCTGGCGCTCAAGCATTTTTTTTCGGCGCGCAAATGTACTGTGTTGATGCTGGACGACCGTACGGCCGAAAGCGGCGACCAGCAACTGCACAGCATTGCCCATGGTGTCATTAGTCTGGAACAGTTGGTGCAGGATTTCGGTACCGAACGACGCCGCTTGCGCGTGATCAAAATGCGTGGCATCAGGTTCAGCGGCGGCTATCACGATTTCGTGCTAAAGACCGGCGGCATGTGGGTTTTTCCGCGACTGATTGCGTCTGAACACGTCAGCCAGTTCGATAATGAGATTGGCAGCACCGGCGTGCCGGCACTGGACAAGCTACTCGGCAATGGCCTCATGCGCGGCACCAGCACGCTGCTGAGCGGCCCCTCCGGCGTCGGAAAAACTACCACGGCCATTCGCTGCGTACTGAGCGCCTTGCAGCGTGGTGAACGTGCTGCTTACTATCTGTTTGACGAAGGTGCGTCCACCCTGCTCATCCGCGCACGCGCGCTGGGTATGGATTTCGAGCAGTATCTTCGGGACGGCAGCCTGAAGCTGCACCAGATCAATCCGGCCGAAATGTCGCCCGGTGAATTCGCGGCAACGATTCGCACCGCAATTGAGGAAGAAGCACGGACCTTTACCGTCATCGATAGTCTCAACGCCTATCTGCAAGCGATGCCTGGCGAGCAGTTTCTGCTGTTGCAAATGCATGAAATTCTCACCTATCTGCGCCAACAAGGTGTCACTACGCTGCTGGTGCTGGGTCAGCACGGGCTGATTGGTGAGGTGCGCTCCGACCTGGATCTCAGTTACCTGAGCGACACGATCTTGATGTTTCGTTTCTTCGAGGTGCGTGGCGATATTTCCACCGCTGTTTCTGTGATCAAGAGTCGCACTGCGCACCATGCGCGTACCATTCATCAATTCCGCATCAGTCCACAACTCAGTTTGCAAGTTGGCGAACCTTTGCAGGATTTCGAAGGCGTCCTCAGTGGTTTGCCGACTTATCGTGGCAACACACCGATGCTCAAAAAAATGTCCGACTAACGGTCACGATCAACGATGCCAATCAATTTAATGCTGGAAGAGCGCATCCTCATCTTTGCTCCGCACGGACGAGACGCGGATGTGATTTCCCAAACATTGAACAAGGCTGCGTTGAACTGTCAGGTCTGTGTCGATTACTCGTCGTTACTTGAGCAATTGGGTCGCGGTGCCGCCGCCGCGCTGATTACCGAAGAAGCCTTGGCCGATGCGGATTTCACTCAGCTGCACCGCTGGGTTGAGCATCAGGAATCGTGGTCCGATTTCCCCTTTGTGATACTCAGCACCAGGCAACGTGGCCAGGAACGCAATCCGGTATTGAATGTACTGGAGCGCCTGGTCAACATGATTCTACTGGAACGGCCGGTCAATGCCGAAACCCTGTTACGCGCCAGTATCTCGGCACTGCGCGCACGCCGCCGTCAATATCTGAGCCGCAGTCACCTGCAGGAACGCGCGCGCTCGGAAGAACATTTGCGGCTGGCATTGCACGCCGGCCGGCTGGGCTCCTGGAGCATGGAGCTGGCATCCTCGGTCTTGCTGGTATCGGATACTTGTAAACAGCATTTCGGCATTGCCGTCGACAGCGATTTCACTTTTGACGACATGGTGCAGACCATCCATACCGACGATCGCCGGCGCCATATGGAGGTCATCAACGCCGCGCTGCATTCGAAGGAAGATTTCACCATCGAATATCAAGTGGTGTGGCCGGATCAATCAACCCATTGGGTACAGGTGCGTGGCCAGAGCATGCATAACGAGTCCGGCACGCCGGTACGCATGGCGGGCATATCACTCGACATCAGCGAGCGCCGCGAAGCCGAAAATCGTTTACTGGAAAGCCAGAGTACCTTGCAGCAATTCAACGAAACGCTGGAATTACGCATCCAGGAGCGCACCTCCGAACTGGCGTTAGCCAATGACCGCCTGATGAAAGAAATGGCCGAACGCGAACGCACCCAGATTGCCTTGATGCAGGCACAAAAGATGGAAGCCGTGGGCCGTCTGACGGGCGGCATTGCGCATGATTTCAACAATCTGCTCAATGTCGTCATCGGCAACGTTGACCTGATCGAACGCTTGTCAGAAGACGAGCGCATTAAACGCATGGCAGGTTCGGCGCGCAACGCGACCAAGCGCGGCGCCAAACTGACGGGTCAGTTGCTGGCGTTTTCGCGCAACCAGACCCTGGATCTCAAACCAGTCGATCTGGAAGCGGTAATTGAGGGAATGCGCGATTTGATTGCCGTCTCGGTCGGCTCGACTGTGCAGCTCAGCATCGATGTGCAAGCGGCCTTGCCGCGGGCGTTTGCCGACCCTAACCAGGTCGAGATGGCCATACTCAACCTGGCCATCAACGCACGCGACGCTATGCCCGAAGGCGGCAATCTGCACATTGAAGTACGGCACCGCGAGGCACTCGACGGCGTGCTCAAGAACGGTCCTTATGTCGTCATCGCCGTCAAGGATTCCGGCTCCGGCATGACGCAGGAAGTGTTGGGGAAAGTGTTCGATCCTTTCTTCACCACGAAGGCCGTCGGCAAAGGGACCGGTCTTGGCTTGAGCCAGGTGTACGGTATCGCCGACCAGTCGGGCGGATTGGCGCGCATCGATAGCGCCATTGGCAAAGGTACGACGGTCGAAGTGTGGTTGCCGGTGACCACCGCGCCGCTGGCCGCTGAACGTGCGCAAAAAGCTGGCGACTCGCCGCTGATGGCCAAGGAGTCAGGCAATATCCTGGTCATTGAGGATGATCCGCAGGTCAGGCAGTTCATTGTCGAATGCCTGGAAATACTGGGCTATACCGTGGATCAGGCAGAAAATGGCTGGTTTGGTCTGGAGAAACTGCAGAATGCCGGATTTGACCTGTTGATTGTCGATTTTCTGATGCCGGGCATGAACGGCGCCGAAGTCATCGGCGCGGCCCGCGAACGCTGGCCGCATCTGCCTATCATTATCGCCACCGGCTATGCGGACATGCAAGCGGTGGAAAAAGTGATCGATCTCAAGGCCGTACTGCGCAAACCGTTTCAGATCAGTGAGTTGGCTGACAGCGTCCGGCGAGCGATGGAGGATGGTGCACAGAAGCGCGTACTTGCAGACCACAAGGTTTGATGCGCTGTTTCATCTTCCAGCGCTTACCGGCCCGGACACTTGAGAGCCTCAGAAATGACCTGTCTTCATCTATATCGCCACGGCCAATCGGCGTCCTGGCATTCTGCTCTCCCCCTCAACGTGCGTTCGATCGTTTCACTATCACTTAAAGCACATGGTTACCTGAGCGTCAACGGAGATTGGGTCGGCTTTCGTATTGGCATCAGACCGTCGCTAAACCAAATCTCGCCAAGCAATTCCTCCTCGGCTTTTGCCAATGCACGGAAGCGGTCACGCAGTTGAATTTGCTCGGTCTCTGGCAACATCCACACCAGCTCCTTCCACGCTTGACGCGCCTGCGCACCCTCGCTCCAGTTCCGCAGCCAGTAGAGTCCAGGTACGCCATCGGCACGCGCTGCGAACAAATAATCCTGGCGTTGCTCACTGGTGGTACAGGCATCGAGCCCGATTCGCCCCCAGCGCTGGATCGCATCAACGTCACGGTTGTACATGGAAGAGATGAGCACAGGCGCTGCCTCCCAGTCAATCATGTCGTGCAGACACGTTGAAAATGCATTCTCCTCCATTGGACACCTGAGAAAGTTGAGTACCGCCTCGCGATATTCTGGTCGGATGTACGTGGTAACGAACGCGTTGTCGTGGATGGCGATTTCTTCTAACTCTTCCCCGCTAAATTTTTTTGTCACGTTGTCCGAGGGCCGCTCAAATTCGTAAAAGCTTAAATCGTGGACGATCATCAAGGCGCGTAAAAAAGCGTATTCCTCATGAAGAATGTGATCTATGGCTACGCCCTTGTTTTCGACTATATGAAATGGATTCACCGTTGGGAGAAACTTGGCCGGCTGGTTAGTCAAACGGTCGCAGTCGATAAAAGAAATAGTTTCTTCCCCGCTTTGACTTTTTTTATACGTCATATTAAACAATGTTATGTCGTTATGACAAAATTTGCGCTTATGCAAGTTCATTAACGCCTCGGAAGCTTTCTTGAACATTGACACCTGTAATGAACGTTGCTTCACCAAAATATATTGGCGCAGATCGCAACCGGCGTTGCGAGCAATCTGCAAGCCTGCACTCACCTGTTGCACACCGATAAATGCGGGAATGTCAGCATAGACCGATGGATCAACAACCATCTCGGGAAAACCGTCCTCTGTGTGTGCATATCTGCTGACATATCCCCTCGGCCCGCTCTCTACTTCGCTAAAGGCACCTCGACCAAGAATTTTATCGGGATGACGATTCTGATAAGCACTCAGTACGGGCCCGCGACCTTTGACTGGAACATAGTTAAGCATCCCCAGTTGCTGCGCCGTACAGAGGGTTTTTTTCTGTGGAGACTGGTTTTTTGGGGGGTAGTGCAAACAATAATATCTTTCTCCCTGAGTGGACCTGGCCTGGAGTCCCTCAACCCTGGCGGACCAGTCACGCCATGCACGTTGTATTTGTATGGCGGCTCGCTGTTTATCCTCCATGGCTCTGGGCGCTTGATTTTTCTGACTTGCGTGATTTTTTTGACTTACATTGGGCACGGATATCTCCGTGTGTCGCTGGTCGTTACTACTGGCCGTCTTCATGCTCTGATGTTGACGCACTAGCGGCGGACCCGCTGCATCTTTTGCCTTCCACAAGCTAAGTAGCTGACCATATTTGGGAGTTGTGCGTTCTGATTGCTCTACCTGGGACGCAGCACCGTGTGCAATCGGTAAGATTTTTCCTGGCACTGGCAGTTGCACGGCGACACTTCCCACCGCGTCAATATTCGATGTCACATTGCCATTGTGCGGCAATGGATTTAATTGGATAGTCAATCCGCATTTGTGACAAGGTTTGCTGGACTGATTGATAGGATGCATCTGAAAATCTCCTCTACATGTAAATTACAAAATGGCCATTCCCTGCCGCCAATGCGCCACATCATCAACGACGTCTTTAAAAGATAAGCGCACCATGTTGCGCTTCGCTCAATGACTTCCGCTGAAAAATCCCTTTCCCAGCAATTCCTGGCAATGGCGATGCCAGTCGGCTACACATTCCATGCTGGCGAGAGTTTTCAATGTAGATTTGTTGGCTGCGCGCGTGAAGTATCAAGACTGGCCATCGACTTGCTGCTACGCGATCTGAGGATGCCGAGCCGTGCCAACATCGGGGACCGGCCGTTGGGGAAAATAGAAACAACATAGGTCCTGATTGACATGGCGGGCGTGCGCATTTTGATCGTTTCGACCGCAGTACCGATGCTGCATCTCCACGCAGGTCAGCCCTGAAGTATTACCGTTGAGTTTGAGATCGACCACGGCATAGCCCGGAGTCTGCGCTTGCAGCAGCAGGCTAGTTTCATTCTGGCTGGCGGCCAACTGTAGCTGGTAACCGCGCCGTTAAAATGAACGCTCCAGGGCGCCTGCAAAGGCGTTATCGTATTTAGCCGGCGATGAATGACGGTGTATAGAAGAGTGCATTTCAGACCACAAGGTCTGATGCGCAATGCCATCATCCATTTCTCATTACCGCAGTTAATGAATTTGTCACCATCCAGAAAATTTTTTCATTTGGAACGAGCCCATTTCGTGCAAAAAATTGCCTGACAGTGAGGTCAAACACAGCTGACCGTTCCACACTTACCGCTTCGTTACTCGGGAGATGCGGATGCTTCTGCTCCGCGGCGCGCGCAAACTTCGATATCTCAGCCAATTCCTGGCCGAATATGGGGACAGCTTCGTCCCCCCCCCCCTGCGGCACCACGTCACCTTCAGTTTCCGGCGCTTTCGGGGTACAGCAACAAAATAGACTATTGATAATCGTCATCGAAACTCTCCATTCAATTCTTGTAGAAATGAAGCCAGCGGCGCACCGCCAGCACTAGTTATCGGCAATCAGATGGCCGAACTAATAAGTGTAGGAGAGCTACGAGTGTTTAGTTCTAGGATGGTTCTGAAACAGCAGTCGATTTTGACAACCTACTTCACACGCTGCTTTTCCAGCTTGCGCGCCAGCGTACGTCGGTGCATGCCGAGCCGGCGTGCGGCTTCGGAGATATTGAAGTCGGTCTCCACCAATACTTCGTGGATACGCTCCCATTCCAGGGTCTTGATCGACGTGGCGCGCGCGCCCAGTTCCAATTCCTTGCTGCCGGCGACATGGGCAAAAGCGGCTTCGATATCGTCGGTATTGGAGGGCTTGGCCAGATACTGGCAAGCACCCAGTTTGATCGCTTCGACCGCAGTGCCGATGCTGGCAAAACCAGTCAGCACGACGATGAGCATCGCTTCGTGATGCTGATGCAGCATCTGCACGCAGGCCAGCCCCGAAGTATTACCGTTAAGTTTGAGATCGACCACGGCATAGCCCGGGGTATGCGATTGCAGCAGCAGGCTGGCTTCATCCTGGCTGGCGGCCAACAGGACCTGATAGCCGCGCCGCTCAAATGAACGGCCCAAAGTGCGCGCAAATGCGGCGTCATCTTCGATGATCAACAGCAGACGATCATGGGGCATGTGGCTTGTCCTCTTGGCTTGTATTGGGGGAATCTGATGTTGCGGTTGGCGACTCGCTGGCCTGCTGCTCAGTTTCAAGACTGATGGCCGACAGCGGCAGACTCAGGCGCACCACCGCACCTGCAGCATCAGCGCCAGCCTCGGTCTGATTGCGATTGTGCGCCGTGACGGTACCACCCAGCTTGCGCGCTACATTGACCACAAAGAACAGCCCCAGACCGCCACCTGACTTGCCCTTGGTCGATTGATACGGCTTGCCTAACTGATCAAGCATGCCGTCCGCGAATCCGTGCCCGTGATCGGTGATTTCCAGCGTCAACTCATTGCCGTTGCGGGTGGCACAGAGACTGAGCCAGCGCGGTGACGCTTCGAGTGCGTTGTCGAGCACATTGCAGATCATTTGCTTGAGCGCTGAATCGAAGGCCACTACCATGTCTTGCTCGATCTGGTTTTCATAAACGAAGGTGACGACCGGACGGGTGGCACGGAATTCGTCGGCGATGTCGCCGAGGAAGGTATTGAGCGTGGTTTTGACAGACGATTCGCCGCGTGCTTCACCGGCCGAGAGCAACACACCACTGACGATGGTTTTGCAGCGTTGCAGTTGCACCTGCATTTCAGTCAATTCTTCCAGCATTTCCGGATTATTGCAAAACTCGGGCATGTGCCGCCAGTCGCCCAAAATCACCGCCAGCGTCGCCAACGGCGTACCCAGCTCATGCGCAGCTCCCGAGGCCAGCAAGCCCATGCGCACGATGTGATCTTCTTCCGCTGCACGCTGGCGCAAGGCGGCCAGTTGCGCATCACCAGTACGCCGGTTGCTGCCGATACGGGTAATGAAAACGGCCAGCAACGCAGCAATCAGCATGAAGCTGATCAGTACGCCTTCGACATACAGGCTGAACACGCCATTGTCGTAATCGGGCGGCAACGACAAGGGAAAATAAAATTGCGACAGCCCGGCAAAACACAGACTGGTGATGGCAACGATGGTCCAGGTTGACCAGGCTTCCAGCAGCACTGCGCTGAGGATCACCTGCAGCAGATAGACGAACGCAAACGGATTGGTGGCGCCACCGCTGAGATACAACTGCGCAGTCAGCGTCGCCACGTCCACCAGCAGCGCCAGAAACAACTCGCGGTTGGCGACGAAGGGCCGTTCATGCCAGCGCAGATGGCTGGCAATGTTGAAGGCAACCTGGCAAGCCAGCACTTCCAGCATCTGCGGCAAGGGCAGGTGTATGCCAAAGCCGAAGATGACCACTACGATTGTGATGATCTGCCCGAAGACCGCGATCCAGCGCAACCGGATCAATTGCAGCATGTTCTTGTGGCCGGCAGCCCGATCGGGCATGTCGGCCAAAAGGGCTAGGTCGGTCAAACGGGTAGTAACGGTGGAAATTGCAGAATTATCTGGCTTGCTTGCCATTGTCATTGTCCTGGTCAAAAGTGGCTGCCTGGGAACGGCGCCGACCTTCGTCGCGCACGATCCAGAAGCAGGCTCCGGCCATCATCAAGGCCAGCGCATACCAGGTGAAAGCATAAACCAAGTGACTGTTGGGGAAGGATATTATCGTCAAACCGGGCACTGGCTGACCAGTAGCGACCATTTGCGACTCACGTCCCTGCTCGCCAGTCACCGCTTCGGCATCGATGAAATACGGTGCCACGCGGCGCACATCGAGCTTGCGCGTCGCGGCGATGGCGCCAATATCGCGCGAAAACCAGCGATCGGCAGCAGCGTCGTTATGCCGCAGGAAGCCGCCCACCGGTTCGCTGATGCGCAACAGTCCAGTCACCGTCACTGGCTTGGCAGCGTCGGCGTTACCAGCTTGAGCATCAAGCATCGAGCCGGTGACAAAACCACGATTGATAAAGTAGAAATTGCCATCCTCGCCGCGCAACGGCGTGAGCAGCCAAAAGCCGCCACCCAGCGCGGTCGAAGCCTGCACCCGGGCGCTTTTATCATACCGATAGGTACCACTGATGCGCACATGCAGATATTCGTGCGTGTCGGCGATCACTTGCGGCCATGACGGCTGGCCAGGTGCTTCAGCCGGCTGCGCATGCACGCGGTGGTTGACGCGTTCAATCAGGTCGAGTTTCCAGAACAGGCGTTTGACCTGCCAGCTACCCAACGCAAGAAATCCAAGGAAAACGATCAGCATGCACGCCAGCAAAAAACGGCGTGCCGTGGAAGACCGAGGGCGCGGCGCTGCATTTGCAGCGTCGCGCCCTGGAGACTGACTATGACTCACGAAGAAACAGACTAAGCGATGACAACGGCGATCACTTCATGCCTGGCATGTTGTGTTGCATCTGTTGTGCGGCACTCGGAACAGCTTCCTGCAACAGATCCTGGCTCATGCCAGGCATCATATTGTGATTCAGGTGATACATGACCCACAAGGAACCTGCCAGCATGATGACCACGACCATGACCGTGAAAATCAGGGCCAGGATGGTCCAACCACCTTCGGACTTGGTGTTCATGTGCAGGAAGTACACCATGTGTACCACCACCTGCACTGCTGCTAGGCCCAGCAGGACCATGCCGGCAATACTGGAGTTGCTGAAGAAATTGCTCATCACCAACCAGAATGGGATGGCAGTCAGGATGACGGCCAGCACGAAACCGATGGTGTAGCTTTTCAGGCTGCCGTGATCTTCGGTGTGATCATGGTGATGCACATCGAAACCGTCCTCATGGCCGTATTTCTCCGCGTGAGACGGATGTTCTTGGTGCGTGCTCATGGCAGGACTCCCATCAGATAAACAAAGGTGAAAACGCCGATCCAGACCACGTCCAAAAAGTGCCAGAACATCGACAGGCACATCAGACGACGGCTATTTTCATGCGTCAAGCCATGCTTACCGACCTGGAACATCAATGTTATCAACCACACGATACCGAAGGTCACGTGCAAACCGTGGGTGGCCACCAGTGCAAAGAACGAAGTCAGGAAACCACTGCGTTGCGGGCCGGCACCTTCGTGGATCAGGTGCATGAACTCATACAGTTCGAGGTAGATGAAACCAGCACCCAGCAGGCCGGTGATGGCCAGCCAGACCAGCGTGGTCTGCACTTGCTTCTTCTGCATCGCCAGCATGGCAAAGCCATAGGTGATCGACGACAGCAACAGCAAGGACGTGTTGATCGCCACCAGTGGCAGATCGAACAGTTCAGCACCGGTCGGGCCGCCCGCATAGTTGCGGCCGAGCACGGCGTAAGTGGCAAACAGACAGGCGAAGATCAAGCAGTCGCTCATCAGGTACATCCAGAAACCCAGCAAGGTGCCGTTCTCTGGATGATGTTCCTTGACGTAGTAACGCGAGCTTGGCGCTGTACTCATGGTAGCGGTGGAAGTATTAGATATCTCAGACATGGCTATCCAGCAAGCGTGTGCGGTTGGCTTCAACACGGACGACTTCGTCGGCCGGGATGTAGTAATCGCGTTTGTAATTGAAGGTATGGGTGATGATAGTGGCCATCATGGCGATGAAACCAGCGCCAACCAGCAGCCACATATGCCAGATCAAACCGAAACCCATCGCTGCGCTCAATGCCGCAATGATGAAACCGGCAGCGGTGTTCTTCGGCATATGGATTGCCACAAAGCCATCCTTTGGACGTTCATACCCATTGGCCTTCATGTCAGCCCAGGCGTCGTTGTCATGCACGCGTGGGGTAAAGGCAAAGTTGTACTCAGGTGGTGGCGACGAGGTCGACCATTCCAGCGTACGTGCACCCCATGGGTCACCAGTGGTATCACGCAGCGATTCGCGGCGCAGATAGCTGACCACCAACTGGATGATGAAGGAACCGATACCCAGTGCGATCAAGCCAGCGCCAAATGCGGCGATGATGAACCAGATTTGCAGCGAAGGATCTTCGAAGTGATTCAAACGGCGAGTCACACCCATCAGGCCCAGCACATACAACGGCATGAAGGCAAAGTAGAAACCGATGGTCCAGAACCAGAACGAGCAACGGCCCCAGAAATCATCCAGCTTGTAACCGAAAGCCTTAGGGAACCAGAAGTTGATACCGGCGAACATGCCGAACACCACACCGCCGATGATCACGTTATGGAAGTGAGCAATCAGGAACAGGCTGTTGTGCAACACGAAGTCAGCAGGCGGCACCGCCAGCAGCACGCCGGTCATACCACCGATGACGAAGGTGATCATGAAACCGATGGTCCACAGCATAGGCACTTCAAAGCGGATGCGACCACGATACATGGTAAACAGCCAGTTGAAGATCTTGGCGCCGGTCGGGATAGAGATGATCATCGTCGTAATTCCGAAGAAGGAATTGACGCTGGCCCCCGAACCCATGGTGAAGAAGTGATGCAACCAGACCAGGTAAGACAGGATGGTAATGACGACGGTCGCGTACACCATCGAGGTGTAGCCGAACAAACGCTTGCCGCTGAAGGTCGAGACGATTTCCGAATAAATGCCGAAGGCTGGCAAAATCAGAATGTAGACTTCAGGGTGACCCCAAATCCAGATCAGATTCACATACATCATGGCGTTGCCGCCGAGATCGTTCGTGAAGAAGTTGGTGCCAAACAGACGGTCCAGCGACAACATGCCCAGCACGGCAGTCAGGATCGGGAACGCGGCCACGATCAGCACGTTGGTGCACAGTGCGGTCCAGGTGAACACTGGCATCTTCATCATGTTCATGCCTGGCGCACGCATCTTGATGATGGTGGCAATCAGGTTGATCCCTGACAGCAGCGTCCCTACCCCGGCAATCTGCAAGGCCCATATGTAATAGTCGACCCCGACATCCGGGCTCCCCATAATGCCTGACAGCGGCGGATAGGCCAGCCAGCCGGTACGAGCGAACTCACCGACGAACAGCGATGCCATCACCAGCGCAGCGCCGAAAGTGGTCATCCAGAAGCTGAAGTTGTTCAGAAATGGGAAGGCCACGTCGCGCGCACCGATCTGCAGTGGCACCACGTAGTTCATCAGACCAGTCACCAGCGGCATCGCCACGAAGAAAATCATGATCACGCCGTGAGCGGTGAACACCTGATCATAGTGATGGGGTGGCAGGAAGCCGGCATTATCACCAAAGGCGATTGCCTGTTGGGCACGCATCATCAGCGCATCAGCAAAGCCCCGCAACAGCATGACGATACCGAGGATCACATACATGATGCCGATTTTTTTGTGATCGATACTGGTGAACCAGTTACGCCACAAGGTGCCCCAGACACGGAAATACGTCAGCGCACCGACTACGGCGACGCCGCCGATCAGCACGCCGATAAACGTGAACAGCAAAATGGGTTCATGGAAGGGAATAGCATCCCAGCTTAGACGGCCGAAAATCAGCTTAGTCAGGTCAATTTGGTCTAGCATCGTTACTTTCCACTGTAAAAGAAGCTCGCCGCACCGTCATACTGACCGGATACGCCCGCACCTGCCACCAATACCACAGCGACAGGTTGTTCTTTCGATTGATTATTCATGGTGTTGCTGTGCCATGGCCGGTGCAGCTACTGGAGCCGCCGTAGCGACTTCAACAGCTTTTTCGGGAGCGGCTGCGCCCTCTTTCTTGGGCGCTTCATCCTTGACGTTCTTGTCGGTCATCATCTGCTGGTCAACGCAGACCTGGCCTGCTTCGACGCAACGGTTCAGGATCGCATGGTACAAGGTGCCGTCAACCACACCGAAGCGGCGCACTGGTTCCTTGACACTAGGCTTTTCCAGTGTCACGTAGTCAGGACGTTGCAGCGCACCGCCGCCATCCTTGACTTGCTTGACCCAGGCATCAAAAGCTTCGTGGCTCAGACCATGGAACTTGAAGCGCATGTCGGAGAACCCGGCACCACTGTAGTTGGCTGAGAAACCTTCGAACTCGCCCGGCTTGTTGATCACGGCGTGAAGCTGTGTCTGCATGCCTGGCATCGCGTAGACCTGACCCGCCAGTGCCGGGATGTAGAACGAATTCATCACCGACGACGCCGTGATCTTGAATTCGATCGGCACATCGACCGGGGCAGCCAGTTCATTGACCGTCGCAATACCCAGCTCCGGATAAATGAACAGCCATTTCCAGTCCAGCGCCACCACTTCCACGGTCAATGGCTTGACCTCGGCGGGTAATGGTCGCTGCGCATCAAGTCGCGACAGCTTGCGATAGGGATCGAGCGTATGAGTGCTGATCCAAGTCAACAGACCGAGCGCAATGATGATCAGCAGAGGCGCGCCCCAGATGACCAGTTCCAACTGGGTCGAGTGATCCCAATCAGGTTCATAACGGGCGGCAGTATTGTTTTTGCGGTAGCGCCAGGCAAAGAGGAGGGTTAGTGCAATAACCGGGATGATGATAATCAACATCAGCAATGTTGAAATAACGATCAACCGGCCTTGTTGATTGGCAATATCTCCCGAAGGATTCATGACAACCAAGCTATTGCAGCCAGCCAACAAAATTGCAGGCAGGAAAATGAGTCCGCGGCGAATGAGATGTGAAAACATGCAGGGAAAGTCCAGTCGGAGCTATCAAATCGTGCTAATGTACCCTTACCGACACACAATGGCGATTGGACAATTTGTCCTACCCCCGTAGGTGCAGGTCAAATAAATAAATAAAAATCGTTGGAACGTCAAATCGCCAGGCCCGTCGGAACTTAAGCGGCATCGCAGACCGAACCAAGAAAGAGAGACAATGATCATGGCTAGCACTCATATTCATCACCCTGACCTTCCTGGCAACAGCTCGGCAAACGCCACTGGTGGTTCTCTAAATGCGACATCTGATCATCCAATGATCGCGCCGGGAGAAATTGCAATTGGCGTCGTCATCGGACGTGCATCAGAATACTTTGATTTCTTCGTATATGCCATAGCCTCAGTGTTGGTTTTTCCAACAGTTTTTTTTCCATTTGAGCCACGACTCGAAGGAACACTGTATGCGTTTGTGATTTTTTCCTTCGCTTTTGTGGCGCGACCGTTCGGTACGGTGCTTTTTATGGAAATCCAGAAAAAGCTCGGGCGCGAGGTCAAACTCACGCTGGCATTGTTTATCCTGGGGCTATCGACGGCCGGCATTGCCTTTTTGCCAACCTTCGATCATCTAGGCGTAAGCGCCATTGTGCTGCTGGCCATATTGCGCATCGGCCAAGGCCTGGCGCTGGGCGGTTCGTGGGACGGCCTGCCATCGCTGCTGGCACTCAATGTGCCAAAAAACAAACGCGGCTGGTACGCCATGCTGGGCCAACTCGGTGCGCCGGTCGGCTTCATCATTGCGGGATTATTGTTTGCGTATCTGCTGAGCAACCTGACTTCCGAGGATTTCCTTGACTGGGGCTGGCGGTATCCGTTCTATGTCGCCTTTGCCATCAATGTGGTGGCCTTGTTTGCGCGTCTGCGCTTAGTTACCTCAGAGGAATATTCCAGCCTGCTCGATGAACGCGAGCTGGAACCGACTGGCGTCATCGAACTCACCCGCTCCCAGGGCCGTAACCTGATCATTGGTGCGCTGGCGGCATTGGCCAGTTATGCGCTGTTCCATCTGGTCGCGGTATTTCCGTTGTCGTGGATTTCACTGTATTCGCCGCGTTCGATCAGCGACTTCCTGATGGTGCAGGTGTTTGGCGCAGTCTTGATGATGATCGGCATTGTGCTGTCCGGGCCGATTGCAGATCGCTTCGGCCGGCGCACCACGCTTGGTTCGCTGGCGGTGCTCATCGCCGTCTTGAGCGGTTTTGTACCAACGTTGATGAATGGCGGCGACACCGGGCAGGATATCTTCATTCTGGCCGGCTTCGCCCTGCTCGGCTTGTCGTATGGCCAGGCAGCCGGTGCCGTGACAGCCAACTTCCCGTCCAAGTATCGTTATACCGGCGCGGCGCTGACCTCCGATCTGGCCTGGTTGGTTGGTGCTGGTTTTGCACCGCTGGTGGCGCTGGGTCTGTCGGCTCACTTCGGGCTGGCCTATGTCAGTATTTACCTGCTCTCGGGCGCGGTTTGCTCGCTCGCGGCATTGAGCGTGAACCGGGCGTTTGATACACGCTAAGCAATTCTGACCAAAAAAAGACCAGGCATGTGCAAGCATGCCTGGTCTTTTTTTGCCGCGAAGTTCCAGCAACAAGTCGCGTCTTACGCCACCTGCACCTGCCAATGTTCTGCCGGTTGATAGCGTTGATGCGGTGGTCGCGCCAGCCCCAGATTTTCGCGAAGCGTCTTGCCCTCGTATTCTGTGCGAAACAAGCCGCGCCGACGCAACTCCGGCAACACCAGTGCGACAAAATCATCCAAGCCGCCTGGCAAGGTTGGCGGCATGATGTTGAAGCCATCTGCACCGCCATGGTGGAACCACTCTTCCAGGCGATCGACAATACTCTCAGCCGTGCCATGGAGCGACCAATGCCCGCGCGCCGTCGCCACCCGCAGATACAGTTGGCGGATGGTTAGTTTCTCGCGCCGCGCCAGCGCTGTCACCAGTTGAAAACGACTCTTGCTGCCATTGGGCTCCTGCAGATTGTCGGGCAGCGGTCCGTCCAGCGGATAACCAGACAAGTCAATGCCACCCAAATGCTGTTGCAGCAACGACAGGCCGACACTGGGGTGAATCAGCGATTGCAGTTCTTCAAATTTCTCCTGCGCTTCACTTTCGCTGCGACCAACCACCGGGAACACGCCCGGCATGATCTTCATTTGTTCCGGATCACGGCCATACTGATCCATGCGTGACTTCAGGCCCTGATAAAACGCCTGTGCTTCGACCAGCGACTGCTGCGCCGTGAAAATCACTTCAGCAGTGCGTGCCGCCAGTATTTGTCCGGCTTCTGACGAGCCGGCCTGCACCACGACCGGATGTCCTTGCACCGGCCGCGCCACGTTCAAAGGCCCTTTGACCGCAAAGTGCTTGCCGCGATGGTTGATCGCATGCAGCTTGCTCTTGTCAAAGTGCAGGCCTTCGTCTTGATCGAAGCGGAACGCATCATCTTCCCAGCTATCCCACAAGCCGCGCACCACATCGACAAACTCTTCAGCCCGTTCATAGCGGGCGCCATGTTCGGGATGCTTGTCCAGATTGAAATTATGCGCCTCCGCTTCCGACCACGAGGTCACCACATTCCAGCCCGCGCGGCCATTGCTCAAATGATCCAGCGAGGCAAACTTGCGCGCCACGTGATAAGGCTCGTTATAGGTGGTTGACACGGTCGCCACCAGGCCGATGTGTTCGGTGACCTGCGACAACGCCGACAGCAAGGTCAACGGTTCGAACGACGCGGCGCGCGCGGTTCTGTGCAAGGTATGCTCGTCATGGGAGCGGATCGCCACGCCATCGGCCAGGAACAGCGCATCAAACTTGCCGCGCTCGGCGGTTTGCGCAATCTGCCGGTAATGCGCAATATTCTGGCCAGCATCCGGTTGCGCGCGCGGATGCCGCCAACCGGCCACATGGTGACCGCTGGCCATGACGAACGCGCCCAGCTTCATTTGCTTGCCTGCGCCGCTCATGATGCCACCGCCAATGCCGGCAACTCGCTGTGCTGCGGGTCGGTCTTGCCGCGCACATTGCGCGACACGCTGCGACGGCCATCGATCGCCACAGGAACATCGCCAGCAATCGTTACGCGCCGTACCACGCGATGCTGATCGCCATAGTCATTGATTGCATAGTGTTGGGTGGCGCGGTTGTCCCAGATGGCAATATCGCCGACCGACCAGCGCCAACGCACGGTATTTTCCAGTCGCGTGACATAGCTCGCCAGCAACTGCAGCAAATGCTCGGAATCCGCAGTCGGATAGCCCAACAGCTTTTTCACGAAATGTCCCAGCACCAGCGTACGTTCGCCGGTCTGCGGATGCACACGCACCACCGGATGTTCGGTCTCATAAATGGTCGAGGTGAATATTTCACGATAGCGCTTCAGACCGGCATCGTCAGTCTTGAAACGCGCTGCATAGTCATAGTCGTTGGTGTGCAGCGCCCATAACTGATCAGCCAGTTGCCGCAATGGCGCCGGTAAGTCCAGGTAGGCCTGCGCCGTGTTGGCCCATACGGTGTCGCCACCAGCGGCCGGGATCACCACCGCGCGCAAGATCGATGCCTGCGGATAGGCCAGATCGAACGTGACGTCGGTATGCCAGGAATTGGCACGTCCACCATGCACCGAATCGAGTTCCAACAAATAGTCAGTGCCGTCGCGCACCGGCACCGTCGGGTGCGCCACCAGATCGCCCCAGAGCCGGGCAAAGGACTCCTGGCCGGCATCGTCAAGATGTTGCTGACCACGAAAAAACAAGACCTTGTAGCGCGACAGCGCCTGCTGAATGGCGGCAAAGGTCGGCGGCGCGAGATCGCCGGACAAACGCAGATCACGGACCTCTGCGCCAATGCGACCGGCGACCGGATGTAGATTGAGCAATGCTTCTGACATGATTGTCTCCTTGACTGGTGGGATACGACCTTGACTAGGGTTGATTCAGCGGCTGCTGGCCGCGTTGCTGCTGCATGCGTGACGACAGGCCACATTGGCGGTATCCGGACGGCTATCCTCGACAAAGCCGTCCCGATTGGGCATGCGCACTGCCGCCAGTGAAGTTGCATCCAGCACCGCATCGCCGCTGACGATGCCGTTCAGATGCAACAGATAAGCACTCACTGCATACACGTCGTCGGCACTCAGGCTCTTCGGCGCGTTGTAAGGCATGGCGCGATTGATGAAATCGAACAGCGTGGTCGCGTACGGCCAGAAGCTGCCGATGGTCTTGACCGGATTGGCCGAGGACAGACTGCCGCGACCGCCGACCAGTTGATCGGCCGGCTTGCCCTCACCCTTGCCACCATGGCAGGCAGCGCATTGCTGTGCATAGACCTGCGCGCCGCGGCGCACACTACCGTGCCCGGCCGGCAAGCCCGCGCCGTCGGCAGCGACATCGATATTCCACGGTGCCAGCACACGTGCATCGACGGCGTGTCCGATGCCGTAGGTCTGTGCGCAGGCATCGACTGCGCCGAAGCTCAGCAGCGTCGCCAAACATATCGCTGCCCGCCAGTTAAACCTGGACATTGGTAATGACGCCATCGGCGGCCACCTTCCAGCTCTGAATGCCATTGAAGTGGTAACCGGACTCCAGCCCGCGCGCCGAAACCAGTTGCGCGCCAGTCGGCTGCACATAGCCATGTTCATCGAGCGCCCGGCTCTGCAATACGGTCGGGCCACCATCCCAACGCCAGGGAAAACGAAAGCGCGTGAGCGCGCGACTCAATACCGGCTCCTGCAAGTGGGCCTCGCTCCAATTGCGGCCGCCATCAATGGAGACATCAACCCGTTGGATACGGCCGCGACCGCTCCAGGCCAGCCCCGAAATTTCATAAAAGCCGCGCTCCTTGAGCCGATGATCGGGCGCCGGGAACGTGATCACCGACTTGGTCTCCATCTGGAAAGTAAATTGCCGCGCCGTACCATCGGGTAAAGAGTCGGTGTATTTGGAAGTCTCTTCACGCGTCATGAAAGGCTGGCGGCCAACCTTCAGGCGGCGCAGCCACTTCACGCTCATATTGCCCTCGAAGCCCGGCAACAACAGGCGCAAAGGATAACCATGCTCAGGCCGCAAACGTTCTCCATTCTGCGCATACACCAGCAAAGCATCGTCGAGTGCCTTGCTAACCGGAATGCTGCGCGTCATACCAGCCGCATCGGCCCCTTCGGCCAGAATCCAGCTCCCCTCGGGATCAATGCCAACCTCTTCCAGCACGACCGCCAACGGCACGCCAGTCCACTCGCAACACGACAGCAGGCCATGACTGAACTGTAGCGATGCCGTGCCCGGCCCTTTCCATTCACGGCCGGTATTGCCCGAACACTCCAGAAAATGAATCCGCGACACCGACGGCAAACGCACCAGATCATCCATGGTAAACAGCGTTGGCCGTTGTACCAGGCCATGTACTGCCAAGCGGTGCTGGGCCGGATCAATCAATGGAATACCGGCATGATGACGTTCGAACACCAGGCCGGTCGGCGTGATGATGCCGTGCAGATCCTGCAGCGGCGTCATCGATGAATTGGCGCCCGCAAACGGTACCGCTGCCCGTGAACGGCGCACCACGTTTTTCTCGAACGGCGACGGCTGGCCATAGGCATGCCACAGTGCCGGTTCGCCAGGCGTCTTGCTCCAGGGCGCCACCTCCAGCGGTCGCGCCTGGCCGGCGGCATCGGCAGCCTCAGCCAGCGCTGGCGCCAATGCCGCACCAAGCACGGCACTGCCGTAGCGGGCACCACCGCGCAAAAAATCCCGGCGACTGCGTCTCACACTCATGCCGCGCCCCGACTGCGCGCGCACCAATGCAACGGCTTCATATTGCGAATTGCCAAACCGTCACCGGCGGCACTGGTGGCAGTGGCGACTTCAGCGGCGGCTCAGCCAGACTGGCGCTGTCGGCGGAAAACTCCCGCAACACACGCTGCTTGACGGTCGAAAAATCCAGCCCGGCGCGTTCGCGCGGATACGCCAGATCGACCGGCACAATGCGCCGAATACGACCCGGTCGCGGCTCCATCACCACCACCTTGTCGCCCAGAAAAATCGCCTCTTCCACATCATGCGTGACCAAAATCATGGTGATGCCTTCGGCTTGCCAGATACGATGCAATTCCTGTTGCAAATAAGCCCGCGTCAAGGCATCGAGGGCACCGAAGGGTTCATCAAGCAACAGAATTTCCGGCTTGCTGACCAGCGCGCGCGCAATCGCCACGCGCTGCGCCATACCGCCGGACAACTGATGCGGATAGGCATTTTCAAAGCCATGCAAACCAACCAGCGCAATATGTTCGCGCACGGCCTGGCGTTTCTGGCCCGGCGTCAGCGCCGCATTGAGCAAGCCCAGTCCGATGTTGCCTGCCACCGTCAGCCACGGGAACAGCCGGTGCTCCTGAAACACGATGCCACGCCGCAAGCTGGTACCGACAATACGCTCGCCATCGAGCAAAACCTGGCCCTGATATTCATCCTCCAGACCGACGATCAAGCGTAACAAGGTCGACTTGCCGCAACCGCTGGAACCGACAATGCTGACGAATTCGCCCGGTGCAATCGTCAACGTGACATCGTCCAGCACGGCCAGATCGCCAGTGCTGACGGCATACGATTTGCTCAAATGCTGGATCTCCAGCGTACCAACCTGCGTCATGACAACTCCCTAAAATTGCGCCACTGAGTGGCCACGCCAGGCCAGCAGACGACGCTCCAGCCGCGCTGCCAGCCAGTTCAAGGCAAAGCCGACAAAACCCACCACCAGCACGCCGAAAATCACCAGATCCATCAAAAACAATTCGCGTCCATCAATCATGGTGTTGCCGATACCCTCGCCTGACACCAGTAGATATTCAGCACCCAGCGTTGCCAGCCAGGCATAGATCAGCGCCAGATGGATGCCTGCCAATATCGATGGCGACGCCGCTGGCAACACCAACTTGAGCAGCCACTGACGGCGATTGAATTTGAGCACACGGGCCGCTTCGATCAACTCGGGCGGCACGCTGCGAATGCCTTCGAAGGTATTGAGCACCACCGGAAAAAACGCTGCCAGCGACAGAAACGCCACCTTGGCCGCATCGCCCAGGCCAAACCAGACCGACAGCAATGGAATCCAGGCGAACAGGGAAATCTGTTTGAGCGTATGAAAGGTCGGTCCGATCATGCGCTCAAACAAACGCGACAGACCAAATGCAATGCCAAACGCCAGCCCGCCACTCACACCGATCGCCAAGCCGATCAGATCGCGCCGCAGACTAGCCGCTAAGGCCACCCACAATTGCCCGCTGCGCACCTGCTCGACCGCCGTGTCCCAGACCTTTCCAGGCGGCACCAGCAATGGCGAACTGGACCAGTGTTCGCGCGCCGCCAGCCACCATAGCAGCAACAACAACACCGGCAATACCCCGCCGCGTAACGCCTTGGGCACCGGATGACGATCGCGGCTCTGCATGCGTACTCCTTAAAAGCCGCTACGGCGCCAGCCGAGCAGGATCACTTCAATCCGCGCCAGCACCTGATCGATGGCAAAGCCAACCACCCCGACCACCACCACCGCTGCCATTACCACATCCAGTTGAAACAACTGGCGACCAAACACGATCATGTAACCCAGTCCTTCCGAGGAAGCCAGCAACTCCACCACCACCAGCGCCAGCCAGGCATGCGTGAAACCGTAGCGCACGCCATTCCAGATCGGCGGCAAGGCGGCAGGAAAGATCACGCGCCACAACAATTGCCAACGCGACAGCCGCAATACGCGCGCCACTTCAACATAGCGCGTCGGCACGTTCTCGATACCTTTGTAGGTGTTGAGTGCAATCGGCACCAGTGCTGCCTTGGAAATCAGGATAATCTTGAGTGCCTCGTCAATGCCCACCAACAGCATCAGCAATGGCAACCAACCCAGCACCGGCACCTGACTGAAGGCCTTAAACAAGGGATAAACGTAATCCTTGAACACCGGCGACAAGCCCATTGCCACGCCCAGCAGCAAGCCACCGATCAAACCGACGCCGAACCCGAGCAGCACACGCACAAAGCTGATCTTGAGGTTGTCAAACATCTCGCCCGAGCGCACCAGATCGAGGAAGGTGGTCAGCACTACCTGTGGCGATGGTAGTACTTGCGGCGCTACCCACTCACATTGCGCCGAGACGTACCACAGCAAAAGCAAGGCCAGCGGGAATGGCAAGGCCAGCCAGAATGACGACCATTTTCCGAAAAAACTGAGGTAGGCGTTCGGTCCTGCTGTGCGCAATGCAGGCGCACTGGCCGTCGGCAAGATTGCCTGCTGCAGCGACATGGTTCAAGTCCCCAGAATTTTGCCGTTGGGCTGGAATACCGGCCAATAGCTTTCCAGCTTCAAGTCTTTGAGTGCCGCTTGCAGATAGCGCTGATCGATCCACTGATCGACATCGAACTTGGCCCGACTGAGCTTGAGCCGATAGGCCTGCTCAACCGAGTCCTTGTAACGCGCCACCAGAAATGGATCGAAGTTGGGGTTGATGCGCACCCGCAGCGGCTGGCCGTCATAGTCTTCGCGCCAGTGCTCATAGGGCGTACCGGCCCGCGCCCACAGACGCAGTACTTCTTCGCGATTGACTTCATCGGAGGCCCATTTGGCGGTGCGAACAAAGGTCTTGACCACCCGCGCCGTGATGTCCGGATACTTCTGCGCGAATTCTTCGGTTACCAGTACATGCGACTGTGTCGTGAAGACCGGCGAGCCGCCCTTGCTGGTGTAGACAATACGCGCGGCATTCTTGTCGCGCAGGCGCAGCAGATTGATATTGCCGAACGCGGCGTCGATATCCTTGGTGCTCAGCGCCGCTAGCGTAGTGGCCTGATCCAGATTGATGGAACGCAGATCACGCTCTTGCAGCCCGCTCGCTTCCAGCACCCGGTTGATTGGCAATTGTGCATTAGTGCCTTTGAAGATGGCCACACGCTTGCCGCGCAAATCCTTGACCGATTGGATCGGCGAGTCAGGCGGCACTGCCAGATAGATATTGGAACGCACACCGGTGGCCAGCACCAACTTGGTCTTGAGGCCGGCCGCCTTGGCCACGATCGCAGGCAGGTCGCCCTGAAACGCGAAGTCCAATTGCTGGTTGCTCAGGGCCTCATTGACCGCCGGACCGGCACCTTTGAAAAAATACCACTCGATCTTGATGCCATTGGCTTTGAATTCCTCTTCGAGCCAGCCCTTGCCATTGGCCACGGCGGCAGAACTGCCTGAAAATCCGGGTGGATTGCCGATGCCCGGCTGCGCCACACCGATGCGTATGACTGTCGGCTGATTCGCCGCACGCGCGCTCAGTCCCAGTACAGCAGCACTTGCGCCAACACCGCTGGCGGCCAGATGCTTGAGCACGGCTCTGCGATTGAAGGTCATGGTTTTCCTTTTCCCAACTGAGGTATGCGACCAAGTATAGGGAGGAGAAAACGGTGGACCAACGAATGAATTCGTATGTTCTTATTCGAATCCCGGTGCAGTCAAGGACGGCAACAACGGCGGCAAAAAAATATGCCGGCGTCGCCGTTACGGCTGGTGCGCAACGACTTCATTGGGGTTCGCCTGCCCTGCCACGCAAGACTGCAGATTGCCCAGCGTGACGGAGGCAATCTCGCGCAAGGCCTCCGCGGTGAAAAATCCCTGATGGCCGGTCACCAAGACATTAGGAAAGGTCATCAACCGCTGGAACAGATCATCGCCGATGATTTCCGAGGAATGATCATTGAAAAACAATTCGCTTTCCTGCTCATACACATCAATCGCCAGCGCCCCAAGATGATGTGACTTCAGTGCGGCAATCACCGCAGCCGTGTCAATCAATGCGCCACGCGAAGTATTGACCAGCATGGCACCCGGCTTCATCTTGCGCACCCTGGCATGATCAATTAAATAATGCGTCTGCGAACTCAGTGGACAATGCAGCGAAACAATATCCGCCTGCGCCAGCAGCTGGTCTAGCGCAACATAGTCCCCCAGTTCGGCAAAGGCATCTGCGGGATACGGATCGTGACCCAACACGTGACAGCCAAAGCCGCGCAAAATACGCGCCGTGGCCAAACCGATCTTGCCGGTGCCGACGATGCCGACGGTCTTGCCATGCATGGTGTAGCCGAGCAAACCATCGAGCATGAAATTGCCTTCGCGCACACGATTGTAGGCCCGATGGGTATGGCGATTGAGCGTCATAATCAGCGCCACTGCATGTTCGGCCACCGCCTCGGGCGAATAGGCCGGCACCCGCGCCACCTGCACGCCCAATTGTTGGGCGGCCAGCAGATCCACATTGTTAAACCCGGCACACCGCAACAGCACCAGCTTGACACCCTGTGCGGCCAATTGCTTCAATACCTCGGCATCGACCACATCATTGACGAACACGCACACCGCCAGGCAATCATGGGCCAACGCGGCGGATTCCGCGGTCAATCCGGCCGCCTGGTAAGTCAGTTGAAAATGCTGTGCCGCGAATTGCCCGGCATTGATCTCATCGAAAAATTGCTGATCATAGCGCTGCGCGCTGAACATCATGACCTTGACTGGATTGGGCATATCACACTCCTGTAACGATGCTGCGGCAATCGTGCCGGCCAGCTTGATCGGTGCTGCCGCCACTAGCCGTCAGGCGCGCGCAACAGCTTCGCGCGCTATCTTACGCCAAGCCACAGGCCTTGCCATTGCGCCAGGTCATGCTCGGGCAGTCGCTAGCGAGTTGGCACTGCCACCGGAACAGGAACCCGCCCCATCAGATAAAACAGCAGCACCCCGCAACATGCTGCCAGCGCAGCGGCAACCAGCATCAGCAAGGCAAACGCGTGGGCAAAACCGGTCTGCGCTATCTGCATGGCGGGCAAACTATTGCCCAGTCCGGCCAGCGCGGCAGCATGATCGCCAGCGATCACACGTTCCACCACGTCGTTGAAATGCGCCGGTAGCGTTAATCCTTGTTGCCGCAAGCCTTGTTGCAGATACGCGCCAGTGCGCCAGGTCAACACACAGCCCAGGCAAGCCACCGCCAGCACGATGGCCGAAAATCGCGTCGTCGTGCTAATACCAGAAGCCATGCCGGCACGCTCGCGCGGCACGCAAAGCATGATGCCTTTCTGGGTATTGCCATTGAGCAAACCTGCGCCACTGCCCGTGAGTATCATGCCGACCAGTACCAGCCAGTAGCTCCCCCAATCAGCAGCCAGCGCCACCGCCAGATTGCCGCCGCAGACCAGCGCCATACCGAGCGCCATCACACCGTGCAAAGGCAAGCGCCGCGCCAGCAGCACGCCAACACGCGGCAACAGCATCATCATCAGCGCAAACGGCAACATCGCCAGTCCCGCCTGAATTGCCGAATAGGCAAACGCGTTTTGCAGATACAGCGGCAAGAAGGTCATCATCACCTGCGCCGCAGCGGCATAGCCAAACATGGCCAGCACCGCGCCGCTGAATGCGGGCAGGCGAAACAGACGCAACTCGATCATCGGCCGTTGCTGCAACAGCTCCACCGGCACCAGCAAGGCCAACAAGACGATCCCGCCAGCCAGCCGCCAGCGCGTCTGCGCATGCTCCCAGCCCAGCGTATTGATACTGATCAAGCCCCAGATCAGACACGCCAGACCGGCGCTGAGCAACAGGCTGCCGCAAGGATCCAGGTGCGCAGCATGGGCGTCACTCGATTCGTCCACGTGCTGCCACACCAGCAGCGCCAACGCCAGACATACCGGCAAGTTCAGCAAGAAAATCCAGCGCCAGCCCAGCAACTGCGTAATCACGCCACCCAGCAAAGGTGCCACAGTCATGGTCACCCCCATGCAAGCGCCCCACATGGCCCAAGCCTGCGTGCGCGCTTTGTCGGTGTGAAACACATGGCCGATCACCGCCAGCGCTGCGGTCAGCAACAGTGCCGCGCCAACCCCCTTGCCAGCGCGCGCGGCCTGCAACACCAACGCCGTTGGCGCCAGTGCGCAAACCAGCGAGGCCAGGGCGAACAAGCCCAGGCCCAGCAACATCATGCGCTTGCGACCAAATCGATCCGCCAGACTGCCAGCCGGCAGCAGCAACGCCGCGAACGCCAGTATGTAGGCACTGACGATCCACTCAATATCGCTGAAGCCGGCATGCAAGGCACGCGCCACCGATGGCAACGACACCGCCACGATATTGGTGTCGAGCATGATCAGTGCACATACGCCGGAACAAATCAGCAAGACACGGCGCTCATGGCGGCTCCGATCGATGGTCATGATCATCTCATCATCAAGGCTTGAACGCGGCGACACCGGCGCGCGCAATCTGACTGTCGTGCACCTTGGTATCGACACTGACACCGATGGCACCGATGACCTGGCCGCCAACGATGATCGGCAAACCGCCCTCCATCATCACCAACCCTGCCGTGATGGCGGCAGCGCGACCACCGTTGATGGCGTTTTCCAGATCCGCCGATGGACGTTTGAACAAGGCCGCCGTGCGCGCTTTTTCCGTTGCCAACTGCACCCCGAGCGTGGTGGCGGCATTATCCATGCGCTCACTCAGGATCGGCCAACCACCATCATCGACCACGGCAATTGCACCCGGCCAATTGTTCTTGTGCGCCTCCTCCTGCGCTGCGGCGACGATAGTGCGCGCCTGTTCCAGCGTGAGCACCGGTTTGTCGACCTGCTTTTGCTGGGCCTGAGCCGGGCTGATCAGCGCCACACTAAGCATGAGTGCAGATAGCTTGACGGCGCGTATAGCGTAGCGGGAAACCAGGGATGGATATTGCATGACAGCTCCTTGAGGTGAATTGAAATGCCATTTTAGGTCTGTCGAGTATTATTCCTGTTACAGTTAATCCATCAATTAATTTCGTTTTGGTTAATTATGGAATTACGTCATTTACGCTGTTTTGTGATGCTGTCCGAGACCCTGCATTTCGCCCGTGCCGCTGAACGGCTGGAGATTTCACCGCCAGCATTGACCAAGCAGATTCAGGAAATCGAACGCTTTCTGGACGTACGACTATTTCACCGCACCAAACGCTCAGTGAGCCTGAGCTCGGCTGGCGAGGTATTTTTGCAGGAAGCGCTGCGCACACTGCAACAAGCGGCACGTGCCGAAGAAGCTGCACGGCGCGCCGGACGGGGTGAAATTGGCAAGATCGAGATCGGCTATATTGCCTCGGCGGCTTACACCGGTTTGCTACAAACCGCGATTGCCGGTTTCCGCAGCAGCTATCCGCAGGTCCAGCTCAATCTGATGGAAGCAGCGATGGACACGCTGCCGCTGCAAGTGAGCAATGGCAGCATCGACCTGGCCTTTGTGCGGCCACCCGTAGACTGCCCTGCCGATGTCATGCTCACTACTCTGCTGACCGATGAATTCGTCGTAGCGCTGCCGCTGCATTCGCCGCTGGCCAGACAGGAGCTGCTGTCAGCGGCCGCATTGGCAACGCAACTATTCATCCTGCCGGAACAACCGGCCGGGACCATCGAAGTCGGTCGGCGTGGCCGCTTCGTCCCGCGCACGATGGCCAATCCTGGCGGCTTGGTGGCGGTAGTTACACTGGTGTCGCTGGGTCAAGGCGTGGCCATCGTGCCAGCCTCAGTGATGGAAACGGTGAACATGCCAGGTGTGGTGTACCGGCGCATCGCCGGCAAGAGCATTCCCGGGTCGATTGCGCTGGCGTCGCGCCGCCATGAAAAATCAGCCGTGGTGCGGGCCTTCTTGCAGCAGTTGAAGCAACTCAAGCAGCGCTAGGCCGAGTGAAGACGTGCACCACCCTGCACGCTTTGCAATTGCGGATAAGGTATCGCCTGATAAAAACGATACGTACCCTTGCCGGCTTTCTTGGCCACGTACATCGCGGTGTCTGCCTTGGACAGCAACTCATCGATGTTATGCGCATCTTCCGGGAACAACGCAATTCCAATGCTCAGGCTGGTGCTGACATTATGACCGGCAAGATCGAGATACGGCGCACCGACCGCTTTGACCAATTTGTCCGCAATATCGGCAATCTGGTTCTGGTATTTGATGTCGGACAGCAGCACGACAAACTCATCACCGCCCAGGCGCGCCACCAGATCATATTCACGCAGATTGGCACACAGGCGCCGTGCCACCTCTTGCAGCAGCAGATCGCCGACGCCATGGCCCAGCGTATCGTTGATGCGCTTGAAGCCATCCAGATCAAGAAAAAACAAGGCATACAGATTGCTGCTACGTTTGGCGCGCGACAATTCCGCCGCCGCCAATTCATTGAACAGCATGCGATTGGGAATCCCGGTCAAATAATCATGCGACGCTAACTGATAGGCGCGCGTCTTTTCTTTTTCCAGTTCTTCGATCAAACAGATCTTATCGCGCTCGGAACTTGCCAGCCGTTCATAGAGCCGCTTGCGATGACAGGAAATGCCGATCAGGATCAAGGTCAAGCTAATCACCGCGATCGATATCACCATCGCATAACGCACGTATTCCTGATGCGCTGCGACCAAGCCGGCAAGAATGAATTGGGCGTCGCGGCTGACGGTGATACTCAGTGGATAATGCGCCAGACGCTGTGCATTGCTCACACCGGGCGCGCTGAAACCGGCGCCGACCGGATCGCCGCTGCCCAGGCGGCCATCGCTGAGCACCACCAAAGGCAAGCCGGTCAAGCTGTCGATGGAGATATGGTAGCCATTGCCAATGTTTTCGTAGTCACTCAGGAAGCGCCCAAGATCGAGCACCGCCACGAAATAGCCATGCGTACCCGTGAGCGGACTCTGCAACGTCAACAACATCGGCACCCGCCAACGATACTCGTCGGTCTTGCCGAACGATACCGTACCAGGCGGTGCCGACGCTTCCACGCCGGCCAGGCTGGAGGGATAGATTTGCTCGATCAATTGCGCAAACGTATCCTCCGTCGGCGAGCCGCTGGAGGAGTAGCGCAGACGCATGCGGCTATCGAATACCGCCGTATGGACATAGGCGCTGTCGCCATTGACCAGATACGATAAATAGTCAGCGGCACTGGCGTCGCCATCGAGCAGCTTGCTGCCCAGCGTGGCATATTGCACGGCCCGGTCAAGCCGATTATTCAAATTGGCCGCCATGATAGCCGCCATATTGTGACTCTCCGTCACCGCGCTATCCATGGCCAGTTTGCGCTGGCTGGCGACATGCATGAGCATGATGCTCCAGATCACCACCAAGGTCAGCGCGGCCAGCAAGACAAAACAAATGGACAAGCCCCAGCCATCCTGTATCAGGGCTTTTTGCCATTTTTTTGTTGGGAAAAATCCGGGCCGCAATTGGACTCCGAGAAACGGTTAGGTGAATCACCAGACAGGCTTGGCCGATACGCAGCAGGTGCATGCAAGCCCTATGCCAGCGAGCTAGCAGCAAAAAATTGCTACCCTCACCTAGAATAAGTACGACAATTCTGCGTGAAGTTCCCTGCTACCACAGAATTATTTCCATCAAGAAATACGCCTGATCAGGAGGCTGTCAGCATTGTGTCCGACCCCGCCATCTTGCCAGCGATTGCGTTCCGTATCAGACACTGTAGATCAGCGGACGCCCTGGTTGTTGCCCCAAGGGCATGATGGTTTGCAGACTATCAAACTCAGCCAGAATCATCTCGGCCTGGTAGGAATGCATACTGGCCGTTTTCAAGGCGTGGCGAAATGCTTTCAAGGCACCGCGATCAGGGGTACGCCGAGCGCCCCGGTTGGCGCGCACGGCATCGGCGACAATCTCGGCCAATAACGCGTCGGCGCAGTTTTGTGCTTCTTTCAGTTGAGCCAGGCAATCGAGCAATGCAAGCGTTTTGTTCATCGTCATCTCCGTCAACACATTGAACTACGGTCAGCACCAATACGATATTCATCCAGCGATTTGCCATCGATTGCAAACATACTGCGGACAATGTTTATTCTATTGCACCACGTCCGCGCGTTTGCCACATCCCGACCAAAGCAGTATAGACAGGATGGTGCCAAAAGCCATTGTTGCTTTTTCATGGTGCAGAAAAATCTGGTGCTGATGGTCACTTAGCAGCGTCTACGTTGACGTTGGTGCATGCCGCCAGATCCTACGCAACTGGATAAAATCTTGGACGATCCACTTAGCGCCACCAATGGGATTTTTAGAAATTCTTTCCAATGCAGCAAGATATACTGACCTAAGAACACAATTTTTACGGGGAAGTACCTCATGTTTGCAATACAGTGGTTTGCTATTTTTCTTGCTGCTTTTACGACATCGGTATGGAATTTTCGGCTGTTGAGTCTGGCGCTGTTGCTAACAGCTTATGGCATCGCGCTACGCAATGGGCAACTCAGCATAACGGCTGCCATTCCCGCCGTGTTGTTGCTCTTGGCCGCCGCCATCGCAAAACAGCGCCCTCGGCGTTGGCACTATGTTGGGCATACCCTATTTATTGTGCTCGCCCTTGCACTCAGCCTTCATCTGTTCCCCGGCTTTCACAACCCCAAGGTCTTTGGGCCAGAACGCATCACCGCCGATGCGGTTCCCTTTACGATGTATCTCAACCTGGACAAGCCACTGGTCGGCTTCTGGCTACTGCTGCTGTTTCCGTGGATTCGGCCAGTGCGCGAGTGGCGCTCAGCGCTCATCGCCGGCACAAGCACCACGGTCATCGCGACAATGGTCTGCATGGTGCTGGCGGTAGCGCTGGGAATGGTGGCATGGGAGCCCAAATTTCCTGCGTTCAGCTGGTTGTGGGTGCTCAACAATCTATTGCTCGTCTCGTTTGCCGAGGAAGCATTTTTTCGCGGCTACCTGCAAGGCGGCATCAGCCGCATGCTCAAGCAATATCCCTATAAAGACGCGTTGGTGATTGGTGTCGTGGCGTTTTTATTCGGTTTGTCACATGCCGCAGGCGGTTGGCAAATGGTCGTACTGGCAAGCATCGCTGGCGTCGGCTACGGACTGGCCTATCGCTTTGGTGGCTTTCAGGCTGCGCTCCTGAGTCATTTTGGCTTGAACGCCGCGCATTTTTTTCTCTTTACCTACCCGGCGTTGCAGCCGATTTAAACCACCCGCATTCGTCATTTTAAAATCACAGCACAATGCCTGCACCGTACCGTTTGCGGTGCAACGCCGCAGCCCCTAACAAGACACCGTCCTTGCCTTGCCCTAATGCCGTTTAGTTAAGAAAAAGCCGATATGTTTTTTGATTTTCTTAATTGCTAATGTTGTGTTTTCTTCGGACTACCTTGCCGGGTACCTCAGTGCGTAGTTGAATCTTTGTTTTCTTCGGACTACCTAGCTGCTTACCTCAGTGCGTCGTTGAGTCTTTGTTTTCTTCGGACAACCTAGCCGGGAGCGGCCCGGCAGCCGCTCACTTTCTTTGGTCTCGCCCAAAGATAAGTAAGCAAAGAAAGGCGACCGCTACTACGTCGCCCCTGCGGGGTTCCCGGCGCTGCGGCGCAAGCATCGGGAGAGCCGCAAACTCGCTGCGCTCAAACATGCGGCTCTCTTCTCCCGATACTTACCCCACACCACCGGCGAC
>JAMFSU010000102.1 GCA_026225475.1 Duganella sp.
CGCAGCGAGTTTGCGGCTCTCCCGATGGTTACGCCACAGCGCCGGGAACCCCGCAGGGGCGATGCAGTAGCGGTCGCCTTTCTTTGCTTACTTATCTTTGGGCGAGACCAAAGAAAGTGAGCGACTGCCGAGCCGCCCCCGGCTAGCGCGTCCGAAGAAAACAAAGATTCAACTACGCACTGAGGTACCCAGTTAGATAGTCCGAAGAAAAAAAGCATCAGCTACCAACAAAAACACAGCTTAATAAAATAACCTCAATGCCCAGTCGGCTCATTCAATGCCGCGACGATATCAGCCCGCTTGAGATCCGGCGCAAATTGCAGGATGAAGTCATAGGTGTAAGCGCGCAGATAAGCACCACGACGCACCGCCAGCCGGGTGATATTCGGCGCAAACAGATGCGCTGCTTCAATCGCCTGCAAGCCATGATGCTTGCCCTGCTCGATCGCCATCGAGGCGACAATGCCAACACCCAGCCCCAATGCCACATATTGCTGGATCACGTCGGAGTCCATGGCCGTCAGCACAATGTCTTTCTCGATACTGGCCTTGCGAAATGCATCGTCAATATGGCCACGCCCGGTGAAACCGATATCGTAGGTAATCAGCGAATAATCTGCCAGGTCCTGCAAGGTGATTGGCGTTGACAGCGACAGTAGTGCATGGCCTTGCGGCACCACCACCACGTGACTCCAGGTATAGCAGGGAAATGACACCAGATCCTTGAACTGACTCAAGCCCTCGGTGGCAATGCCGACATCGGCCTTGCCCGAAATGACCCATTCGGCAATATGCTCGGGCGCGCTCTGCTGCAAGGCAATGCGCACTTGCGGAAAGGCCGCACGAAAAGCTTGCACCACTTGCGGCAACACATAACGTGCCTGGGTATGGGTGGTCGCAATATTGAGCGTGCCACTTTGCTCACCGGCATATTCCTGACTCGCCTGGCGCAAATTTTCGGCCTCCAGCAACAGCCGCTCAACGATCTGCAAAATGCCTTTGCCGGGGTCGGTCAAGCCGATCAAGCGCTTGCCGTTGCGTTCGAAGATTTCTACGCCGAGCTCTTCTTCCAGCTCACGAATCTGGCGGCTGACACCCGGTTGCGACGTGAACAGGACATTGGCCACTTCAGTGAGATTGAAGCCGCAGCGCGCCGCTTCACGGATCGAACGTAATTGCTGGAAGTTCATCGTGCATCCTTTTGTGGTGCTGCGGCATTGTCGACGAACACTTGCAGGCGGCGTGGCCGCACCACCAGGGTTTCGCCATCCTTGAGGTTCAGTTGGGCAAAGCGTTCGTTGGAGATGACGGCTTCGATCAATTCGGCGTTGTCGTCGCGTGCTAGTTCCAACTGCGCCAGCGGACCAATCGCATGGGAGCGGCGCAGTTGCGCGATGATGCCATCGGCACCCGGCACATAGCGCTCGACTTCCAGATCGTGCGGACGCACATAGGCAATCCCTTTTTCGTCCTGCGCCTGGGCATGCTCGGGGGCGTCGAAACGCACGCCACCGGCATCGAGTACACCTTCATGCACACGTCCATGGAACAGATTGACGTTGCCCAGAAAGCCGTACACAAATGGCGACGCCGGGTGGTTGTAGACCTCGGTCGGCGAACCGATCTGTTCCACATTGCCTTTGTTCATCACGACGATTTGATCTGCCACTTCCAGTGCTTCTTCCTGATCGTGCGTGACGAAAATGCTGGTGACATGCAATTCATCATGCAAGCGCCGCAACCAGCGTCGTAATTCCTTGCGCACTTTGGCGTCGAGCGCACCAAACGGTTCATCCAGCAGCAGCACACGCGGCTCCACCGCCAATGCACGTGCCAGCGCAATCCGCTGACGCTGGCCACCCGACAGTTGCGGCGGATAACGATCTGCCAGCCAATCGAGTTGCACCAGTTGCAGCAGACTGGTGACCTTTTCGCGAATCTGCGCCTCTGATGGACGCTGGCTGCGCGGCTTGACGCGCAGGCCGAAAGCGATATTCTCAAATACCGTCATATGCTTGAACAAGGCATAGTGCTGGAATACGAAACCGACCTGCCGTTCGCGCACATGGCGCGCCGAGGCGTCGTCGCCGTCGAGCAGTACCTGGCCTGAGTCGGGCGACTCCAGCCCGGCGATAATGCGCAACAAGGTGGTCTTGCCGCAACCCGATGGCCCCAGCAAGGCGGTCAGTTCGCCGGCCGGGAAATTGAGCGATACATTATTGAGGGCAACAAAATTGCCGAAGCGTTTGTTGATGTTCTTGACTTCGATACTCATGACTTACTCCTGATCCGGCGCATTGAGCGCGTAGGCAGCGTGATGCGCCGTCAATTGTTCATGCAGACGCCATTCGATAAAGCTCTTGATCGCCAGGGTCACCAGCGCCAGGAAGGCCAGCAGTGACGCCACCGCAAAGGCGCCGACAATATTGAATTCGTTGTATAGAATTTCTACCTGCAACGGAATCGTATTGGTTTCGCCGCGAATATGCCCGGACACCACCGACACCGCACCGAACTCGCCCATGGCGCGCGCATTGCAGAGAATCACGCCATACAGCAGACCCCATTTGATATTGGGCAGCGTGACATGCCAGAAGGTGCGCCAGCCGGATGCGCCCAGCACCAGCGCGGCCTCTTCTTCTTCGCTGCCCTGCGACTGCATCAAGGGAATCAGCTCACGCGCCACGAACGGGAAAGTCACGAATATGGTGGCCATGACAATGCCGGGCACTGCAAACAAAATCTTGATGTCATGTTCGCGCAGCCAAGGACCAAAATAGCCCTGCAAGCCAAACAGCAAGACATAGATCAAACCGGAAATCACCGGCGATACGGAGAATGGCAGATCGATCAGGGTCAGCAGCACGCTCTTGCCGCGAAACTCAAACTTGGCAATCGCCCAGGCTGCGGCAACACCAAACACCAGATTGAGTGGCACCGCGATAAAAGCGGTCAGCAAGGTCAGCTTGATGGCCGACCAGGCATCCGGCTCGACAATGGAGTCGATATAGACATCCCAGCCCTTCTTGAGGCCTTCGTAAAACACCGATACCAGCGGAATGAACAAAAACAGCGTCAGGAATATCAATGCGATGCCAATCAGCAGCAAGCGCACCCAAAACGGTTCCAGTGTTGCCGCTGGCGCATAGGCAGGTTCGCCACGCAATGGCGCGGCACCGGTAATAGCGCTGGTGGAAGCAAGAACGGCGCTCATATCAGACTTTCTCAGACTGGCCGCGCTTGCGCACCCAGGCTTGTAACAGGTTGATCGTCAACAGCAGGAGGAATGACACCACCAGCATCACCACCGCAATCGCAGTGGCGCCGCTGTAGTCGTATTGCTCCAGCTTGGTGATGATGAACAACGGCGTGATTTCCGACACCATCGGCATATTGCCGGCGATGAACACTACTGAGCCGTATTCACCGGTAGCACGGGCAAAGGCTAGCGCAAAGCCGGTCAGCAGGGCCGGAAACACGGTCGGAAAAATCACCCGGTAAAAGGTTTGCAGACGCGAGGCACCGAGACTGGCGGCGGCTTCTTCCAGTTCCCGTTCGGCATCTTCGAGCACCGGTTGCACAGTGCGCACCACGAATGGCAAGCCAATGAAGGTCAAGGCCACTAACACCCCCAGCGGCGTGAATGCGACCTTGATACCCAGCGGCTCCAGATAACGACCTATCCAGCCGTTCTGCGAATACAGAGTGGTCAAGGCAATACCGGCCACCGCAGTGGGCAAGGCGAATGGCAGGTCAACCAGCGCGTCGATGATGCGCTTGCCGGGAAACTTGTAGCGCACCAGCACCCAGGCCACGATGCCGCCGAAGATCACGTTGATCAATGCAGCCAGCAAGGAAGCGCCAAAGGTCAGGCGATACGAGGCCATCACGCGTGGCGAGGTCACGGCAGCGACGAAGCCGTCCCAGGTCATGGTGAAGGTCTTCAGAAACACCGCCGACAAGGGGATGAGCACAATCAACGTCAAATACAGCAAGGTAAAGCCGAGCGCCAGATGAAAACCTGGCAATACCCGTTGCGGCTTTTTTTGGGGGATGGCAATCGGAACGGTCACGTTCATACGTCCTTGTTCTTATATATAGAGAGGCACAGCACAGGTGCAGCATCTGTCGCGCTGCTCGACACCGTCATTGGCTGTTGTAGCGGCACATCAGAAGCAGGGATTTTGCACCCGCCGTTATTACAAATATGACTAATGAGCAGCGATATTCGCACCGCTTTGTTATAAAACTAACGAATTTTTTCGCATGTCTATAGAGATTTAACGTATAAGGGCGCGACAAAATTGAATTTTTTTTGCGCAAAGAAACTCGTTTTTTGACACTATCGCAGTTGCTCAAGATCGGCCACCAGCACAGTTGTCGGACGACTGTTGACTTGAAAATCTCAAATTGGTCGACCAATTTTAATTGACGCAAAAAAACCAATAATCAAGCCAAAAAGCACGCCCACATTGGCTTCCACAAAAACAAAATTCTACCAATATGCGCATATTGCATTATTGGTCAGGCCAAACTAGAATGGCCTGACCAATTTTTAACCCCCTGCATTCATGCTCAAAGTCGTCTCTGCTCTTGCCGAATTCAGTGCCCCAGATACGCGTTTGTATCGGGTCGTCGCTGATCGCATTCAGAATTACATCCGCGATGAGCAAATTCATGCCGGCGAACGGCTGCCATCGGAGCGCGACCTGGCCAGCCAACTCAAGGTCAGTCGGGCTTCGGTGCGCGAAGCATTGATTGCGCTGGAATTGACTGGCGTGATCGAAGTGCGCGGCGGTTCCGGCATTTATGTGATTGAAAAGGAAGCTTCGGCACCAGCGATTCAGGAAATCGGCCCCGGCCCCTTCGAAATCCTGTCGGCGCGTTGCCTGATCGAAGGCGAAGTCGCGGCAATTGCGGCACGTATGGCCACTGATGGCGGGCTCGATGCGATTCTGCGGGCGCTCAATGACATGGAGCGTTTCTATGACGACCGTCCCAACAATGAGCTGGCCGACCGCGCATTTCATCTCGCCATCGCGCGTGCCAGCGGTAATGGCGCGCTGGTGGCGGTGATTGAAAACCTGTGGAATCAGCGTGGCCGCCTGTGGATCAAGATGGAAGAACATTTCCATACCGACGCACTGCGCCAGCAAACCACGATCGATCACCGTCGTATTGTCGAAGCCATCGTCGACCGCGATCCGGAAGCCGCACGTCAGGCCATGCACGTCCATCTCGAACGCGTAACCAGTGAGTTCTCACGCGGCTGGAGTGGCAGCAAAAACAGCTTGCTGCAAGGATCAGGACAAGAAACAGAATAGTCTGCACGCAATCAGCATCACCCGCAGCAAGGATTGAAGATTTATCAGAGCGTCACAAGACGCCGGTTTTCGACCCGGCCAACAATCATCTCTAGGAGGAGACAGTAATGAAACAGCTTCCCCGCTGGCAACGACAGCTCACGCTAACGCTGCACCAGTCAGTCCGCCGCACCTTGATGGCAGCTGCCATCGGCTTGCCGCTGGCTGGCCTGATCGGCGCTGCACCAGCACATGCGCAAGCCCCGGTTACGATCAACGTGGTCGACGTCGCCGGTTCGCTGGCGTTGTTGCAAGATGCCATCGAGTCGTACAAGGTCCAGCATCCGAACGTCAAATTCACTTTCACCAAGGCGCCCGCGCCCGAGTTGCCAAGCAAACTCAAGGCCATGCAAAACGCCAAGCGTAGCGACATCGATCTGGTGCTGGGCGGTACCGATATTCTGGCGGCCGGCATCGAGCAAAACCTGTGGGTGACATTGTTGCCTGCCAATGCGGCCAAGTTCAAGCCGCTGACCGACAACTACCTGCCGGAAGTCACGCGCATGCAGGAACTGGCCCATGATCAAGGGCTCGCGGTTGCCTTCATGCCAGCCGGCCCGCTGCTGGAATACAACCCGGCGACCGTCAAGCAGGTCCCGAGCACGCCGCAAGAACTGCTGGCCTGGTGCAAAGCCAATCCCAACAAGCTGATCTACGCCCGTCCGGCCAACTCTGGCCCTGGCCGTACATTCTTGATGGGTCTGCCCTATTTGCTGGGCGACAAAGATCCAAAAGATCCAGTCAAGGGTTGGGACAAGACCTGGGCTTATCTGAAGGAACTCAATACCTGCATCGAGTACTACCCAGGCGGCACTGGTGCCGTCATGAAGGAACTCGGCGAAGGCTCGCGTGATATAACAGTCACCGTTACTGGCTGGGATATCAATCCGCGTGCACTGGGCGTGGTACCGAAGGAGTTCAAGGTCGCCGCCTTCAAGAACATGACCTGGGTCAACGACACCCATTACATGATCGTGCCGAAGGGTCTCGATCCTGCCAAGCAAGCGGTGGTACTGGACTTGATGGCTTACCTGCTGCAACCGAAGCAACAGGCGCAGACCTATGACAAGGGTTACTTCTATCCTGGCCCGGCAATCAAGAATGTGCCAATCACCATGGCCCCACAAGCTAGCCAGGACACCATCAAAGAATTTGGCCGCCCTGAATATGCCGACTGGATCGCCAAGTTCCCACATGTGCAGCCGCTGGATGCGCAGGTAATGGTCAAGGCCTTCCGTATCTGGGATGAACAAGTAGGCGCCCAGAAGTTCAAGTAAGCAGCTGCAGTTCATGCCGCCCGGCGCCGCCATGGCGTCGGTGCGGCATAGCAACGCAACAGGTACCATCAACAAGAGGCACGTATGAAACACGATTTCAAGACCCTGCGACTGGATCGCGTCACACGCCGTTTTGGCGTCACCGGTAAAAACACGGATGCACCACAAGCCGCCGCATTGGACGGCTTGCAAATGGATATCGCCCGTGGCGAATTCATCGCCCTGCTCGGCCCTTCCGGTTGCGGAAAATCAACCGCACTGAACTGCATCGCCGGGCTAATGCCGCTGTCCGATGGCGGCATTTATCTGGATGACTACCGTATCGATACCCTGCCCCCGGAACAACGCGGCTTCGGCATGGTATTCCAGAACTATGCACTGTTCCCGCACATGACCGTGGCCAAGAATGTCGGCTTCGGTCTGCTCATGCGAGGTGTGCCGTCAGCAGAAATCCAGACCCGCGTCAAACGCGCACTGGATCTGGTGCAACTGGCCAGCCACATGAACAAGCTGCCAGGACAATTGTCCGGCGGCCAGCAACAACGCGTGGCAATCGCCCGTGCGATTGTGATTGAACCACCATTGATTCTGATGGATGAGCCCTTGTCCAACCTGGACGCCAAACTGCGCCTGGAAATGCGTTCGGAAATTCGCCGCATTCATGGTGAACTCGGCCGCACCACGCTGTATGTTACGCACGACCAGGATGAAGCATTGTCGCTGGCCGATCGGATTGTGGTCATGAAGGATGGCAAAGTGCAACAGATCGGCACACCGCCGGAAGTCTATGGCCAGCCGTCGAATCTGGCAGTGGCGCGTTTCATGGGCTATCGCAATGAGCTGATTCTGGACGTGGTGGCGCAAGATGCGCACAGCGTCTCGCTGGCCGGTCCCGGTGTGACCCTGAGCGGCATTCCCAAGGTCCGCCTCAATGGCCGCGCGGCGGTGTCGATTCGTCCTGAAGAATTCAGCATCTGCACCGGCGGCGCGGCCAACAGCGTAGCGGCGCGTGTTGAATCGATCGAATATTATGGCCGCGAATCGCTGTTCATGCTGCGTACGCAAGACAACACCCGCCTTTATGTGCGCACCGAAGGCCAAGCCTCACCGGGCGAAACCATCCACGTCACCGTAGCAGCAGACCGTGTGCTGGCCTATCCTTTTGAGCAGGTGGCATGATGCAGATGTCTTCCCAGACTGCCGGTGCGCGCTGGCGCGATCCGGCCATGTGGATGGCGGCACCGGCGGTGGTATTCATGCTGGTGGTCTTCGTCTATCCCTTCATTCACGGCCTGATTCTGTCGTTCCAGCCTTTGCAGGGTGGCGGCATGCTCGACAACTACATCAAGTTCTTCAATACCGAGAACCTGTGGATGACCATCGGCGTGACGCTCAAACTGGCGCTGCCGGCAACCATGATCAACATCCTGATTGCCGTGCCGGTAGCCTATCGACTGCGCCACAAGACGCCTTACCAAAAGTTCGCCACCACCATCCTGGTCATTCCCATTACCCTCGGTACCGTGTTGATTGCCGAAGGCATGCTGACCTACTTCGGCCCCAAAGGTTGGTTCGCACATATCTTGCAAGCACTGCATATCTATGAAGGGGCGATCCGTCTCACGCATAACTATGCAGGGGTGTTGATTTCCTTGGTCATCTCCGGCTTCCCGTTTGCATTTCTGTTGATCCTGTCTTACATCACCGGCATCGATCCAGTATTGCCGCGGGCGGCAGCGACCTTGGGCGCTTCGCCGTTCAACCAATTCCGCCATGTGATTTTGCCGCTGATTCTGCCGGGCTTGGCGATGGCATTCTGCCTGTCGTTTGTGCAGGCGTTCTCCGTGTTTCCATCGGCGGTGTTACTGGGTTCTCCAGCGGGCGCGACACGGGTAATATCGATTGCTGCCTATGAGGCTGCGTTCGAAAACTACGACTATTCGATGGCATCGGCAGTAGCGATGATCATGGGTGCAGTGCAATTGGGCGTGGTGGTAATCGTGCTCGGTCTGCGCAACCTGGTCTATCGTGGTCCGGTCAGTGGCGGTAAAGGATAACCATGACACAAGCAACGACAACTTCTCCCATCATGACATCGCAGACCAGCCGCAGCCCGGCCGCCAAACGCCGCACGCCCTGGGCCAGCCGCGCCTGGAGTGGTCTGGTCGTCGGTTTGATGACCTTCTTTTTGATCAATGTCGGCCTGATGATCGCGTCGGTGGCGACCAATTCGGTGGCCAAACGCTGGCTGGGTACCTGGTTTCCCAGTGGCTGGACACTGGAATGGTATTCCTCGGCCTGGAATGAATTCCAGCTCGGCGATGTCTTGACCGTGACCGTACAGGTGGTGCTGTCGGTGGTGGTGCTGTCGATTCTCATCGGCGTACCGGCAGCCTACACGCTGGCGCGGCGCAACTTCCGTGGCAAGAAGTTGCTGACCGGGTTGTTCCTGCTGCCGCTGATGATCCCGCCGATCACTTATGGTATTCCGCTGGCGACCTTGATGTATGACGTGCATCTGGCTGGTACCTTGCCCGGCGTGATCATTGCCAATCTGCTGCCGGCACTGCCGTTTGTGATCCTGGTGATGACACCGTTCATCGAGCAGATTGATCCGAATCTGGAATCGGCGGCACGGGTGTTCGGCGCGCGTACCTTCAAGATGTTCCGCTATGTGCTGGTGCCGCTGCTGGCGCCGGGCATTTTGGCGGCATCCTTGCTGGTGCTGGTGCGCACGATTGCCATGTTCGAGTTGACCTTCCTGACGGCTGGCGCCGATACCCAGACACTGGTGGTGGCGCTGTACTACTCAGTGTTCGCCGCTGGTGTACGGGCATCACAATCGATTGATGCAATGGCGATGGTGTATATGGTGGTGACGCTAGTCTGGCTGCTCATTGCCATGCGCTTTGTCAGTCCGACGCAGTTGGTGTCACGCGTGAAGGAACAGCCGCAGCATTAAGTCGCCCTTTGCCACACATCGGCCAGCCGGTTGCATGCGCAGCCCTGGCAGATGTTGGCAAAGTGCCTCGCTGGAGCTCATACCTGCGTGTGCTGACGGTGTCAAGCCAAAATGTACTGGCGCGAAATCAATGTGACGTGAATATCAGCCGCATATCAGACGAGCTGCTTTACACATTGCAGGAGCGACATGAAAAAGGCCGGTTTGTCTCTATGACAAACCGGCCTTTTTTTCTTGCCTGAGCAAGATTCACTATCTGGATTGACTTACGCTAGCAATCCGCGCCCAGACTTACCATGAATAACGGTAACCCACGCTGACACCCCAGGGTTGCGACACCTTGCGGCCCTTCGCTGTGGTCAGTTGCAAATCCAGACGGGTATCGCTGCTGCGCTTGAGATTGACACCTGCACCAATCTCAACACGACTGCCATTGATATCCGAGTTGAAGGCATTGTCGTTGCTGAGCACCGTATTGGCGCCACCGGCTTCCATCACGGCGGCCAGCTTCAGATACGGTTCCGCCGTGCCTGTATCAGACCACGCAATACTGCGTCCCAGCGTCGCACCGGCGCGCACCGTCACCGAAGTCGCATCGCCTACCTTGAACTGCATGCCGTTGTCTGCGGTGTACTCGGTCCCACGCACCGTCATCATATCGAGTTGCGTCTGCGGCGTCACAAACCAGCGATCACCAAAATCAATACGACGTCCCAACTCGGCCGACATGCCCATACCGATATTGGTATAACGGCCATGCGTCAGGCTGTCATCCGAGGACCTCGCATCAAATTGATTCTTGAACAGATTCAAACGCGCGACCAGATTGACATAGCTACCATTGGCCCCGACCCATGAGGCATAAGGGGCAACACCAAAACTGCTGGTCTTGCCTGAACTGCCGTTGCCGAAATCGGCGTCGCCACGCGTATGACTACCCGCCACGCCCAGATGCCAGACGCCATCATCAGCAACAAAACTACGATCTGCACCAACCTGCACTCCCCCCATGTTCAATCGGTAGCTGCGGCCGCTGCCGTTGTCGACATCGTTGCGCGCGCCGTAGGTCCGGCCCCAGGCTGCCGACGCATCCTTGCCGCCCATGCGCAAGGTATCAAAGCGCCCGGTCATGGCATTGATTTCCGCCGCAGCTGCCAGCGTGCCAAGATCGGCTATATTGAGACCGGCACTGACCGATTCGGACGGCTTGTCGGTGGCGACCAGCTTCCATACCCGCGCATCCGGTGCGGCAATGTCGTCGGCATCGGCGCTCGCCAGCACATATTGGAAACTGCCAAGGTCCACCACGCCGCCACGACTGATCAAAGAGAACTCGGCGTCGCCGCTCGCAATGCGCACCAGTTGCAGGGCTTCGTCGTTGGCGGGTTCCCTGCCATTGCCACGCACAATCAACTGGTGATTGCCGCTGGCGCTATCACTTACAGTGAGTGTATCGGCCGACGCTGTTGATGGATCTATGCGCATGTAAAACTGACCGGTGCCACTGAGTGTCTGCAGCGACAGCGTCTTGAACCCATCGCTGTCACCAAATACCACCCGGCCATCATCGAGGCTCAGTACATTGACCGCCGAATCGCCGGTCATCGCCCATTGCGCGCCACTGTCTATCGATAACTTATCCACTGCCTGGGTCGCACCTTGCCATTCGGCGCCATGACTTAATCCAACATTGACGACGGCCGCAGTCGCTGCCGCATTGCTATCGACGATATCGCCAATACCGCGTGCACCGGTATCGAACTGCAGTGTCACCGCATCGGCTAGCATGGCGGTTGAATCGACCTCAAGCAGCACATTGATGCCAGAGGTAACCTGACTGCCGTCGCTCAAGCGAATGGTGTTATCCACGCCGTTCACACGGATCGCGGCGGCTTGCTCGCTATGCAAACTACTTGCGCTGGCTTGAAATGAGCTCGAGTTTGCAAATAACGCATTGCTACTGACACCCGTGGCGAGCACCTTGCTATTGAACACGTCGATCTGGGAGTTACCATTAACCAAAATTGCATGTGCTTCCTGACCTGTGGTCGTCAGCTCACTATTCTCCACAGTCGCATTCGAGGTCATGGCTATGTTGACTCCATTTGCATTTTTACCAGAGGTAGCCACAGTCACCCCATCCAGATGCACTTGTGAATTCCACTGAGCTATAACGCCGTATGCACTTTGGCCTAAGGTAGAAATATCACCACCAAAAACCTGTACTAAAGCTCGAGTTTTTATATCGAGTCCAAAACCTGCATTACCGATAGTGGATATGCTGACATTGCGTAATATTGCCTCCGCGTCCGCTGCTACAGTCAGACCGTGTGCGTATACTCCTCTGCCATTGTTTATCACTGCTGTATCTGTCAGTTCCGCCCGTGATCCGATTCCGGTAACCGATATCGCCTCTTTCGAGACTGTGTTGCCCACCACCGTCAACGGTCCGCTATTTGTCAACGTACCGCCATTGATGACCTCAAAAACACGATCGTCGTCGTTGCTGTAGCGCCCACCTTCTGCGACAACCGCAATGCCATCGACCGTCACATTACCAACAAAATCGTCCGCCCAGACTGTTGACGACATCCCGGCACAAGCCGACACTACCGCTGCCGCCATTAATCTCTTTTTCAAAAGCATTTACGTCCCTCCATAAAAACACCACGTCATAAGATAACCAGAATGATGTCAAAAGGAAGGCTGAAAAAATATTGGACTAGTACCAATAAAGTCCCAAAAAACAAAATACAAGCACGAATCATGTCGATGTGTTTTTGAATCAACTATTCAAAGAATCTTTCTGATATTGCAAATGCAACAAATGATGCCAAAGCAAAATCGCGACATGAAAAAAGCCGGGTTGTCGCGTAAAAACGCGCGACAACCCGGCCTGTGAAAGACACCAAAAACAATTTATATCCGCGTTGGAAAACGCGATGAATCACACCAAAAACTATCGTCCACGATCTGGCAATCGTAAGAATGCCAACAATAAAATCAGCGATGCAAACCGCTGTTGCTGGTAGCCGCGCGTTGTGCGAGGGTATGCAGCAAGCGCTGGCCGGCAGGCCAGTCGCCGAGGCCGGAGTCGGCATTGATATGACCGAGCGCACCGGCATCCACGAATTGACTGCCCCAGACCTGCGCCCAATGTGCCGCGCGTGTGGCCGACATCCAGGGATCGTCGCGACTGCCCACCAGCAGCGATGGGATTGACAACCGACTTTGCAGTAAGTCGGCTACCTCAAACTTGACCGGATCGGCAGGTGCCACCAACAATGCGCCAGCTACATGAGTGAATGCATCGGGGCGAGTCAGCAGGCTGTGAATGGTCGTGAGGCAACCGAAGCTATGCGCCACGATCAGTGTTGGTGCGCTGCGCTGCGCCAACACTTGTTGTAGCCGCTGCGACCAGACCGACAGATCCGGGTTATCCCAGTGCTCCTGTTCGACTCGCTCGTAGGCCGGATGCAACTGCTGCCAGCGTGATTGCCAATGCGCCGCACCACTGCCGTGCAATCCTGGCACCACTAGCACCCGGAAGCTATCGGTAAGCGCGTTGGTCTGCGCCAGAGTGTCGCTCGTAGCTCCCATGGTTCGCCTCAAGCCACCTTGATGTCGGCGGTGTTGGTGTGCAACTGTGCCGAGGGGGTATCCCACAAATAGCCTTGCGCATGCAAAGGCGTGCCCAGTGCCTGCGCCAAGGCGCTGAGCTGCTCGAAGACGGGCGCATTTTCGACCCGTTTGAAGACAATCAGGACGCCTTCGGCTGCTGCCCGCCGCAGCAATTCCTGGGTACTGGCGACATCGTTGAGTTCACGCGCATCGACTTTGATCATGTCTGGCCTGACTTTGCCCAGCAAGGCCAGGGCATCGCGTGCATCGCTGGCACTGGCGCCCAGTTTGAAGCCATTGCGTCGGTAATTGTCGAGTACGTAGTTCAGCAGCCAGCTTTGGTTCTGGGTAACGACCGGCATTTGCAGCAGGATTTTTTCATGCGGTAATTCCAGCAGGTTGAGGATGCGCCGAAACGCAATCCCGTGATTGCTGTCGACCGCGGCCAGCAGGCGTGCATGCACACTCAGATGCAGGCTGACCTCTTCGCTTACCTGGCGATAAAAATTGATCGCATGCAGCATGCGGCACAGCCGATCCAGTTCGACCGATTCGTCATCACTGGCGGCCTGATCCAGCAAGCGCCACAGATGCAGGCCACTGTCTTGCAGCGAGTAGCTGCGCGCAAAGCCTTCTTGCGCCACGATGCGGGCATCAGCCTGATCACTGCGGCCAAATACCCGTATCGGCTGAAACGCGGACGTGAGCGTGGTATTGAAATAGTTGCCCTGGGCCCGTCCTTCGGCATCCAGCCATACTCTGGATTGCTCCGTGACAGCGGCGTTCAGACGCACGAGATATTTCTCCAGGGCCGGATAGTTCATCAATGACTCCTCACAGTCCGCTGGTGTCTCAGAGTTTGGCAATCGACACTTCGGTTGCCTTCACCAGCGCCACCACTTCGCTGCCGATGACCAGCCCCAGATCCTTGACCGAGCGCGTGGTAATGACAGAAGTGACGATGCCGGCCGGAGTTTCGACGTCGACTTCGGAGACCACCGAACCTTCGATGATGGCTTTGACTTTGCCGCGGAATTGATTGCGAACGTTGATGGCTTGAATGGTCATGCTGTGCTCCTTGATAAAGTGCAGTTAAAAGACAAAAAAGGGAAAAAATGATTACACTGCCCATTGCACCTGGCTGACAGACTTCTGCAATGAGATATCGCCGAGCGCACTGTCGGGCGCCTGCGCCGGGTGTTTTAGCACCCGTGACAAAATACTTTCTTCGAGTGCGGCAAAGACGGCATTGCCGCGTGCGCGCGGCCGCGGCAGGTCGATGCGCTGATCTAGCGTGATCCGACCATCTTCGATCAGTACCACCCGGTCGGCCAGCGCAATCGCCTCCTGCACATCATGTGTGACCAGCACGGCAGTGAAGCCGCGCTGCTGCCAAAGCGATTCGATCAGTTGCTGCATTTCGATGCGGGTCAACGCATCGAGCGCGCCCAAGGGTTCATCGAGCAACAGCAAGTCAGGTTCATGCACCAGCGCTCGCGCCAGCGCGACACGCTGCCGCTGACCGCCAGACAGCACCGCCGGCCATTCACCACTGCGCTCTTCCAGTCCGACCTGCCGCAACACTTGCACGGCAGCGGCCAGGGCCGACTTGGGCAAGCCCAGGGCGACGTTGTTGAGTACGCGCTTCCATGGCAACAGGCGCGAGTCCTGGAACATGATGCGGGTTTCCGGCTGATCGCTGTTACGCGCATGCTGCCGGAATGCCAGCGTACCCTCACTGGCCTGTTCAAGGCCGGCAATGAGCCGCAACAAAGTGCTCTTGCCGCAGCCGCTGCGACCGACGATGGCGACGAATTCACCTGGTTGCACCTCTAGCTCGACCGCCTTCAATACTTCACGGCCGCCATAGGATTTGGACAGACCTTTGGCCTGCAGTTGCACACCGCGCACCGTGGCTTGCTGCACTTGCATCTGTTCGACGGAATTGTTTTGCATCATGCCGTCCTTTTCATTGATAAGCCGGATGCCAGCGTAACCAGAATCTTTCCAGGCCGCGCGCCAGTACATCGGCCAACTTGCCCAGCAAGGCATATAACAGGATGCCGACCAGCACCACATCGGTCTGCAGGAATTCTCGGGCATTCATGGTCATGTAGCCGATCCCGGATTGCGCTGAAATAGTTTCGGCCACAATCAGCAGCACCCATACCAGCCCCAGTGCGAAGCGCACGCCGACCAGAATCGATGGCAGTGCCCCCGGCAAAATCACATCGCGGTATAAGGGCCAGCCGGACAAACCGTAGCTCTTGGCCATTTCGATGAGGCCCTTGTCGACCGAACGGATACCGTGAAAGGTATTGAGGTAGATCGGAAAAAACACCCCCACCGAGACCAGAAACAACTTGGCTGTCTCATCAATGCCGAACCACAGGATCACCAACGGAATCAACGCCAGCGCCGGAATATTGCGCACCATTTGCAAGGTGGTGTCGAGCAGTACTTCGGCCTTATCGAAGGTGCCGGTCAGCAGACCAAGCAGCAGCCCCAATCCGCCGCCGACGGCAAAACCGGAAGCCGCGCGTCCAGTACTAACCCCCAGATGTACCCACAACTCACCTGAGACTGCCAGTTTCCAGGCGGCACTAAGCACGGCCAAGGGTTCCGGCAAGATGCGGCTGGACAACCACCCAATCTGTGCCGCGATTTGCCAGAACACAATCAGGCTGACCGGCAAGGCCCAGGACAGCAACTGCCTGCGCCCGAACCTGCCGGAGGCGCTACCAGGCTGAACACGGACCGCGGCCTTGCTGGTTGTGACTGCCACTGTCGGACTGGCTAAACTGGTACTCATCGCCACTCCTTAACCAGCCGCCGCTGGCGACGCAGCATTGGCAGCTTTCGGAAAATGGGTATTGCCTACAATCTCGCCAAAGGGGCCAGTTAGATTGAAGCCAGGCAGCACTTCTTTCTGCTTGCGCGGCAATAACGGAAACACCAGTTCGGCAAAACGGTAGGACTCTTCCAGATGCGGATAGCCAGACAGGATGAAAGTGTCGATGCCGAGGTCGGCATATTCCTTCATGCGTGCTGCCACTGTGGGTCCATCGCCGACCAGCGCAGTACCGGCGCCACCGCGCACCAGACCGACCCCGGCCCACAGGTTGGGGCTGACTTCCAGTTTGTCGCGCCGACCGCCGTGCAATGCTGCCATGCGTCGCTGTCCTTCGGAGTCCATCTTGGCAAAGGTGGCCTGTGCCTTGGCGATAGTGTCATCGTCGAGCTTACTGATGAGTTCATCGGCGGCCTGCCAGGCGGCTTCGGTAGTTTCGCGCACGATCACGTGCAGGCGGATGCCGAAACGCAGCGTGCGACCAGCTTTGGCCGCGCGTGCTCTGACTTTGGCAATTTTTTCGGCCACTGCGGCAGGCGGCTCGCCCCAGGTCAGGTAGACATCGACCTGCTCGGCGGCCAGATCAATTGCCTCATCCGATGACCCACCAAAGTACAGCGGCGGGTACGGTGCCTGTACCGGCGGATAGAGCGCTTTGGCGCCTTTGACGCTGAGATGCTTGCCGCTGAAATTGGTCTCGCCGCCGGTATGCGTCTTGCTCAGCACATCGCGCCAGATTTTCAAGAACTCATCTGAAATTTCATAGCGTTCCTGATGCGTACCGAAGATGCCATCGCTTTCCTGCTCGGCCGGATCGCCACCGGTGACGACATTGACCAGCAGTCGCCCGCCAGAGAGCCGATCAAATGTAGCGGCCATGCGTGCCGACAAAGTGGGTGCGCTCAAACCGGGCCGCACCGCCACCAGAAATTTTAATTGCCGGGTTTCACCAATCAGGCTGGAGGCAGTGACCCAGGCATCTTCACAGGAACGCCCGGTCGGTAGCAACACGCCGTCGTATCCCAGCGTATCAGCCGCCACGGCGACCTGCTTCATGTAATCGTGGCTGACCAGACGGCCGCCTTCGGCGGTGCCGAGATAGCGGCTGTCACCATGCGTGGGAATAAACCAGAAAACATTCATTGCAGACTCCGTTCGAAATTCACTATTCGTTGCGGCGCATACCGCGTGCCAATTACTTCAGTACCGCATCGCTGACGTTGATCTTTTTGGGAATCAACTTCAACTCGAAGAAGGTGTCGGCGATGCGTTGCTGCTCTTCCAGCACCTTGGCGTCAACCGGCTTGAAGATATGTTCATAGCGTTTCAGACCAACTTCGATCACATCACTGTCAAGCCCTTGGATCGGCGCCAGTTGCGCTGCCGCTTCTTTGGTATTGGCGCGTATCCATTGGCCTTCCTTCGAGACTTCTTCCAAGGCGATCTTGATGATGTCGCCATTTTTTTCGGCGAACGGGCGCGCACTCAAAAAGAACTGGTGATGGCTGACAGCACCGACACCAGTGGCCAGTCGACGGGCATGAATCTGCTTTTCGGCTGCTGCCTGGAACGGATCCCAGATAGCCCAGGCATCCACGGCGCCCTTTTCGAATGCGGCGCGGGCATCGGCAGGTGCCAGATAAACTGGCTGGATGTCGCTATAGCTGAGGCCGGCTTTCTTGAGGAGTGCCACCACTAGCCAATGCACGTCGGAACCTTTGTTGAAGGCGATTTTCTTGCCCTTGAGTTCAGCCACGGACTTGATCGGCGAATCCTTTTGCACCAGCAAGCCTTCCGCATTCGGGGTCGGAATTTCGTAGGCGCTATAGACAAAATTGGCACCAGCGGCCTGCGCAAATACCGGTGGCGCTTCGCCGACATAGCCGAAATCGACGGCACCGACATTCAAGGCTTCCAGCAATTGCGGACCGGCGGCGAACTCAGCCCATTTGACCTCAACACCTTGCGCCTGCAAGCGTTTTTCCAAGGCACCATGTGCCTTCAGCAAAACCAGGGTGCTGGCGGCTTTTTGATAGCCGATGCGCAGCACCGGCTTGGACTGTGCCAAGGCCAGAGGAACCGCCGCGCTCATGCAGAGTGCGGCCAGCAAGGCCAGCGTGCGACGGCGACCGGAACGTGCTGAATGCGGGGCAGAAATGGGTCCGAATGAATGCATGTCTTACTTTCTTATCTGAAGTATGTGGCTTGTCATCTGTCACGAAGCGCTGGCGTAACACCTTCCCTGCGCCGGGCTGCACAATGCCAATTTCACCAATGGGGGCAAACCTTAGCGCATCAAACGCTACATCGAATCTGCGAAAATGGAATGTCGGAATAGGTCTGCGGTGCGGCCTTGTGCAACGCCAGCAAGCTGCTCGACAACTGATCCACGCCCTCTTGCACACGCGCCACAATCGGCGCGTCGAGCACCAGGCCATCCTGCTCCGACCACAGTACCTGTGCCTCGGTGGCATAAATACTCGGCAATACATGACGCGGCCCCAGCGACGACAATACTGGCCGCAACGCGTAATCAAGCGCCAGCATGTGCGACTGGCTGCCGCCCGTGGCCAAGGGCAGAACCAGCTTGTTAGTCAGGCCAAATTGCGGCAACAGATCGAGAAAGGCCTTGAGTACGCCACTGTAGGCGGCCTTATAGACCGGTGTGGCAATCACCACTGCCGAGGCAGCTTCCACCTGGGCCAGCGCCGCCTTGATTTCACTGTTACCAAAATCGGCGTGCACCAACGCTTGGGCTGGCAAATCGCGTACATCGAGACGACTGTAACGATGACCAAGTGCGGCCAGCTTGTCGCCGACGTGATGCAACAAACGCGTGGAACGGGATGGTGCCGAAGGACTGCCGGCCAACAAGAGAATCGTCATGGTCAAACATTCAAAGGATGCTGCTGCGCACGGGAGCGGCAAGCGCCTTCTTGCGCGCTTGCCTGGTTTGCTTACTTCTTGTTCGGCAGGTACAACTGATCAAAACTGCCGCCATCGGAGAAGTGATCCTTTTGCGCTTTTTGCCATCCGCCAAAGGTGTTGTCGACCGTAATCAGGTTCAGCTTCGGATATTGCGCAGCGTATTTCGCGGCAATCGTCGGATTGATCGGACGGTAGTAATTCCTGGCGATGATTTCCTGGCCTTCATCAGAATACAGATATTGCAGGTAAGCTTCTGCCACCTTACGGGTGCCACGGCGATCCACTACCTTGTCCACCACCGCCACCGGCGGTTCAGTCAGGATCGAGATCGACGGCGCAACGATTTCAAACTTGTCGGGGCCCCATTCCTTGAGCGAGATCAAGGCTTCGTTTTCCCATGCCAGCAAGACATCGCCGAGGCCGCGTTCGACAAAGCTGATGGTGGCGCCACGTGCGCCGGAATCCAGCACTGGCACGTTCTTGAACAGCTTGGCAATGTAATCACGTGCAGCAGCATCATTGCCGCCCTTTTTCAAGGCATAAGCCCAGGCAGCCAAATAGTTCCAGCGCGCGCCGCCCGATGTCTTCGGATTTGGTGTGATCACCGAGACGCCCGGCTTGATCAGGTCGTCCCAATCCTTGATGTGTTTTGGATTGCCCTTGCGCACCAGGAACACGATCGTGGAGGTGTATGGCGAGCTATTGTGTTGCAGACGCTTTTGCCAATCGGGTGCAATCAACTTGGCTTTTTCGGAGATTTCATCGATGTCATAGGCCAATGCCAGTGTGACCACGTCAGCGTCGATGCCGTCGATCACCGAGCGTCCCTGCTTGCCGGAGCCGCCATGCGAAGCCTTGATGGTGACATTGTCGCCGGTCTTGGCTTTCCAATATTTGGCGAAGGCCTTGTTATAGTCGGCGTACAGTTCGCGGGTTGGATCGTAGGAGACATTGAGCAGCGAAATATCTGCGGCATGCGCCAGCGGCACGACCTGCGAGAACAAGGCTGCCACTGCAACCGACTTGATGAAATTTTTCAACATGATCTGCATCCCTCTTGTTTCGTTTTGTTCTGGAGAGCACAGATTAATCAGTGGACAAGAAAAAACGAACGAATTCTTTCTTCTCTCCATATGCGGAAATCAACTATGCAATGACAGCGGCGCTGAATAAGGAAGTGGCTGCTTCATATCAATTACGCATATGCGAATCACCGTCGGCAATATAGCCAGATGCACCAGTGCAATGCTTGTGCGGAGCCCAATCTTTTTGATTTTTTCACGATGTGGTATAAGGTACCTATTGCAATGCATCAAACACGGATATGAAAAAAGAAGCCCACGACGAGTCAGGCGCCATTTCCATCCAGGTCATTGAACGTATGGTGTCCTTGCTGGACGCGTTGGCGCAATATCCCGACCCGGTCAGCCTGAAAGAGTTATCGGCCACGACCAAACTACACCCTTCCACCGCTCACCGCATCCTCAACGATCTGGTGGTCAAGCGCTTTGTCGATCGTTCCGAGCCTGGCACCTATCGCCTCGGCATGCGTCTGCTGGAGTTAGGCAATATCGTCAAGAGCCGTCTGAGCGTCCGTGAAGCGGCGCTGGACTTCATGCGTGCATTGCATCGAAAAACGCATCAGACCATCAATTTATCGGTACGGCAGAGTGACGAAATCGTCTACATCGACCGCTCCTTCTCGGAGCGCTCGGGCATGCAGGTAGTGCGCGCTATTGGCGGCCGCGCTCCGCTGCACCTGACCTCGACCGGCAAATTGTTTCTCTCCATCGATGATCCCAAGGCGGTGCGCGCCTACGCCACCCGTACCGGGCTGGCCGGACACAACAAGAATTCGATCACTGATCTGGCCAAACTGGAACGTGAATTGAGCATGGTGCGCAGCCTGGGTTATGCGCGTGACAACGAAGAGCTGGAACTGGGCGTGCGTTGCATGGCCGCCGGCATTCGCGACGATTCCGGCAAGCTGGTCGCGGGCTTGTCAATTTCGGCACCAGCTGATCGGCTGCAGGAAGAATGGGTCGACGATCTGGTGACCACAGCAGCGCAGATTTCCTCCGCGCTGGGCTTTGCCGAGACACAAAGCGAAGGCAGCTAAACAGCAATTGATGGGCGACAAGAAAAAAGGCGAACCTGAGTTCAAAAAGCCGGCTTTTCTTGGTTGCTGATGCTTTTTTTCTTCGGACGACCTAGCCGGGGGCGCCTCGGCAGCCTCTTACCTCAGTACGTAGCTGAATCTTTGTTCTCTTCGGACAACCTAGCCGGGGGCGGCCCGGCAGCCGCTCACTTTCTTTGGTCTCGCCCAAAGATAAGTAAGCAAAGAAAGGCGACCGCTACTACGTCGCCCCTGCGGGGTTCCCGGC
>JAMFSU010000011.1 GCA_026225475.1 Duganella sp.
AGTTTGCGACCCTCCCATTTTCTGCGGCACATCGCTGGGAACCCCGCAGGGGCCAGGATCGCGCGGTCGCCTTCTTTTGCTTAGCTTTTCTTGGCGAGACAAGAAAAGTAAGCGGCTGCCGGGCCGCACCCGGCTAGGTCGTCCGAAGAAAACAAAGAGTTAACGACGCACTGAGGTAAGCGGCTGCCAGCCCGCACCTGGCAAGCTCGTCCAAAGAACACAAAGCATCAGCAACCAAGAAAAGAGGCAACGAGGTTTTGCTTAACTGAACAACATGAGAGCCGAGGCTCCCATGTTTATTGGGTGTGTAATACCGCGTTTAGAAGTACTTCTTGAGCACTTCGCCGAACGCTTGCTCAGCCGACATGCCGGCACGCATCATGGCAGTGATTTCGTTTGAATGTTCACCAATGGTGTCGGGCATGGTCGCGCGGTTGTTCTTGAAATATTCGTATTTTTCGGTATCGACCAAATCCTTGGCGCGTGTCGCTGCGCTCGGCGCACGTGGGCCGCTGGCACGCGTGACGCGGCCAGTGCTGCTGCGCGTGGTCTTGAGGCCACCAGCCTTGGCCAGCTTGATTTGATCGAGGGTGAACACGCCCGTGGCGCTGCCCGGTGCGAATTCGCCATCTTCCGGGTGGTGCAGGTGATGATTGCCATCAAAGGCCATTTTCTTGCCGGCAGTGTTCGTCAATTGATAGTGCGGGCCGTTGCCGGATGTTACCAGCGCGAACTGTACGCGTTCGCCGTAAATGTCCATCTGCGTGATGACGCCAGCGAGATAAGTGGCCTTCAGGGAGTCAATATTGCCGTTCCAGCGTTTGCTTCTAGTCGTAGTCAAAATATGTATTTCCAGTAATGATGGCAACCGCGCGCGAGGGGATCAGCGAGAGAGGCAGCAATCCATGGCGGTCAGCCTTGATAAGTCAGCTTGATCCAATATTATCCTCTTCTCGCGGAAAGAATAACAGCGTCGGCGGGGAATAAGACATCATTTTACCGGAACATGGCGCTGTAACACACGCCCATGGCGGCAATTAATCGTTGGCAATGTAATCGGCTGGGTATAATGGCGCACCTGTTTAAGGCAGCCTGAGTGCTGTCGGATGCATATCAAAGCAACAATAAAAGGGGGCTTCATGCATTTTAGAAACATTTCAGACAATCCCGAGTCGGTTTGCCAGCGCGCGCTACGGTTTGCGGGGTGTCGTTCGGTATTCCTGGTAATGGCTTTTTCCTGCGCTTGGCTCAGCCACGGCGCGGCGCGTGCACAAGAAGCGGGCGCCACTACGGGCGGCGATCAAGCTGGCATCATCAAGGTGGTGCGCGGTGACGTTCAGGTACAGCGTGGCAGTGCCACGGCGGCATTGCCGGCCAAAGTTGGTGATCGCGTGTTCGCTGGTGACCGCTTGATTACCGCTGCCGATGCTGCCGCAGGTATCACATTGCGCGACGATACGCTAATGTCACTGGGGCCGAAAAGCAGTCTGGTGCTGGAACGCTACGATTTTGATGCCACTGCCGGCGACGGCAATGTCGCCGTGCGCGTGCTCAAGGGCACCATGCGCTATGTCACTGGCTTGATCGGCAAGCATGCGCCCGACCATCAACAGGTATTGACGCCAACGGCCACTATTGGCATTCGCGGCACCGATTTCATCGTCGATGTGGTTTCCAGTGAATAAGGCCTTCATGTACCCCCATCATTTCCTCTTGCGGCTGGCTAAAAGCGCAGTGCTGCTGGCTGGCATGGCGCTGTTGGCCTTGCTTACCGGTTGCGCCGGCCAGACCGAGCGTTTCGTGCTCTTGCCGCAACCTGACGGTGCATCGAGTAGCATTGTGGTGACCACTGCCAATGGCGCCACACCGTTGACCACACCTTATGCCTCGGTGCAGACCCAAGGCGGCAAGGCAAGCGCTACGGTAACGCTGGATGCGGCGCAAGTGCAGGCCCGTTATGCTCCAGTGATGGACAATCTGCCACGGCGTCCGCGCACGTATGAATTGCAGTTTGAACTTGGCAGTGATCGTCTGACACCGGCGTCGCGTAAATCGCTCGATCAGGCGATCGATGAAATCAAACAATACCCGGCCGCGGAGTTTATTCTGACGGGCCATGCCGACGATATTGGCAACGATAGCTTCAATCAAACCTTGTCGGTGCGCCGTGCACAGTTGATCGAACGCGAACTGCGCCGTGCCAGGGTCGATCTGATCAGCATCGAAGTGCTTGGCAAAGGTGCCCGCGAGCCACGTGTGCCGGCCAAGAAGGGTGTGCCTGAACCACGCAATCGGTATGTGGAGATCAAGTTGCGCTAGTGTAGGAGTGAGGCCGTTTGCCTATGCCATTGGATGGACTTAATTAGTACACTGCGCCGCCATTGAAAAGCGCGTATGCATACCAACATGCTCGTCATCATTCTTCTGCGCGAGCTCCTATGCCCTCACGTATTACCGTCATTTTTGTGTTGTCCGTGCTGGGGGCGCTGCATGCCTGGATCGGTTGGCGGCTGGCGCCGGCCTTGAGCGCTGATGGCGTGGTGCAGAGCTTGTGCGCGCTCTATATGGTGCTGTCCTGGTTCCTGATTCCGGGTGCTTTGCTGTCACGTAATATGAAATCGCAGGTGTGGGCAGACCGCCTGTCATGGGTCGGTATGCTGGCTATGGGTCTATTTTCTTCGTTGTTGCTGCTGACGCTGGTGCGCGAAGTGCTGCTATTGGTGTTGCCGTGGCTGTCGGGCGCGCTGTTACGGGAAGAATTGCACACTTGGTCGGCGCAGGCCGTCGTGATTGGTGCCTTGGCATTGACGCTGCTGGGCTTCATCAATGCGCGCCGGCTGGCGGCAGTGGTGGACGTGGAGGTGCCGATCCGCAATTTGCCGGCGGCGCTGCAAGGTTTTACGATTGCTCAAATCAGCGACATCCATGTCGGTCCGACCATCAAACGCAAGTATCTGCGCGCCATCGTCGACAAGGTCAATGGACTCAATGCGGATATGGTGGCGATTACCGGTGATCTGGTCGACGGCAGCGTGCGCCAATTGGCCGAACACACGGCGCCGTTGGCGCAATTGCGAGCACGTCATGGCGTTTATTTTGTCACCGGCAACCATGAATACTATTCAGATGCGGTGGCCTGGGTGGCAGAAGTGCGGCGGCTTGGCTTGACCGTACTGATGAATGAACATGTGGTGTTGCAACATAACGGTGCAGCGCTGGTTGTGGCTGGGGTGACCGATTACACCGCACATCATTTCGACCCGACGCAACGCAGCGATCCGCAAGCGGCAATCAATCATGCGCCGGCTGATAGTCACGTCAACATCTTGCTGGCGCATCAACCGCGCAGTGCAAGTGCGGCCGCCGACGCCGGTTTTGATCTGCAATTGTCGGGACATACCCACGGTGGTCAGTTCTTCCCGTGGAATCTGTTTGTGCCGATGCAGCAGCCCTATGTGGCGGGCTTGAACAAGTTACGTGATTTGTGGATTTACACCAGTCGCGGTACCGGCTATTGGGGCCCACCCAAGCGCTTGCTGGCGCCGTCGGAAATCACCCGGTTGCGGCTGGTAGCGGCGCCCTGATGCGCTGCTTGGTTCAGCGATAGAGCGCTTCTTGCTGGCGCTGGGCGCGCCGGATGGCTTGTGGCGGATAGCCAAATACGCGCAGAAATGCACGCCGCATCCGCTCGGGATCGTCGAAGCCAACTGCGCGGGCAATGGCTTCCAACGATTCTTCGCCGGCTTCAACGCGTGGTCGTGCTGCTTCGGCGCGTAATTTCTCAATTGCCTTGGCCGGCGTCTGGCCTGTTTCGGCGCTGAAGGCGCGGTCGAATTGCCGTCGGCTCAGGCAGGCAATTTCGGCTAAGCGCTCGGCACTCAGGGCTTCGTGCAAATGTTCACGCGCATAACTGAGCGTCTGGCGGATGCGGTTCGATGGCGGGTCCATTTCCAGCAAGCTGGAAAACTGTGTCTGACCGCCCGGTCGGCGGTGATACACCACCAATTCTCTGGCCACGGCGCGCGCCAAGTCTGCGCCGTGATCTGCCTCGATCAATGCCAACGCCAGGTCAATGCCGGCGGAAATACCGGCCGAAGTCCACACCTTGCCGTCGTTGATGAAAATCTTGTCGCTATCGACATCCACCTTGGGATACATGCGCTGTAGTCGCGTCGCCATGCGCCAATGGGTAGTGGCGCGCTTGCCGTCGAGCAGGTCGGCTGCCGCCAGCACAAACGCGCCGCTGCAGACGCTGGCTACGCGTCTGGCCTGGGCCGCGGCATGACGCGTGTAGTCGATCAAATTGGCGGATAACACGCCTTCACGCGGCCCGGCGCCGCCTGCCACGATCAAGGTATCGAACGGCGAGCGGTCCAGCGGGTGGGTGACCACGGCGGTGCCCGATGCGCTCTCCAGTATGCCGCCCAATTCCGACATGACATGCAATTGATAGAGCTTGTTGCCGGGATCGTCGTGGAGCCGGTTGGCGACATCAAACGCCGTCAGCGGCCCAGTGAAATCGAGCAGGCTGCAATCGAGAAACACTAAAAAGCCGATTTTTCGCATGATGTTCTAAAGGGAGGAAATGACCAAAAAGGAGGGATTAATGTCATTTCGGTCGGATGGTGGCACGGCACACTAGCGCTGTCAACTCACTCTGGATCTTTACCATGCATGCAAGCAATCAGCCCGTCAGTGCCGCACCGATTCCCGTTTTGCCCGCCACCAAAAGCATGTCGGCGCCTGACAGCGAGCAACGCCGCCATCGCTGGAAAATTCTTGGCATCGGCGTGCTGGCCAATGGCAGTTTTGCAGCGGCATTTGCCGGTATTCCAGTGACGGCGATTTTTATGCGTGCCGAGTATCGGCTCGATACTGCTTCGTTGGGACTGGCACTGGGTTCGCTCGGCCTGGGTGTGGCCGTCAGTGAACTGCCTTGGGGCATGCTGACTGACCGCTGGGGTGACCGGCGCGTGTTGTTGTGTGGTCTGCTGGCAACCGCACTGGCCTTGGCAGCGATGGCACTTTGGGTGGTGCCAGGCGGCGCTGGCATACCGCCCATGGCTTTGTTGGCACTCGGCTTGTTGCTGGTGGGGCTGCTTGGCGGCAGCGTCAATGGTTCCAGCGGCAGGGCGGTGATGGGCTGGTTTCAGGAAGGCGAGCGCGGACTGGCCATGAGCATCCGCCAAACCGCCGTGCCAGCCGGTGGTGGCCTGGCGGCAGTGGTATTACCGAGCCTGGCGCAGGCCTATGGGTTTGCCGCCGTCTATGGTTTTTTGGCCTTGTTATGTGCTGTCAGCGCGTTACTGGCCTGGGGCTGGTTGCATGAGCCTCCAGTCAATAGCGAGGCCGTCGCGCAGCTCAGCACGCTGACCACCAGTGCGCTGCGTGATGGCAAGGTCTGGCGCATGGCATTGGCGATTGGCATTCTCTGCTTTCCGCAAGTGTCGGTGTTGACCTTCGCCACCATCTTCTTGCACGATGTCGGCCACGCCGGTCTGACCTTGATCAGTAGCAGCATGGCGGCAGTGCAGATCGGTGCGGCTTTGATGCGTATCTGGAGCGGGCGCTGGACTGACCGCCGCGGCAATCGGCGCCACTACCTGCGCACTTGCAGTGTCTTGAGTGCCTTGATCTTTGTCGCGCTGGCAGTGGTGGTGGCGCGTGCCTCTGGCTTTGATGCAACAGCGGCGGCAGCGACAACAGCGATGCCGTGGTCACCGGGTTCGAGGGTGCTGATCGTGGTGTTACTAGTGGCCGGGGGGATTTGTGCCTCTGCCTGGCATGGTGTGGCCTATACCGAGTTGGCCACCCTGGCCGGTGCGCGCCAGGTCGGTACAGCCTTGGGACTGGGTAATACTTGCGTGTTTCTGGTGTTCTTCCTGGCAGCGCAGGCGGTGCCGTTGCTGCTGCGCTGGCAGTCATGGCCGGCGGTGTGGTGCGCAGGTGCCGTGGCAGCATTGTTGGCGTGGCCGATATTTTTGAAGTCGGAATAGGCAGGAGAGGGCGGACATTGCGCCGTCCTGGGTTGCTCTTAGACGACCGGTCTAATTTGTGGGTAGAATGGTGTCCATGCGAGATACCTACCTTGAAAATAAGTTGCACATCCTGCAAGCCGGGCGTCGTCTGATTGCGCAAAAAGGCTTCACCGGCGTCGGCCTGAGCGAAATTCTGACGGCCGCAGAGGTACCCAAAGGGTCGTTCTATCATTACTTTGGTTCCAAGGAGCGTTACGGCCTGGAGCTGATCGAACAGTACGTGGCCGAATATCTGCAAGCGCTGGACCGGATGTTTGATGCGCATGCCAGTAACGCTAATGCGCGTGAGCGTTTGCTGCGTTATTGGGGCCACTGGCTCGAAACCCAATGCTGCGAAATGCTTGAGCACAAATGCCTGGTGGTCAAGCTCAGCGCCGAAGTGGCCGACCTGTCCGATGATATGCGGGTCGCTCTGCATACTGGCACCAACGCCTTCATCGCGCGTATTGCCGCGGTGATTGCCGAAGGTATCGCCGATGCTTCGCTGCATACCGTGCTGGCGCCCGAGCGTACGGCACAGATGCTGTATCAGATGTGGCTTGGCGCCAGTTTGCTGAGCAAGCTCAGCCGCGACCGCGTGGCGCTTGATGCGGCCATGGATGTGACCCGCTGCGTACTGGTCGGCCCCTGAATTCCGTCCCATTTTTTGCCGGTGCTGCCATTGGCGGCATCATCGCCGCCTCTTCTTAAGGACTTCCCTATGTCGCAATCTCCCACCATTAACCGCCGCATTGTCTTGGCATCGCGCCCCACGGCAGCGCCCACGGCGGACAATTTTCGCCTGGAACACGTGGCCGTACCGAGCGTGGCTGCCGGACAGATTTTGTTGCGCGCCGATTATCTGTCGCTTGATCCGTATATGCGTGGCCGCATGAGCGATGCCCCTTCCTATGCCGCGTCGGTCGAGATCGGCGGCGTCATGACCGGTGGCACCGTGTCGCAGGTGATTGCGTCGCAGCATCCCGATTATCAGGAAGGCGACCTGGTGATGGCTTATACCGGTTGGCAAGACTATGCCTTGTCCGATAGCACGGGCGTCACCAAGCTCGACAAGCAGATGGCGCATCCCTCCTATGCACTGGGTTTGTTCGGCATGCCTGGCTTTACCGCCTATGCCGGCCTGCTCGACATCGGCCAGCCACAAGCGGGTGAAACCGTTGTGGTGGCAGCCGCGACCGGCGCCGTGGGTTCGGTGGTCGGCCAGATCGCCAAGCTGCAAGGCTGCCGCGTGGTGGGAATTGCCGGTGGTGAGGAGAAATGCCGCTATGCGGTGGAGCAACTGGGCTTTGATGCCTGTATCGATCATCGCGCCGACGATTTTGCACAACGACTGCTGCAAGCCTGCGGTGCGGGCATCGATGTGTATTTCGAAAATGTCGGCGGCAAGGTGTTCGAAGCGGTGCTGCCGCTGCTCAACGTGCATGCGCGCCTGCCGCTGTGCGGCTTGATTGCGCAATATAACGGCATGCCTGCCAATCCTGAACTGTTGGCGTCGTTGCCGCGTACGCTGTTGACCAAGCGCATGCGCATGCAGGGCTTCATCATTTTCGATTATTACCAGCGCGCCGGTTATTTTGCGCAATTCTTCAAGGACATGAGCGCCTGGGTTGACGCTGGCAAGATCAGCTATCGCGAGGACGTGGTGCAGGGGCTGGAAAATGCACCGCAGGCTTTCATGGGGCTGCTGCAAGGCAAGAACTTTGGCAAGCTGGTCGTCAAACTGACTTGATGCTCAGTCAAGCCCTCACCAGCACACAAGGACATAAGGACACGCAATGATTCCGTTTTCAGTACTCGATTTATCGCCAATCAATCAAGGCTGCACGGCTGCCGACGCCTTCAATAACAGCAAGGAACTGGCGCAAAAAGCCGAGCAGTTGGGCTACCAGCGCTATTGGTTGGCCGAGCATCACAATATGACCGGCATCGCCAGCGCCGCCACTGCGGTGGTGATTTCGCATATTGCCGCCAATACGCGCACTATCCGCGTCGGTGCTGGTGGCATCATGCTGCCTAACCATTCACCGTTGGTCATTGCCGAACAGTTCGGTACCCTGGCTTCGCTGTATCCCGGTCGTATCGATCTCGGTCTGGGCCGTGCGCCAGGTTCTGATCAGCGCACTGCGCGGGCTTTACGGCGTCACTTGGGAGACAGCGCCGATACCTTTGCTGATGATGTGGTGGAGTTGCAGGATTATTTCCGTGCTGCCACGCCCCATCAAGCGGTACGCGCGGTACCGGGTGCCGGATTGGAGGTGCCGCTGTGGCTGCTTGGCTCCAGCCTGTTCAGCGCCCAATTGGCAGCGGAAATGGGCCTGCCGTTTGCATTTGCCTCGCATTTTGCGCCGGGTTTCATGAAATCAGCCATCGACATCTACCGCAGCCGTTTCAAACCATCCGAGGCACTGGCGCGGCCGCATGTGATGCTGGGCTTGAATGTCTTTGCGGCAGAAACTGATCGCGAAGGCGAGCGTTTGTTTACGTCGCTGCAACAGCAGTTCGTCAATCTGGTGCGCGGCGTGCCTGGGCAGCTCAATGCACCGCGCGAGAGCATGGAAGACTATTGGCGGCCGGAAGAAAAATCCCATCTTGAGCGTTCGCTGTCCTGTGCGGTGGTTGGTTCTCCGCAGACGGTGCAGGCTGGTTTGCAGGCGTTTATCGATGACACTGGTGCCGACGAATTGATGATTACGGCGCAGATTTTTGACCATGCGGCGCGCCTGCGCTCGTTCGAGATTGTGGCGCAGGTGCGCGAGCAATTGCGTACCAAGCTGCAATGGTGAGGCAGCAGTAAAAATTGCAAAGATGGCATTGTTTATTTCGGGCAATCAATCATTGATTGCCCGAAGCGCAATGGAGCAGCTAATATGCCGGTGTTCATCCACAAAAAACTAATAGCTTCGGAGATTGCCCTGGTTAGAACATCACTGTGCCAGCAGATCTGGAATTATCCCGAACAGCCGCTGGAGTTGCCTTGAGCATAAAAAAACCCTCATCGACGCTAAGTTTGTCCTCGTGGGTCACAATTGGCGTGGTGATGTCGGTGTTCATCACCACCACCTCGGTGCTGATCCTGGTGGATCAATTCACGCGCAGCTATGCGCGTCGCGAAGCCGAGTCCCGTCTCAATCAACTGGCCTGGCAGATGCAGGATGCGCTCGATCGCAGCATGGTGGAGCGCTATTTGGATGTCAAAATTCTCTCGACCCGGCCGTCGGTACGCGAAGCCAGCGATACCACGCGCATGCGCGCCGTCTTCAATGAGCTGCAAAAGAATGTCCCGAACTACGCCTGGATTGGTTTTGCGCAGCCTGACGGTACTGTACTGGCAGCCGCCAACGGCTTGCTGGAAGGCCAGAGCGTAGCGCAACGGCCCTGGTTTCAGAAGGGCCAGCGAGACTTCTTCGTTGGTGATTACCATCCCGCCATCTTGCTGGAGAAAAAGCTGCCGGTCATGACTGAACCCTGGCGCTTTGTCGATATCTCCAGCCCGATCGTCGATAAAGATGGTCATTTCAAAGGCGTGCTGGGCGTGCACCTGAGCTGGACCTGGGCGCGCGATCTGGCCAAGAAGCTGCTCAATCCGGCCAATGACCGCTACGACGTCGAAATCATGATCGTGCGCGAAGACGGCACCGTACTGCTGGGGCCGAAGGAACTGGAAGAAAAGAAAATCGATAGCGAGAGCTTTCGGGCGTCGTTGCGCTTGCCATCGGGCGCGATACGCGAAAAAGGCGATGACGGCGCAATATATCTGACCGGCTATGCCCGCACTGGCCTCAACAGCGAATATACCGATCTGAAATGGTCGGTGCTGGTACGCCAGCCGGAACAGGTGGCCATGTCCGGCTTCAAGGATCTGGAACGACAGGTGATGTTTGTCGGCTTCCTGATCGGCGGTTTGTTGATGACGCTGGCGTTTTTCTTGACGCGGCGGCTGGTGGCGCCGATGAACCAGCTCAGCGCGGCGCTGGAACAGCGCGCCATCGGCGTACCGAATGTTGAGATCCCTATCGTCGGCACCTATTACGAAATCCAGTTGTTGTCCTCGACGCTGGCGACCATGGTGCAGCGCGAAGAGAATTATTTGAAAGAAGTGCGTTTGCTCAACGAAGGCCTGGAGCAGCGCGTTGATGATCGCACCAAGCGTTTGCATGAAACCGCAATTGCCTTGCAGCAGGCGCTCGATACCCAGCGCGAAAACCAGATTCTGCTGGAAGAAAGCGAAAACGAATTACGCGCCATTTTGCAGAATGCCCATGATGCCTTCATTGCCATCGATGAAGATGGCATGGTGCTGGAATGGAATCGCCAGGCCGAACAATTGCTGGGTTGGTCGCGCAAGGAAGCCTTGGGGCAGGAACTGGCTGAATTGATCGTTCCGGCCGACCAGCGCGAGCTGCACCGGCATGGCATGAAACATTTCATGAGCACTGGTGAGGCGGTACTGATCAATAACCGTGTCGAAATCAATGCCTTGCGCCGCGACGGCCATGAATTGCCAGTGGAAATGACCGTCGGTTATGTACAGCGCCGGCAAGGTCATCTGTTCATCGCCTTTTTGCATGATATTACCGAGCGGCTGGCTTTCCGCGATTCGTTGCAGGAAATGGCGTTGACCGACATCCTGACCGGCTTGCCGAACCGGCGTGCGTTTACGCAAAAACTGCCGGAAGCGATGGCACGTGCAGTGCGTGATCCACTGCAGATGGGTTTGTTGTTCATGGATATTGACGGTTTCAAGAGCGTCAATGACAAACATGGCCACGAGGCCGGTGATGAATTACTGATTCAATTTTCGCAGCGCCTGCTGGCGGCGGTGCGCGATGTCGACACGGTGGCACGCCTGGCCGGAGATGAATTCACGGTGATTCTGGAGCGCCTGCAAGGGCGCGATGATGCGCTGATGGTGGCCGACAAGATCCTGCAAACCATGCGCGAACCATTCCTGCTGCGCGCTGCTACGGTCAAGGTCTCGACCAGCATCGGCGTGACCCTCTTTGATCCGCACCGGCATTACTCCGAAGACAGCCTGGTGGCGCGTGCCGATGAAGCCATGTATGCCGCCAAAAATGCTGGCAAGAATCGCATTGAATGGACTACCTGACCCCGCTTTCGCGGGTCGTTTGACTTGATGACGGGCGCTCTGTAGCGCCTGTTTTTTTTGTTTTTTTGCCTTTTTTCTTCCTTGGTGGCAACACTGCTGCCAGTGCCGTCCGGCATTTGTTTACACAAAATTTATACCGCTCCCCGATAGTTTTATCCGGAATTAATGGTGCCGGGAATATTGTTCGCTGCACAAGCTGCCGAGGTGGCGGCTGTGACAGTTAAACAAGGGAGTGCAACATGGATTTCATCTATATCGGCGGCCTGGCCTTATGCAGCGCTGCGATGTGGGCGTTCATCATCGCCTGCAACCAGCTGGAGGACATGCAATGAGCCTCATGCAAATCATCGGCCTGGCGGTTGCGGTCGGTTTGTTGGCGTACCTGGTGGTCGCCTTGATCAAGCCGGAGGCATTCTGATGACTGACTCGCTTACCCAATTGGCCTTGTATCTGGCCGTACTTCTGCTGCTGTCGGTGCCGCTGGGGTGGTATATCGGGCGCGTGATGGAAGGTCGTTCTGCCGTCAATCGTGTCTTCGGTGGTGTCGAGCGCCTGTTTTATCGTTTGTGTGGCATTCGTGCTGATGCCGACATGGGCTGGAAGCAGTATGCGCTGGCGCTGCTGCTGTTCAACGTAATCGGTGCCGTCGTGGTGTATGCCTTGCAGCGACTGCAACTCTGGTTGCCGTTCAATCCCCAGGGCATGGCCAATGTCAGCGCCGATTCTTCGTTCAATACCGCTATCAGTTTTGTGACCAATACCAACTGGCAAGGCTATTCGGGCGAAAGCACCATGAGTTATCTGACCCAGATGCTGGCGCTGACGGTACAAAACTTCATGTCGGCCGCGACAGGTCTGGCGGTGGCATTTGCCTTGATCCGCGGTTTCGTGCGTCACAGCAGCAAGAGCATCGGTAATTTCTGGGTGGATATGACGCGTTCCAGCCTGTACGTGCTGTTGCCGTTGTCGCTGGTGGTCGCAGTGGTGTTGATGCAGCAGGGTGTGATTCAGAATTTCGATGCCTATAAAGATGTCGCGACGCTGGAGACGACAACCTATACGCAGCCAAAGCTGGACGCGCAAGGTCAGCCGCTCAAGGATGCCCAAGGTCAGCCGGTCACTGAAACACTCAAGACCAGCATGCAGACCTTGCCGATGGGGCCGGTGGCTTCGCAAGAGGCGATCAAGATGGTCGGCACCAATGGTGGCGGTTTCTTCAATGCCAACTCGGCGCACCCGTATGAGAATCCGACACCGTTGTCGAACTTCGTGCAGATGCTGGTGATCCTCTTGATTCCAGCGGCCTTGTGTACCAGCTTCGGCATGCTCGCTGGCGACCGTCGTCAGGGCTGGGCAATTCTGGCTGCCATGACGGTGCTGTTCATCGGCATGACGGTATTCCTGCTGTACTTCGAGCAACAGGGCAATCCGGCCTTGAGCGCCTTGCATGTCACGGCGACCAATGGCACGCCCGGTATCGGCAGCATGATGGAAGGCAAGGAAACCCGTTTTGGCATCATTGCATCCGGCCTGTTTGCCGCCATTACCACGGCAGCTTCCTGCGGAGCGGTCAATGCCATGCATGATTCCCTGTCGCCATTGGGCGGGCTGGTGCCGATGCTGCAGATGCAGTTGGGCGAGGTGGTCTATGGCGGCGTCGGTGCCGGCTTGTACGGCATGTTGATCTTTGCCGTGCTGGCGGTGTTCATCGCCGGTCTGATGATCGGGCGTACACCGGAATACCTGGGTAAGAAGATTGGCGTATTCGATATGAAGATGATGTCGATCGCGATTCTGATGACGCCTTTGCTGGTGTTGGTATTGACGGCAATTTCCGTGCTGGTGGAAAACGGTCTGGCCGGCATTGCCAATCCTGGTGCGCATGGTTTTTCGGAAATTCTGTACGCCTTCAGTTCGGCTGCCAATAACAACGGCAGCGCCTTCGCTGGGCTCTCTGCCAATACGCCTTACTACAACGTCACCACGGGCATCGCCATGTGGCTGGGGCGCTTCGGCATCATTGTGCCGGTGCTGGCCATGGCCGGTTCACTGGCAGGCAAGAAGCGGCTGGCCGCGACATCGGGCACCTTGCCCACGCATGGCCCGTTGTTTGTGGCCTTGCTGATTGGCGCGGTGCTGCTGGTCGGTGCGTTGACTTATGTACCGGCGCTGGCACTGGGACCGGTCATTGAACATCTACAGATGCTGGCTCTGCATTGAGCGTATTTCATTTGGCGAATTGATTGACCGCGTGCATGGCTGGCTGGTCCGGCGTGCACGCTGACTTGGAGAAAATAATGGCAAATTCTGCCACCCAATGGATGTTCGATCCGGCGATCGTAAAACCGGCGCTGATCGACGCGTTCAAGAAGTTGTCACCCCGTGCGCAATGGCGCAACCCGGTGATGTTCGTGGTGTATCTGGGCAGCATCCTGACAACGCTGCTGTATCTGCAAGCACTCAATGGCGAGGGCGAAGCGCCAACCGGCTTCATCCTGGCGATTACGGTGTGGCTCTGGTTTACGGTGTTGTTCGCCAATTTTGCCGAAGCCTTGGCAGAGGGGCGCAGCAAGGCGCAGGCGGCATCGCTGCGCAGTGCCAAGAAAAGTGTGATGGCCAAGAAACTGCAACGCGCCAATCGGGCCGAGCGCGGTGAACTGGTCGAGGGCAGCAGTTTGCGCAAGGGCGATCTGGTGCTGATCGAAGCGGGCGACACGGTTCCCGCCGATGGTGAAGTGGTCGAAGGCGTGGCGACCGTGGACGAGAGTGCCATTACGGGCGAGTCGGCACCGGTGATCCGTGAATCGGGCGGCGACTTTTCTGCCGTCACCGGTGGGACGCGGGTGTTGTCGGACTGGATCATCGTGCGGGTGACGGTGAACCCTGGCGAAGCCTTCATTGATCGCATGATCGCCATGGTGGAAAGTGCCAAGCGTCAAAAAACGCCGAACGAACTGGCGCTGACCTTGTTGCTGGTGGCCTTGACAATCGTGTTCGTGCTGGTCACGGTGACCTTGTCGCCGTTCTCGATCTATAGCGTCAATGCCGGTCATAGCGGTTCGCCGGTGACAGTGACGGCGTTGATTGCCTTGCTGGTGTGTCTGATTCCAACCACGATTGGCGGCCTGTTGTCGGCCATCGGTGTGGCCGGCATGAGCCGCATGATGCAAGCCAATGTGATTGCCACTTCCGGCCGTGCGGTGGAAGCCGCTGGCGACGTCGATGTGCTGTTGCTGGACAAGACCGGCACGATCACGTTGGGCAATCGTCAGGCCTCCGCCTTTTTGCCTGCCAATGGGGTGAGCGAACAGGAATTGGCCGACATCGCGCAACTGGCTTCGCTGGCTGACGAAACACCGGAAGGCCGCAGTATTGTGGTGTTGGCCAAACAGCGTTTCAATCTGCGCGAACGCGAGATGGCCAGCATGGGAGCGCAATTCATTGGCTTCAGTGCACAGACCCGCCTGTCGGGCGTCGATATCGGTGCACGTCAGATTCGCAAGGGTGCGGCCGATGCGATTCGCAAGCTGGCTGAGCAGGCCGGACTGGCGTTTCCGCAGGAAGTCACGGCAGCAGTGGAGATCGTGGCGCGACGTGGCAGCACGCCGCTGGTGGTGGCCGACAGCACCGGCAACAGCATGCGCGTGCTGGGCGTGATTGAGCTCAAGGATATCGTCAAGGGCGGCATCAAGGAACGCTTCTCGGAGCTGCGCCGCATGGGCATCAAGACCATCATGATCACCGGCGACAACCGGTTGACGGCGGCTGCAATTGCGGCGGAAGCCGGGGTTGATGATTTTCTGGCCGAAGCCACGCCGGAACAAAAGCTGGCATTGATTCGTCAGCATCAGGCCGAGGGCAAGCTGGTAGCGATGACGGGTGACGGCACCAACGATGCACCGGCATTGGCGCAGGCCGATGTGGCTGTGGCCATGAACAGCGGCACGCAGGCGGCCAAGGAAGCCGGCAACATGGTCGATCTGGATTCCAATCCGACCAAGTTGATCGAGATCGTCGAGATCGGCAAGCAGATGCTGATGACACGCGGCAGTCTGACGACCTTCAGTATTGCCAATGACGTGGCCAAGTATTTTGCGATTATTCCGGCGATGTTTGCGACGACCTATCCGCAGTTGGCGGCGCTGGATGTGATGCATTTGAATAATCCGTCTTCGGCCATTTTGTCGGCGGTGATTTTCAATGCCCTGGTGATCGTGGTGTTGATTCCACTGGCCTTGCGTGGCGTGCGTTATCGCGCGCTGGGTGCGGCGGTGCTGTTGCGGCGCAATCTGTTGATTTATGGATTGGGCGGCTTGCTGGTGCCGTTTGTCGGGATCAAGTTAATCGACGTGTTGCTGGGCCTGTTTGGTCTGGCCTGATTGTGATGGTTACAAGGAGTTATTCATGAAAACATATTTACGTCCGGCGGTGTCGCTGTTCATTCTGATGTCGGTGTTGTTGGGTGGTTTGTATCCGGCGGTGGTGACCTTGGTGGGAAAGGGGTTCTTTGCACAGCAGGCGAGCGGTAGTCTGCTTGCGCGTGATGGCGTGGCGGTGGGGTCCAGTCTGATCGGGCAGAACTTTACCGAGCCTAAATATTTCTGGGGGCGCTTGTCGTCGGCAGGGGTGTTTCCTTATAACGCCGGTGCTTCGGGTGGCAGCAATCTGGGGCCAACGAATCCAGGGCTGGTTGATGCTGCGAAGGCACGTATCGAAGCGTTGCGGCAGGCTGATCCTGCTGCCGGGGTGGATATCCCGGCTGATCTGGTAACCGCGTCGGCGAGCGGACTGGACCCGCAGATCAGTCCGGCAGCGGCCGAGTATCAGCTTGCTCGGGTGGCGCGGGAACGCGGATTGCCACTGGAGAAGGTGCGGACGCTGGTGCAGTCGCAAACGGAGGCGCCGCAGTGGGGCTTGTTTGGCGAGCCTCGGGTGAATGTGCTTAAGCTCAATTTGGCATTGGACGCGTTGGGTAACAAGCGTTGAGTCAAGCGGCGTTATTGGGTTGCTGACACTTTGTGCTTCGTAGCAGCTTGCCGTGGGCGGCCCGGCAAGCTGGTTCGAAGAAAATGCGGCCTCAGCAACAATAGAACGCAAAATAAGACGACTGCAACGAACCGAACAATTCCACTACAATAACCCCACCATGCCCACCCGCCCCAACCCCGACGACCTGCTAGACCGCGTCATGCGCGAAGAAGACCGTCAGAGCCGTGGCCGCTTGAAGATTTTTTTCGGCGCCTCGGCTGGTGTCGGCAAGACCTACGCCATGCTGACAGCGGCGCAAAGCCTGCGCGAGCAGGGTACGGAAGTGGTTGCCGGGATTGTCGAAACTCACGGCCGCATCGACACCGCCGAGCTGCTGGCCGGCCTGGAACAACTACCGCTGCGTGCGCACAACTATCGCGACCGCAACTTCCACGAATTCGACCTCGACGCCGCCCTGCTACGCCATCCGCAAGTGATTCTGGTCGATGAACTGGCACACTCCAATGTCGCCGGCGCGCGTCACGCCAAACGCTGGCAAGACATTGAAGAGCTGCTGCATGCCGGTATCCACGTCTACACCACCGTCAACGTCCAGCATATCGAAAGCCTCAACGATGTGGTTGGCCAGATTACCGGCATTCGCGTCTGGGAAACCATCCCCGATCACGTGTTCGACGATGCCGACGAGGTCACGCTGGTCGACCTGCCACCCGATGAACTGCTGCAGCGGCTCAAGCAAGGCAAGGTTTATCTGCCGCAACAGGCCGAAAAAGCCGGTCGCAATTTCTTTCGCAAAGGCAATCTGCTAGCCTTGCGCGAAATCGCTCTGCGCCGCACCGCCGACCGTGTCGATGCCGATATGCGCGCCTACCGTGCTGACCGCTCGATCGCCCAACTGTGGCAGACCAAGGATCGCATTGTGGTTGCCATTGGCGCTGATGCTGATGAAGACCAACTGGTGCGCGCTGGTGCCCGGTTGGCCGCCAAACTGCAAGCCGAATGGCTGGTCGTGTATGTCGATGCGCCGCGCTGGCCGCGCATCACACTGGCACGGCGTGAACGTATGCTCAAAACGCTCAAGCTGGCGCAATCGCTGGGCGCAGAAACTGCCAGCATCACCGGCGATGACGTGGCGCGGGCGCTGGTGCAATTTGCGCGCGGCTGCAATGCCGGCAAGCTGGTGATTGGCCAGTCGCAGCGCCATGGCTGGTGGAGTCGCTGGCGGCCCAGCCTGGCCACCCGCATCGCTGCGCAGGGCAAGGACATCGACGTGTATGCGGTGGCGCGCGAGATGCGCGATGAAAGCGGCAGCGCACGTGCATTGTGGGACCATCGACCGCCCGAGGATGGCGGTAGATTGCGTCGGCGCGGTTATCTGTGGGCGCTGGTCAGCTGCGCCATCACCACGTCGCTTGCGGCATTGCTGATCGGCTATCTGCATCCCGCCAATGTGATCATGTTGTATCTGGTCGGCGTCATGATCGTCGCCGTGCGCTACGGTCGTTCGGCTTCGGCTCTGGCATCGGTGCTCAGTGTGCTGGCATTCGATTTCTTTTTCGTCGCACCGCGTTACTCGGTCAGCGTGTCAGACGTGCAATATCTGATCACGCTGCTGGTGATGCTGGCGGTGTCCTTGTTCATCAGTACGCTGGCATCGCGGCTGCGTCATCAGGCCCATGTGGCCATGTTGCGTGAGACCCGCGCCGGCAATTTGTACATGCTGGGCAAAGAACTGTCGACCGTGCTGACGCTGGAGCAGATTCTGGAAATCGGCCGCCGTCATCTGGGCGCGGTGTTTGGCGCCAAGACCGCGTTTTTGCTACCGGACAGCAGCGAAAACGTACGCGTGGCCGGACCCAATGCGCAAGATGTGCATGCGTTGAACGACGCCGATCTCGGCGTGGCACAGTGGGTCTACGACAATGGTCAGCCAGCCGGACAGGGCACTGCCACCTTGCCGGCGGCGCAGGCGTTATATCTGCCGCTAACCGCCACCATGCGCACGCGCGGTGTACTGGCTTTTGTCAATGACGTTGCGGCACAACGTGGTGATCATGCCGTTCAGCTGGCCTTGCCGGAAAATCGCCAGATGCTGGAAATCTTTGCCTCGCAAATTGCCATGGCCATTGAACGCCTGCATTACGCCGAAGTGGCCCAGGATGCCTTGTTGACGATGGAGTCTGAACGTCTGCGCAATTCGCTGTTATCGGCGATCTCGCACGACTTGCGCACGCCCTTGACTTCACTGGTGGGCAGCGCCGATGCACTGGCCGCGCAAGCGGGCATGAGCGCGGACGCGCAAGCCATGGCCGTGACCATCAGTGAGCAATCGCAACGCTTGTCGGGCCTGGTCGAGAATATGCTCGACATGGCACGCTTGCAGGCCGGTGGCGTGACGCTCAATCGCCAATGGAATACGCTGGAAGAGGTCATCGGTTCGGCCTTGCGTCTGTTGCAGAAGGTGCTTGGCGAGCGCAGTGTCGTGGTACGACTGCCGGCTGATTTGCCGTTGGTGCGTTTTGATGCGGTACTGCTGGAGCGGGTCTTTGCCAATCTGATTGAAAATGCCGTCAAATACGCGCCGCAGAGCGAGGCTATCGTGATCGAGGCGCGGGTGGCGCAGGAGCCGGGAGTAGCAGGTTTTCTGGAAATTGACGTGGTTGACAGTGGCCCCGGTTTCCCGGCGGGCATGGAAGAACGTGTCTTCGAGAAATTCACCCGTGGTGATGCCGAATCGAGTACCCCCGGTGTCGGTCTTGGTCTGGCGATCTGTCGCGCCATTGTGACCGCGCACGGCGGTACCATCCGGGCACTGCCTGTGGATGTAGCCGCACCGGGTGCGCGCGTACGTTTCACCTTGCCGCTGGAATCACAACCGGCCTTGCCGGAGGAAGATTAAGGATCATGCTCGATCACGCAGGCAATATTGTTTTCGTTGAAGATGATGCCCATATCCGCAAGCTGGTGCGCGGGGCGCTGGAACAGGAAGGTTTCATTGTGCATGAAGCGCGCACTGCACGCGAAGGCATGGTCGAAGCTGGCACGCGCAAGCCGGATCTGGTGATCCTTGATCTTGGCCTGCCCGATCTCGACGGCAAGCAAGTCATTACCGATATCCGCTCCTGGAGCGATGTGCCGATTGTGATCTTGTCGGCACGCACGCAGGAGACCGAAAAAGTTGAGGCGCTCAATGCCGGTGCCGATGATTATCTGACCAAGCCGTTCGGCATGCCGGAATTGCTGGCGCGTATCCGCGTGCAGTTGCGCCGGCGCAGTCAGGCTGGCACGACGACCGGCCGTTTCCGTCTGGGAGAATTGTTCATCGATTTGCCGGGACGCACTGTCAGCAAGCGGGGTGAGGCAATTCATCTGACCCAGATCGAACATCGATTGCTGGCCACGCTGTTGCGTGATGCTGGCCGTGTGATTACGCACCGGCAGTTGCTGGTGGCTGGTTGGGGACCGAGTCATACCGATGATCATCACTACTTGCGCATCTATATGCAGCGCCTGCGCCAGAAGCTGGAAGACGATGCTGCGCAACCGCGTTACCTGCTTACTGAAATCGGCGTCGGCTATCGCGTGGTCGATGTCGAGCCGGATTGAATCCGGCTCGGCCAGGTGTGCTCAACGAAACTTAAAGTTCCCTCCATAGATCGATCTGACGTCGGATGGCGCCTGTATGGCCATCGCAGACGACGAAAATTTCATTGTCGCCGACACGCAGCAGGAAGCGGAAATATTCCGCCTCACCACGTTGCACATAACTTTCACTTTCTATCCTGCCACGGTCGAAGGCCAGTTGACGCCCGCTCTTGCGGGCCAATTCGCCGGCCCGCTGGGTCAGGATCTGGCGGGCGCTATCGCGGCACGCGGCCATGTGCGCGCGTGCGGCGAACGACGGTTGTTCATCTTCTGGTGCGCGAAAGGGCACGACCGCCTGCGCCGATGAATATCCAGCGATAGACAGGATGGCCAGCAATGCATAGCGGCAGGCGGTCTGGTTCATGGCAGGCCTCAGAAGGTACGTGATACCGATAGCACCAGATGGTCGCGTCCAAGGTTAATACCCTTGACGGTGTAACCGGCATCGCTGGCGTTGCTGCCGGTGTAGTAAGCAGCGAGTACATAACCGGAAAAGTCGCGCGTGAGGCCGAGCTTCCAGTCGGTGTAGCTGAGGTTGCTGGCGTTGGGGCCGGTATAGCGCTGGCGTCCGAGATGGACTACGCCGGTGATGCCGGCCAACAGTGGCTGGCTGGCGCTCAGGTCGATATAGCTGCTGCCGCGCGTATCGGGGCTGCCGAAGGTGTTGCCGAGCGCATAGGAATAACGCAAGGTGATCCATTTGGCGTCCAGTCCGAAATACAGTTCATTGGTGTCGGCCTTGGTGCTGCCGGCTGGATAGCTGCCCGGATAGGCGTAGTGCAACAGGCCAATGTCGGTGCCCAGCCAGTCGCTGACGGTATATTTGTAGCCGCCGTAGATATCTGCTTCCAGGCTGGCCGAAGCGCCAGGCGTGGCATCGCTGATCCAGCTGATGTTGGAGGCCCACAGGCCGGCATATAGCCCGCTGGCATGCGCCAGATCGAAGCCGCCTTGCAGGGCTGGTTTTTCATTGGTCTGGGTCAGACCGCGAAACACGTATTGGCTATACAGACCGAGGTTGGCGCTGCTGCTCCAGTCGGAGGGCGTGCTGACAGTTGCAGCATCGGCCGCCGGCGCGTCACTTTGTTGTGCGCTGGCTGGCAGCAGATGCAATAGCAGGGCGGCGGCAATGCCGCTCAGGCGAAAAAATCCGGATGTCATTGTTGGTACTCCACAGGTGGGTTGATGTGGAGTACACGATAGGCAATGCGGCGTTTAATCCTTATAAAACTTTGCCCTGTGCGGATAAACGCGCCGTAAAAAGCTTACAGCCCCAGCACCGCTTCCAGGTCTTCTTCTTCGCTTGGCGGGGGCGACATGTCGAGTACCGCTTCGATGTGGTTGAGATGTTCGATCATGCTGGCCACCGCTTGTTCGACACGGCCGGCGGCAATCGCATCGATGATCAGGCAGGTCAGCGAGGCCAGCTCGCGCATCATTTTACTCATGACCTGGTTGTCGACCAGATCGGCGATGCGGATGTGGAATTTCCCCGACAGACAAATGATGGCGCGGCGGTCGTTGGTCGCGCGTGCTTCGGTTTCCAGTGCCACATGGGTGCGCAGTTGTTGCAGTTGGCTAGCGCCGGTGTGTTCGCACAGATGGCGCTGCAGCGCCGGTTCGATCAGACGCCGGGCTGGCGATGCCAATATTGCCATCAGGAATCCGCACAAGGAAGTGGTGATTCGCAAGAAGCCTTGCATCACAATGTCGATTACACGCCCTATGCAGGGCTTAGCGTGACCGGCTGGCCGTGCATGACCTTGTCGCATGGTGAAGTGGTGTATGACGGCGTGGCACCTCAGGGCAAAGCACGGCGAGGTGCATTTCTACCCTGCGGTTTGTCGGATCCCGCGCGCCCACGCAAACGATGAACAAGAATGGCTCGTCGTGCATTTCGGTCCACAGGACTACGCGTCTGACGTGTGCATGACATGGTGCTACGTAAGACATGTGCATACGCAACACTGTGGTTATTTGGCCCTATGGCTCACTTTTTCCCTGATATGTACGGTTTCTAATTGTCGATAACAAATACCTGGTGCTAGCATCACGCCGGGTACATCTTCGACCATTTCTGATGTGCCCGGTTTATAGAAAGTGGGGCATATGAAAAAGAAACTGATCATCAGCGCCATCGCCTTGTATGGCGCGCTGGGGATGTCGTCGGCGTTTGCCGCCGGCGCCATGGATGTGGACGATGCACAAGTACTCGACGCCAACAAGTGCCAGCTGGAAAGCTGGGCCAAGTTCAACCGCGACGGTACCGAACGTTGGCTCAATCCCTCCTGCAATCTGACTGGTAATCTGGAAATTTCCTGGGGCAATGGCTGGCAACGCGATGGTGCCGGCATGTATCTGGCCAACAGTCAGTTGCAAGGCAAGACTGTCTTCAAGGAAATGGTACCCAATGGCATTGGTATTGGCATGCTGGCCGGGGTGGTGCGCCAGACCGATGCGATTGACGATAACGATCCCACGGCGGCGCGTCAGCGTTCATGGAATGTTTATTCACGCTTGCTGACGTCGTTCTCGTTCAACGACGATGACGTGCTGCTGCATACCAATCTTGGCTTCAATCGCCTCGGCAAGGAGCGCACCACGCGACTGACCTGGGGTTTGGGAAATGAAACCAAGTTGTTTGACAAGTTGTCATTCATCGGCGAAGTGTTCGGTGAAAACAAGGGCAAACCATCCTATCAGGCGGGTATTCGCGCCACGCTGATACCTGATCACGTGGAACTCGACCTGACCACCGGCAATAGCTTTGGCAGTCAGACGCAGGGGCGCTATTTCGTGCTCGGGCTACGCTTCATCTCACCGACATTGCTGCGCTGAGCTTGGCGCAACGGTCCTGTCCACGACTGCGGGCAGGACTTGCCTTTCTGCTATTGTTTTTAATTCATGGCCAGGCTCGTGGTAAATTACGCTTGGTGCATGCAGCAGCACGCAAGAGCAGCTAACAAAACCTTCGCATTTTCCGCGCCACTGGCGTCGCTTCTGCGATATCTCGATTGCGCATCCCCAGCTTAGCCTGTGGGACCTCGCGCTGTTTTGTTAGCTGTTCTTCAGAATCGTGTTCGCGCTGTGGCGAATGTAGTTCAGGTATGCACCAACCTCTCCACTACCCCCATAGGAACCCTCGTTGGAAAACATTTTACTGATCGTCGCGGCCCTCTTTCTGGTCGCGCTGAACGGTTTTTTCGTTGCAGCTGAATTCGGTCTGGTCAAACTGCGGCAGACCCGCATCCGGGCTATCGTCAAAACGCAAGGCCTGCGTGGTCGCATTCTGGCCATCGTCCACAATCAACTCGACGCTTACCTGTCCGCCTGTCAGCTTGGCATTACGCTGGCTTCGCTGGGACTGGGCTGGATCGGCGAACCGGCTTTTGCCAGCTTGCTGGAACCGGTGTTCGTGCTGCTGGGTGTCGCCTCGCCCGAGCTGATCCATGGCGTGTCGTTTGTCTTTGCCTTTCTGATTATTTCGTTCTTGCACATTGTGGTCGGTGAGCTGGCACCGAAGTCGATGGCCATACGCAGCCCGGAACGGATCGGCCTGTGGTGTGCGATGCCGCTATATGGCTTTTACTGGCTGATGTATCCGGCTATCTGGCTGCTCAACAAGAGCGCCAACTGGGTGTTGCGTGTGAGCGGTCTGGGGAGTGCCAGCGGCCACGATGCGCATTATTCGTCCGATGAACTGAAATTGATTTTGCGTTCTGGCGCCAACGAAGCCAAGACCGCCAAGGGCGGCAAGAATGGCAAGTTCACGCGCGACGAATGGAATGTGCTGGCTCATTCACTTGATTTCGGCGACCTCAAGGTGGCCGACTTGATGCGTCCGGCCAACGAAATCGTCGGTTTGAGTGCCGCCAACAGCCATCAGGAAAACCTTGAAATCATCTATCGCAACCGTTTCAGCCGCTATCCGTATTTTGATGCCGAGCATCAGGAAGTACAGGGATTGTTGCATTTGAAGGACGTCTTCATCGCCCAGCAGGACGGCAAGGCTATCTCCAGTTTGACCAGCTATCTGCGGCCGGTGCAATACATTGCACCAAGCCTGTCGGCGCAGGAATTGCTGCGCCGTTTTCGCACCGGCTCACCACATTTCGCCATCATTGGTCGCGAGGGCCAGCCACCGCTGGGTTTCGTCACGCTCGATAATCTGTTGAGCGTGCTGGTGGGTGAGATTCGCGATGAATTCCGCCATACCAACAATGAATGGACGCGTCAGGATGACGGCACCTTGCTGGGTAAGGGCAGTCTGCCGATTGTGACGCTGGAGCAGATGCTGGGCATTGACCTGGAATACGATGAAAGCGTTGATTCAGTCGGTGGCCTGCTGATGGAACAACTCGGCGAAGTACCCACGGAAGGTCAGCGCGTGAGTTTCAGTGCCTTTGATCTCGAAGTCATCAAGATGAAGGGGCCGAAGATTTTGTCGGTCAGGGTTTATCCAAAGATGCCGGATGGGGAGTGATGCCAGGCAATGGCATCGTTTTGCCATGCAGCTTGTTGACCTGAAGCTTTCATCCTAGATTCTGCATTGCGCGCCATGATTCGATCATGGCGTTTTTCTTCATGACACAGGGTGAGTCCGTCAGCCTGGCAGCGCGATCCAATCGCACTAATGTCGAGTGTACTTCAGTACAAGTCCACACCTCTCAATACATCAAGTCGTCTAAGGTAGCGTTGCGTGGTTTGCGCCGTCCAGCGCGATTGCGTCGTCATTTCATGGCGTGTAGATAACCAACGAGCGCTGCTCATATTGTTAAGGAATGTAGGATGAGTCAACAAACACGAATTTCACGATTTCAAATCGCCCCGCTGGGAGCCGGCCCGGGCTTTTTGTACGCTAACGGACGTCAACAACTGGCCATCATGGTCAGCATCGGGGTGGAGGAGCGCGAGTCTGACTTCGAACAATGGCGCCCAAGACAGATGACTGTGCTGGAACGGCAGACGCTGACCTTGATGGATATCGTGGGCCAGGCTCCGCAACCACCCGAAGGCTGGACGGTGACTACTAGCATGGGTGAGTTCGATCCAGGACCTATGTTTGCGGACGCTGTCTCCTGGCTACCGGAGATGGATGCAATCCTTGCAACGACAGCGGGACCATTTTCGCAACCGCCGGCCATTGCCTCCGCAATCGGTGACGACATTCTGCTTTATTTGAGTACCACGGTAGTGCAACAGCGCAGATTCGTGGCGGCAGTGGAAATTGACGGCATTGGTTTGGTGACAACGAACATGAACTTGCAGGGTGTCATCTTCGGTTCTTTTTTCGATGTTCTCTCCAGAGCACCAAAGCGCATCCATGCCAGAGAGTTGACGCGTCAGGTAGAGGCCATCTTACCCGCTGGCAGTCATGGCTGGCGCGCAGCGCAGCAATTTTCATTCAACCTGCCGCAGCAGGTGAGCGTCATACAGGAAGCGATCAGTGGTGGGGTAGAGGTGCGTCCAGAAGGTGTCGATCATCATCAAATGCTGCGTCAAGGCAATCAGTTCTACGGCGTGTTGCCGACCTTGCTGGACGATCGTATCGATCAATTGACGCCATTGCAAATCACGGGAAAATTGCCAAACGAGAGCAATCTTGAAGAGCGAGACGTGCCAATACGGTTCAGCGGCTCAGGACTCATCCGCGCCTATCGATTTGTGGATGCCGCCGCCTGGGAAACGCGAGCAGCAGATAGTCCCTGCGTGGTGTCCTTGATGGATCGCGCGGGCAATGAGTCTGTTTTCGAAGTCTTCGCCAATCCGGCGAACAATGAGGTGTACATTCGGGACAGGATAACGTCCTCGGTCGCTGCTGCGGACGTCGCAGTGACGCCTTAAAATGCAGGCCTGCGATAAAGCAATAGTGCAAGACATCTAACCTCAACAATCAGCGATGAACTCAGTTTTCTCGTAGACGGCTATTGATTTTTCAGGCGTTCCGACCTTGCTCCGTCCGCCATCGACTCTGCCTGCCATATCAACTTCTCCTCTTTGTACTTCATCAGGGAAATTGTATTTAAAAAAATAAAACACCCCCTCTTCGTAGGGGGGGAAGTTCTTCCTATGGGGTCTAAAGTGTCCTTTGTCGACGCGATAGCGCCGATATTCCTGTCGATGTTCAGGAGCACTTGACGGTGACTTTGGAGTATCGACTAGTGAGGCGATTGTATCCATGTGGTGAGCACTCGACGAGTAACGGGGCTATCCGCAGCGCGATACCAATTGACTTTCATTGGCGTATTTTCTTAAAAAGAGAGGCTGGTATGCGATTTATTATTCCCTATATCAATGATGCTTTGTTTAAGGGGGCTGATGAAGGCAATTGGCGAGGGCGTATACAAGCAGTGGGAGACGGTCGCGAGTGCGTGCCTGTTGTCTTCAACTACGAGCGGTACTTCATTGAATTTGAAAAGTCGTCCTGGCTTCGCGGTAACTGCAACTTTGAAGACAGTCTGTATAAAGATCACGAGGGCGACTATTTCCTGCCCAAAATGGATCATCGCGTTATCTCAATATGGGCTGGTGTGAACCGTCAAATGGAGGACGTGAAGCAGCTTTGTGCCGTCGATCCTAATCAAGCTACTCTTCAAACAAGCGAGTTTTCGGCGCTGCTAGTAGAAGCAGTAATGGACTATTTTTCCAGTTATCCAAATGTGGATCAGTATTTCTTTGAAAGTGAACCGGGCTTCCGGCAACTTCTTGAACGGCAAATTTCCTTGCATGCTGCCCCCGGGATCGTCGTGTCGTGGCTCAATCAATTGGCGGCACCACATTACGGTTTTTCGTTGAAAAAAAGTAATGACTTTTGATCGGAGGAAAAGGAAATGACGGAAACACGCATAGACTTATTTACAATTAATTTACCAAACCCAGCATTTTTGTATGCCAATGGACGTCAACAACTTTTAGTCAACATAGAGATCGTAGTGCAATACCGCCATAACAATGGCATCTGGTTGCCTCGGCAGTTGAGTCAGGCGGAGGTGCAGTCGTTAACCTTGGTTAATCCTAATGCCCCTGGGGCAACGCGGCCACCGGAAAATTGGTGGGCAGTAAGTGTCAGAAACGAATATCAACAAGGCAACGTAGGTCAGTTTTTCAGCGGAGAAATGGAGGATTCGGAGGGCGCTTTAACCAAGCGAGAACAACGCCAGGTTGAAAATGACAATTTATCTGGACAGCGAACTTTTGAGCGATTTCTAATGACAACCGCGGTCCAGCATATGAATTTTACTGCTGGTATCCAAATCGATGGACTAGGTTGGGTCACGGCTGCTGGAATTAATAACACTCAACGTTTTAGTTTTCAATCGACGCCTGAGTTGAGAATTCGATCTGCTCAGTTGCAACGACGTGTTAACGAACTTCTTCACGACTATAATAAAGGCCATTGGCGAGGTCTGCACGAGGTGTATTGGACTATGCCAAACCATATACCTATTCTGCGTGAAACTATCGAGGGTCAGAATAACGGGTCTCACCTCCGACAAACTGTGAATTTTCGTGAGCAATTTGCAGGAGTATTACGGACCCACGAATCGCGGACCGTTGTGCTGACTACGAATCAAATGACTGCGCCTTTCCCAGGTCGGTCACCTCCTCGGGAACCTAATCGCCAATTTCGTTTTAATAGCATTGGGTTGATAAGAACGTATTTTTTTTATGATAGCTATGTAACTGGACCGGGAGGACATAGAAACAACGTTGTTGTGACTCTGATCGATCGTGCAGGTAATAGATCACAATTTATTGTTTCTGGGCAAGGGCAAGCGTATATTCGAGATGCTTAACTGCAAGCAAGCTCACCGTAAATCGTTGGCGCAAGATAATTGCAATTGCCGATTTATTGCGGCTTCTTTTTCACTACCGCATAACGTAGCAGTGTCCGCTGCCTGGCTTCGGCATGATCGATGACAGGAAGCGGATAATCTTGTCCCAGTGCGATCTTGTTTTCCTGAAGAATCGCTAAAGGACACTTCCACGGCGCATGAATATGTTTATTTGGCAAACCCGCCAGTTGTGGCAGGTACTTGCGAATGAACTTGCCTTCAGGATCAAATTTTTCGGATTGTGTGACCGGATTGAAAATGCGGAAATACGGCTGCGCATCGCAACCTGACGAGGCAGCCCATTGCCAGCCGCCGTTGTTGGCAGCGAGGTCGAAGTCGTTCAATCGTTCGGCGAAGTAGCGTTCACCCCGGCGCCAGTCAATGCCGAGATCCTTAGTCAGAAAACTGGCGGTCACCATGCGTAAGCGGTTGTGCATATAACCGGTCTGATTTAATTGCAGCATCGCAGCGTCCACCAATGGATAACCAGTGCGGCCCTCGCACCAGGCCGCAAAGTCTTGATCGGCGCGGGTGTCGTTTTCCCATTGGATGGCATCGTATTCAGGTTTGAAGGCATGTCCCACCACGCGCGGATGGTGATGCAAGATCATGAAGTAAAAGTCGCGCCAGATCAGCTCCGATAGCCATACCGGTGCCCCGCGCCCACCCTGACCGGCGTGCATCGATTCCATGGCCACGCGCGCCAATGCGCGGATCGAAATGGTACCAAAGCGTAAATGCACCGACAGGTAGGATGGCCCCTTGGTTGCCGGGTAATCACGTGTGTCGCCGTATTGATTGAGGCGTGGCAAAAAATCATCCAGCAACTGTGCTGCGCCGGACATGCCGGTGGGGATACGCAGCATGCTTAAATTGGTCTTGCTAAAACCTAACGATGCCAATGTCGGTAACGCGCTTTGCTTGCGTTGCAATGGCGCGGCCAACTGCGTCAGATAGCTTTCCACCGGATACGCCTTGAGATAAAAATCACCGTCAGCACCGGAGAGTTTATGCATCCAGGCATTCTTGTAGGGCGTGAACACAGAAAAAGCCTTGTTGGCTTGCGACAGCACTTCTTCTTTTTCAAAGATCACTTGATCTTTATAGGTCAACAGTTGGCGGCCATCCTGTTCCAATTGTTGCCTGACTATGGCGTCACGTTCATTGGCCATTGGTTCATAGTCGTGATTAGTAAACACCGCTGTTGCACCCAGTTCAGCAGCCAATAAGGGGATGTCGTGCTGTGCCGATGCCTGCCGCACAATCAATGCGCCTCCCGCAGCGCGCAATGCCGCATCCAGCTCGGCAACGGCGGCCAGGATAAATTCAATGCGGCGATCCTGCTGCAAACCGTCCGCCAATAAAACATCCAGAATGTCGCGGTCAAACACAAAGACGCAATACACCTGCTTGCTTTGTTTTAACGCGTAGTACAACGCAGCATGATCTGACATGCGCAGGTCGCGGCGGAACCAGACCAGGGAAGTGGTGAAAGTCGGCATGGTGTCAATTGTTTGTGTGCTCATTCAATAGCGGGGCCAATAAATCGATGCCTGATAGTAAAGCATCGTTTTATCTCATGCAAAAGTTCGTCGGTCAAATCAAGAAATCTGGCATTTTTCGTGTCGTTTTCGGTCATTGCCATTCGTGTTGAGTGCAATGAATGTAGGCTGATGATGTGGCATCAATGAGATATCGCCCCTCGTTATGGGGGGGGGATTGCTTGCGGGTACGGCATATGCTGTTATTTCGCCCATATAGACGCCGGCGTGATTACTAATGTGCAATCAAAGTCGAGGTCATCATGCAAGTATATTCAAACGCATTCAATTTCAGTTCCTTTCTTAGCGGTGGCGTTGATCCCCGTACGGGCTTATATGGAAGCAGGATCACTTTGCTCACCATTACTCCAGAGGGGCCATCAGAAAACACGCGCGAAATAGCCCTGTCGTTTTCGATGCTAAATCAGAACAGAGGGGTTTATGGTTGGGGATGGAGTATTACGTCGGCGCAATTTGACCGGACCACGGATCAATTGCGGACCTTGACCGGAGAGGTCAATAGAATTTCTTCGTTTCCCAATGTCGGTACCATTCTTAGCTTTGGGGACCGAAAATTGCAGGACATGTTTGTCCGCCAAGTCGATCAAAATACGCTACACATATTACATAAAGACGGCGTCATGGAGGTATTGCAACCGCTCGTCGCCAACGGTGTTTTCGTGATACGTCAGCTCATTTTCGAGAACGGCGAAATATTCGAATTTGTCTATGATAGTAGTGATCGTCTGGAGCGGATCGACAATACATCGGCAGGGCGTACCCTGCTTCGCTTGCAGTACAGCACGGCAAATCTATTGTCGAGCGCTTCTATCCTGAAAGATGGCGGGCGTGAGGCGCGCATCGACTTCACTTATCTCAATGAACAATTGGTTACGGTGGCGATGCAGGCCGGTAATAGCAACGCGGCCACATTTACGTTTCAATACCAAATAATGGGTTCGATCCGGGCGATCAGTAACTTTACCGATCCTAATGGCCGCAGAGATGTTATCCAATATCGTCAGGGTAACGCTGCTCATGCATTTCATCAGGGCCAATTTATTCCCAATGTGCAATCGGTGACGACCGATGCGAGCCCTTCGCCTGGTGTTACCAAATCCTACACGTACAGTACGGCCACTAATTTCACCGGATTCCCTTTTTCCAACTTTCTGCCAGGCCAAGATAATAGTTATGTACAGGCATCAAATTTTCAGTATTGGACTCAGGAAACTACGCATGAGGGAAACACGACTCTGGAGCAGAAAACTTACACTTTTAACCGCTTTCATCTGGAAATTAGTGAGGCGTCCAATCGCGCAGGTAGCATCGTTGAGCAAACCGTCGAATACAATCTGCTGATCAATGAATCGTTTGATCGGCAGCCGGCCAATCTGCATTTACCAAGAGAGATGACGACGACGTATCGCTATGCGAGTGATGCGCGCTCCGAGACGACGACCATGGAGACAGATCGCTTTGGCAATCAATTGTTGGTCAAGGAACCCAATGGGATTACCAAGCAGTTTTCTTATTTTCCAGTAGGCGGCGCGAGCGGTTGCCCACCAGAGCCGTTTGGCCTGTTTGAACGCTTCGTGCGAGAGGAGCGGATAATACCTGCTACTGGTGGTGGCACGCAAAAAGTTACCACTTACACCTATATCGATCTGCGCAACTTGGGTAGCACGCGGGGCTATGTATTACAGAACACCAGTACCCAGGGTAACGTCACCAATACCTACACCTACCAAGAACACACTACCGCGGCATTGCATGGCCGTTCAACACGCTCGGTAATGACGTTGAATGGTCGATCAACCACGACCACGGATACCTATAGCATCAATGGCGATGTGCTCATCGACCAGCGGCGCGTAGTCGGTTTTGACAATACTTACCTGAGCTCGACTCGATCCACCTCGGTGATCAATGGTTTGATAATGTCGGTGCGCAATAATGATGCCGTTACCGTTCAGTTTACCTACGACTTTCTTGCTCGGCCACTGACGGAGACGATTTCTCCGGGTACGGCCAATGCTGCGGTGCGGCAGTATACTTATGCCTTTAGAAATGGCTCTGTCTTGTCAGAAGTCATCACCACAGATGCGCTGGGGGAGAGATACATCAAGCGTTTCGATGGCTTGAACCGACATGTCTCGACGTATCGTATGCAGAATAATATTCAGCAGCTATTGCGCGAAAAAACCTATAACTCGCTCGGTCAGTTGATTACCGAAACCGAGATAGATCGTATTACTCTGCAGGATCGGCGGCTACAGACACGCTACGCCTATGACGGCTGGGGGCAGGTTAGCGAAACTACGCGTGCGGATAATAGCGTTGCGGTGAGTCGCTATAACCCAATCACCCGGGTGCGTGACCAAGGCCTGAAGGACGCGATGATGATCCGTAGCTATATGAATAATTTTGGCGAGGCTTACCTTGTCGAGCAGACTTATAGCAACAGTACCTTGAAGTTATACGCGCGTACATTTGATGGGTTTGGCAGATGTATTTCTGAGGATGATGTCAACGGACATATCAAACGGTTCAGCTACGATGCGTTTGATCGCGTCGTGACGGCAAGCTTCGCGCCTGCGGGGTCACCTGTGACGCGCACCATTGAAAATGTCTACGCTACACATACTGTGGAGCAGTTCAAGACCAGTATCAAGGTCAATCAAATCGTGGTCGGCAGCCGCAATTATGACGGGGTGGGACGCCTAGTATCCGAGTGGCGTGGCAGCAATACAGCGGCGACGACGTTCAGTTATACCAATAATGCGACCACGCCAAGTTCGACGCGCTCGCCAGCGGGTATCGAAAAGACCTTTCAATACGACACGCAGCTTAATGCCATCAGGCAGGTCAGTAGCAATAATCAGAGTATCGCCAGCTTTACTTTGAATCCCAAAACCGGTGGTTTGGCGAGCGCCGTCAACAGCGAATTCAGGCGCGACTTGCAAGAAGATAATTTCGGACGGATTGTCTCTGATAGTCAAATTTTCCAGAATCAGACGCATGGCAATACTTACACTTATAGCGCGGGTGGGCGACTCGAGAGTATTCAAACTGCACTCGGGGATACGGAGACGCGCACGTATGATAGCGCCGGACGGTTCTCCGGCGCATTCTTGAGCGGCGGGCAGACCGGGCAAAACCATTTAAACGTGAGCTATGACAGTGCCGGACGGATCAGTAGCTTCGGTACCACAGTAAGCGGTTTGTTGTCTCACGTCACGCTCAGTTATGATCAATTCGGACGTGAGTCCGAGCGCAAGATGATGCGTGGCGGTGCTGCATTCCAGTCCATTAAGCTGACTTATCACAATACCAACAAGATCGCCACCCGGCAGTTGCTCAATGCCAGTCAGGCGCCTATCTGTGCCGAGACGTTTGGCTATGATGCGCTTGGACGCTTGACGACCTATGGCTGTTCCGGGCCGCAATATTCCACCGATCAGCAAGGTCGGTCAATCCGCTCACAGGAATTCACCTATGATGCTTTGGATAACATCACAAAATGCGTCACGGTGTTTGTCGATTCGACGCGGGATGAATCAATCCGCAGCTTCGGTGCGGCAGATCCAACGCAATTGCGGCAAGTTACCCATACCAATCCGGCACAAACCATTACACTGTCGTACGACGTTTCGGGCAATCTGACCAGCGATGGTGTCAAGGTCTATCACTTCAATGCCTGGAATCAGATGAGCAGCATGATGCAAGGCACCAGCGTGTTATCGCGCTATGGTTATGATGCGAGTGGACGCCAAGCCAGCATTGCCGATGCTGCCAACAATGTCGCCACCATCCATTACAGTGAAGACAAGGTTCTCGGCCTGCGCCAAGACAGCGTGACGGCACGGTATATACGGAACCAGGTAACGCTATTGGCGCGCAGCATTAGTGGCATTGGCACTGAAGTCAACCTAAGCGATGTGGCCGATAGTGTCAGGACAGTGGTTGATGCGCGCCAACAAGTCAGGCATGTCCAATATACGCCTTATGGCGAGTCTGCTATCGATACGGGCAGCGGCACACTGCTCGAACGCAATCGACCTGCACTCAATGGCGAGCGTTATGATCCATTAGCGCGTGTCTACCATTTGGGTAATGGGCGACGGGCATACAGTCCTGAATTGATGATCTTCCTCTCGCCTGATCCGCTGAGTCCGTTTGATGCAGGCGGCATCAACGCGTATGCTTATTGTGGCGGCGACCCGATCAACTTCAGAGATCCGAGTGGTTACTTTGATATACCCTTGTGGGCAAGCTGGCTCGTTGTCGCGCTAGGAATCACTGCAACTGCCATCTTGGGCGTTTCCATGATTATAGGTGGGCCAATACTCTTGCTGCCAGCCTTGGTTATGGGCGCCAGTATCATTTCGCTAGGGTTGGGAATTGCAGCGACTTCGCTGGATACGGTTGATCACATTACGCAGAGTGATCACAGCCGCATAAGTTACTTCCTAAACATCGGTGCTCTGTTGTTTGGATTGGCTGCTATCGGTAATGGCGTAACAATTGCGGCGCGTGCAGCTATAAGAGCAGGGAGGGGGGCAAATAGGGGCATGACTTGGTCGTCATATCGACCAACTGTTAGTTATATTAGTGAATACCGGCAAGTTACCATGATGCCAAGAGCGGAGAGGACTTTTCGCACTAGAGCTGAAGTTCATCAGTCAATGAGGCGAGGGTTTATTGAGAGTATTATTTCGTATCGATCAGGCGGACAGGCACGTGGACCATGGTGGGGAATTAATTTAGGGGCTGAAGTTCTCGGAGTAGGATTGGATGTCTGGGGGGCGATCAATGGGGTTGATGAAATTTTTAGGAGCTATCCATATAAATCAGCGACTGAATCGGAAAGTGGCAGCGTCTACGGCGTCGTTGAGAGTATCTCTTCGTTTATGGATGAGTTCAATTCTCAGGGGGATCATCTGAGAAATTCGGCCTTTTTCGATTAAGCTATATCGACATTGGCATTCAGAAATGAAAGCGTGCAGATAGGCAAAACGAGCAGGCGCACGGGCTGGTTTGGCTGGTGCGTCTGATTTCGCTGTCGATGATAAAAATCGTTAGTCGTGATGCGCTCGTCAAGCAGCGCCGTTATTGAAGGCGACGGTGTCATCCTCCCAAATACGCCTCCACCACCTTAGGATTGTGCAACAGTGCAGCACCACTATCTTCGAGCACAATTTTGCCAGTCTCCAGCACATAGCCACGCTGGGCGATACGCAACGCCTGCCGCACATTCTGCTCGACCAGCAGCACGGTCATGCCGGTCTTGTTGATCTCTTGCACGATACGGAAGATTTCCTGAATGATCAGCGGTGCCAGGCCCATGGACGGTTCATCGAGCAGCAACACCTTGGGCTTGGCCATCAAGGCGCGGCCGATTGCCAACATCTGCTGCTCGCCACCGGACAGATTGCCAGCCAGGCCTTTGGCACGTTGCTTGAGCACCGGGAACAGCGAGTAGACCCACTCCAGATCGCCTGCGACATTGGCCTTGTCCTTGCGGGTATAAGCGCCTAGCGCCAGATTTTCTTCAATCGTCAACGTGGTCAGCGTGGCGCGGCCTTCGGCGACTTGCACCACACCATTGGCGACGATGCGGTGCGGCGACAGCCTGGTCAGGTCTTCACCGTTGAACAGCACGCTACCGCGCTTGGTCTTGACCAGTCCGGAAATGGCCAGCAGGGTAGTGCTCTTGCCGGCGCCATTGGCACCGACGAGGGCGGTGATTTCACCTTCGCGCAAGCTCAGGCTGATGCCCTTGACCGCTTCGATATGGCCATACGCTACCGCCAAGTCTTGTACCTGCAGGATTTCTTTGTTGGTTTCCTGGCTGCTGCTCATGCTTCTTCCTTGCCGAGGTAAGCCTCGATCACTTCCTGGTTGTTCTTGATCTGGTCTGGCGTGCCTTCGGCGATGATCTTGCCGAAGTTGAGCACGGCGATGCGGTCGCACAGGCCCATGACGAAACGCATGTCATGTTCGATCATGAAGATCGAGAATCCGCGTTCCTTGATGTTGATGATTTCGGCCATCAGCTCGGTCTTTTCGGACGGGTTCATGCCAGCCACCGGTTCATCGAGCAACAGCAGCTTGGGCCGGGTGGCCAGGGCGCGGGCGAATTCCAGCTTGCGCTGTTCGCCATAGGACAGGCTGTCGGCCAGCATGTCGGCCTTGTGGTCCAGGCGCACCCACGACAGCAGTTCCAGTGCACGTTCGCGCGCTTGCTGTTCGATACGGCGGAAGCTGCCCAGGTTCAGCAGCAAGCCGCCGAAACCATAGTCGAGGTGGTCATGCATGCCGACCACGACGTTTTCCAGCAATGTCATTTCCTTGAACACGCGGATGTTCTGGAAGGTGCGCGCAATGCCGCGTTCGGTGATCTTGTGCGGGGCGACGTTGCCGATGTCCTGGCCGTCGAAGATGATGTTGCCGGAGGAGGCACGCAGCAGGCCCGTGATCAGATTGAAGACGGTGGTCTTGCCGGCGCCGTTGGGGCCGATCAGACCGAAGATGCCGCCTTGCGGCACCTCGAACTGTACGCCTTGCAAAACCTGCAGGCCACCGAAGTTTTTGCTGATCTGGTTGAATTGTAAAAGCATCAGTTCACCTTCTTGGTTGCAGATTTGGCCGCACTGCGGCGTTGCAGGAAAGCGCGCACGCGGCGCGGATCCCACATGCCCTTGGGCAGATACAGCACCACCAGGATCAGGATCAGGCCATTGGCGGCCAGACGGAAGTCCTTGAATTCACGCAATACTTCCGGCAACAGTGACAGGATGGTCGAACCGAGCACCGGACCGATCAGGTTGCTGGTACCGCCAAACACAGCCATGGTCAGAATGTCGACGGCGTTTTCGAAGCCATAGTTATTCGGGCCAATCGTGAACGTGTAATGTGCATTGAGTGCACCAGCGACGCCGGCAATGGCGGCACCCATGACGAAGGCCAGCAGCTTGTAGCCGGCCACATTGACACCCATCAGGCGGGCTGCCACTTCATCTTCCTTGATGGCTTCAAACGCACGGCCGATCTTGGAGCGACGCACGCGGGCCAGGATGTATAAGGTTGCCAGCAACAGCAGCACGATATGCCACCATTCGGTAATCGGCGGCACCCCGTTGAGGCCCATCGGGCCGCCGGTAATGTCCATATTGAGCACGACCACGCGCACCACTTCGCCAAAACCGAGCGTAGCCATGGCCAGGTACACCCCGGACAGGCGCAGCGTCGGTATGCCGATCACCAATGCCACCAGTGCCGGCAAGATGCCGCCGGCAGCCAGTGCCAACGGAAACGGCAAACCGGTTTGCATACTGATCAGGGAGGCGGCATATGCGCCGATACCCATGAACGCTGCGTTGGCCAATGACAACAGGCCGCACGACAGCGTGACGTAGATTGACAGGGCCAGCATGGCATTGACGCCGACACTGAAAATGACGGTGTTGTACGTCGCCCAGAATCCATCCCACCATTCCATCATCGTCATGGAATTACGCCTTTCTTTCCAGCACTTTGCCGAACATGCCTGACGGCCGCACCAGCAAAATCAAAAACAGTAAACCGAATGCGACCGCATCGCGGAAGTCGCTCGAAATGTAAGCCACGGTCAGTACTTCAGCGAAGCCGAGGAACAGGCCGCCAATCATGGCACCGCGAATGTCGCCCATGCCGCCCAAAATGATCACGGCAATGCCCTTGTGTAGCATTGGCTGCCCCATGAAGGGCGAAATCGCATTGAACGACAGTCCCACCAGCACGCCAGCCGCGCCACCGAGTGCAGCAGCGGCGAACGAGGTCAGGTAGAACAGGCCTTCGACATTGATGCCGAGCAGGTACGCCGCTTTCGGCGACTCGGCAATGGCGCGTAGCGCACGGCCGAGCTGGGTGCGTCGCATCACTGCCAGCAGCACCACCATCAGGATGAAGGCGATCACCACGATGCCGACCTGCACCGCGGTCACATGTAGATTACCGAAAGTGACGCTGTCTTCGGGAATGGTGCCGACCGGGAAGCGCTTGTTTTCTGCGCCGAACAGGCCCTGGGCCAGGTTGGTCAGCATGGTCGCCACGCCAATGGTGGCGATCATGGGAATCAGATGGGGCGCGTTGCGCTTGCGTAGCGGCTTGAGCACCAATACGTCGACGATCAGGCCGATCAGTCCGGAGCCGACCATTGCTGCCAGCATCGCCAGCCAGAGTGGAAAGCCGAGCCGTTCGACCAGTAGCAGCGCAGCATAGCTGCCGAGCATGAAGATCGCGCCATGCGACAGGTTGATGACGCCGAGCACGCCGAAAACCAGAGTGAAGCCCAGCGCAAACAGCGCATACACGCTGCCCAGCGAAAGGGCGTTGATAAGTTGTTGTTCTAACATAGGACCTGCTGCGAATAATGATCAGTGATGAGCGATCAAGCTGTCTACCGTGGTCTCAAACGCCGTGCACATGACCGGCGGACGGTGACAACTGCCTCGTGGATGCTGCCAATGCGCCGTGCGATGCTGCCACGGGGCGGTTACCTGCATCCTTGCATCAGAAAAGCGACTGTTTTGCTGCGCAGTCTGTTCTTTTTCGCGATGAAAAAAGACGGGATGGAACAAAAAGACTCCGGCATGTTCTCCGGAGTCTTTCGGGCGTCCTGTCTTGCCTAGTGTTGCTTGTTACGGTCTGTCATTGCCGCGTTGAAGAATTACTTCAACAAAACGAACTTGCCGTCCTTGGCAATATTGACGATGGCTTCCTGCTGCGCATCGAAACCGACTTGCTTACCAGCGACCGCTGGAGCAGGGCGGAAGGCAAACTTGCCGGTGGCGCCATCGATCTTGACTGCTGGCAGTGCTACGCGCAGCGCGTCACGATCTTTCGGCAGGTCGCCGCTGAGCTTGACGTTCTTGAGCGCATCGGCCACCACGTGCATAGCATCGAAGGCTTGCGCGGCGAACTGGTCAGGTTCGATACCGAACTTGGCCTTGTAAGCAGCCATGAACGCCTTGTTGGCTGGCGTCATGTTTTCCGACGACCATGGGCTGCCCATCAGGGTATTGTCACCGGCGGTCTTGGCAATATCGAACAGCTTTGGCGAATTCAAGCCATTGCCACCGATGAACGGTTGCTTCATGCCCAAGGCGCGCGTTTGCAGGATGATGTTGGCAGCTTCTTCGGCCAGGCAGGAGCAGACGATGGCATCCGGATTACTTGCCTTGATCTTGGTCAACTGCGCCTTGAAGTCGACGTCGCCCTTGGCATACGCCTCGGTGGTCGTGGTTGGAATTTTTTGTTGTTCCAGAGTCGCCTTGAAGACGTCGTAGCCGCTCTTGGTGAAGGCATCGTCGTTACCGTAAATCACGGCTACCTTCTTGATGCCGAAGTGCTTGACTGCAGCCTTGACCGTGACTGGCAGCACGTCGGCTTCCATCACAGAGTTGCGGAACGTGAATGGGCCCATGGCAGTAATGCCGTCAGCAGTGTTGCTGGTGCCGAACGCGACAACCTTGGAGGCGTTGGCAATCGGGTCAGCCGCAAAGGCCGAATTGGACAAGGTCGGGCCGAATATCATCAGGACCTTGTCTTGAAAAATCAGTTTTTTGAAGACATTGATGGCTTCTTCTTTTTTGCCTTGTTCATCTTCGGCTACCAGCACCAGCTTGTTGCCGTTGACGCCGCCACGGGCGTTGATTTCTTCGGTAGCAAGGGTGAAGCCGTTCTTGATGGCGACGCCATATTTGGCAGCCGGGCCAGTCAAGGCAGCGGCCAGGCCGAGTTTGACATCGGCGGCCAGAGCAGCGTTGGCCAGAGTCACGCCCAGCAACAATGCCGGGATGGTTTTAAGCATGGTGTTCAATCGCATTAGGTTCTCCTTGGTTAGATATTCTTATAGAAGACGACGCAAAAATATTGCCGGGGTGACCAGCGTCGGGATCGCAAGCGATCCGGCGATATTGCGTGTCCTCTTTTGGCCGTCGTGCAGCCATCGAGATACAACCGGTCAAGAATATCGACAACCGGTTTGAACATGCTGCAGCAGTGCATCTGGGTAAGATGGACTGCCGCAACTGAAGCGCTCCGCCAGGCGGAGGTGATGCTGATGAAACTGGAACTTCCAGGTGTTGTTTACAGGCTCTTGCGCACTTCTTCGATCGCCAGGCGCACTTGGCGTGGCGCGGTACCGCCGATATGGTCGCGCGCGGCCACGGAACCTTCCAGCGTCAACACGGCGAAAATATCGTCGTCAATCAAGGTCGAGAATTGGCGCAGTTCTTCCAGCGACAAGTCCGACAGGTCGATGTTGCGATCAACGCAGGCGCGCACTGCATGGGCGACAGCTTCGTGGGCGTCGCGGAACGGCAGGCCTTTTTTGACCAGGTAATCGGCCAGGTCGGTGGCGGTGGCATAGCCTTGCAGCGCCGCGGCGCGCATGGCTTCGGGCTTGACGCTGATGCCGCTGGCCATGTCGGCGAAAATGCGCAAGGTATCGGTGAGCGTATCGACGGTGTCGAACAGCGGTTCCTTGTCTTCCTGATTATCCTTGTTGTAGGCCAGTGGCTGGCCTTTCATCAAGGTCAGAAGGGCGATCAGATGACCGTTGACGCGGCCGGTCTTGCCGCGAGCCAGTTCTGGCACGTCGGGGTTTTTCTTTTGCGGCATGATCGACGAGCCGGTGCAGAAGCGGTCGGCGATATCGATGAAGCCGACGCGCGGGCTCATCCAGATCACCAGTTCTTCCGACATGCGCGAGATATGCGTCATCACCAGTGCCGCAGCGGCGCAGAATTCAATGGCGAAGTCGCGATCAGAAACGGCGTCGAGCGAATTGCGGCAGACATCGTCGAAACCGAGCGTTTTGGCCACACGCAGGCGATCGATCGGGAAGGTCGTGCCAGCCAGTGCGGCCGCGCCCAACGGCAGGCGATTGACGCGCTTGCGCGCATCGGCCATACGTTCAGCGTCGCGGCCGAACATTTCGACGTAAGCCAGGATGTGATGACCGAACGTGATCGGTTGCGCCACCTGCATATGGGTAAAGCCGGGCATGATGGTGTCGGCGTGTTGTTCGGCCAGATCCACCAGCGCTGCGCGCAAGTCGCGCAGCAAGCCGCTGATGTCGTCGATGGCGGTACGCACGTAGAGGCGGATATCGGTGGCCACCTGGTCATTGCGCGAGCGACCGGTATGCAGCCGTTTGCCGGCATCGCCGACCAGCTCGGTGAGGCGCTTTTCGATATTCAGATGGACGTCTTCCAGGTCGAGCAGCCATTCGAACTGACCTGCTTCAATTTCACCCTTGATCTGCTCCATGCCACGCACGATGTCGGCATGGTCCTGGGCACTGATGATCTGTTGGTGTGCCAGCATCTCCGCATGCGCAAGCGAGCCTGCGATGTCGTGCTGGGCCAGGCGCTTGTCAAAGAAGACGGACGCGGTGTAGCGTTTCACCAGATCAGAAACGGGTTCCGAAAAGCGAGCCGACCAGGCTTCACTTTTTTTCGATAATTGTGCGGTCATGTTGGGGTCCAGAAGAATACGCGATTATAGCAAGCTGAGGCAGATTGAGCCACGCCACGACGCGTTGTATCGCATTGCAGGCACGTTTATCGCTTAATTTTGAGTGCGTCAATCAGGAATTTTCTGCGTGGAAACTAGGTTGATAATGACGTTGAGCGCGTAAAAAACGTTGCACTCTTGTCAAATCTTGAAGATACTCGAACCATCGTTTTATTATTCAATTGCGGTGGACTCATAGGGAGAGGTCTCATGAATTTCGAAGCACTGTTCCAACAACAAGCGGCACTGCCCAGTATTCCCAAAGTCGTGCAAGAAGTGATCGAAAGCTTCAACAACGAAAATGTGTCAATCGAAGAGATCTCCAAAAAGCTCAGTGCCGATCAGGTCTTGAGCGCCAAGATTCTGCGTCTGGCCAATTCTTCGTACTATCACGTCTCGCGCAGCGTCGGCACGGTTGACGATGCGGTGTTGATGCTCGGTTTCATGACGGTACGCACGCTGGTGGTCAGTACTGGCCTGACCGGTAGCTTCAAATCGATGGGTGGGGTTGATCTCAAACTGTTCTGGCGTTATAGCCTGCATACCGCGATTGTGGCCAAATGGCTTGCCAAGAAGCAGGCACTCAATTCCGATCTGGCCTTCACCGTGGGTCTGATGCATGCCATCGGGCAACTAGTGATGCATGCGGCCATGCCTGAGCAAACTTTGCAAGTCGACAAAATTGCCAGCCCGATTGATGCGCGTCGTCTGGATGTCGAACGCACCACGTTTGGCTACGATTTTTCCGATGTCGGCGCCGAGCTGGCTAGGCGCTGGCGCTTCCCGGAAGAGTTTTCGGTAGTGATCAAGGGTTTTTCGGCACCGCTCGATACCGATCCATTCAACAAGATCGCTGCCATTGTCCATATCGCCGCCTGGCGTGCGCGCGCGGAAGAGAATAAGTATTCCCGTGAGGAAATGGAGTCGACTTTCCCCGAGAAGGTCGCCGAGCGACTCAATGTCAAAGCCGGCATGTTGCTTGATGATTTGCCGCCACTGCTGGAGTTGGGTGCAGGCATGGAAGAATTGATCGCTTGATACGCGGTCATGACTGAGACCTGAAACCGCCCGCGGTTTGTCCTGACGTTAAAAAAGCGCTGCAACCGGTTGGTTGCAGCGCTTTTTTGTTGTGTCGGCCTGGCTCAGCTGAGCTGCTCCTTGAGGAATTTCAGCATGGCTTCATAAGCGGCCGCGCGAGCATCGGGGTTGGCTGCAACCGTGACACCCATGCCGGGTTTGCCAGCACCGGGAATATCCATGCGCACATGCATTGGCATACCTGGTGCGTCGAACTCGTGATAGGTGTCCGGATACAGCTTCAGGGTGATTGAAGTATCACTGCCTTCGAGCTTGCGTTCCAGCGCTTCGCAATCTTGCGGTGGCGACCAGTCATCGTTTTCGCCCATCAGAATCAACATGGGAGCTGCCGGCTTATACGGTGTGCGCGCCTTGGAAAAGCCGCTGCAGACCGGATAGAACGCCACGGCAGCCTTTGGTTGTACCTTGCGCACGGCGACCTCGGTTTGCGCCAGATTGATGGCAGAAAGTATCGTCGTGGCGCCATGCGACCAGCCGACCAAGCCGACCCGAGCGCCATCGACGTTGTCTTGCATGGCTACCCAGCGCAATGCTACCTGCACGTCAAGACGACGCACATTGCTGCTGGCGATTCGTTGTTGCAGGCTTTCCTGGCATATCGAACGGCGTCCGCGTGGCGTAAAGCTGTCTGGAAACAGGACGTTATAGCCAGCGTCGGTGAGCACGCGCGCCATCGCCAGGTAGCGCGGTGTGAATTCGATCTGGTCCTTCTCGAAACTGCTATACAGGCCTGCACAGCCATGCATGGCGATGATGGTTGGTTTCTTTTCCGGGGTCTTGCCCTTGCCCGCGAACCAGAAGCCAAACAAGGCTGTGGCTTTGCCGCCTGGCGCATCGACACTGGTCAGCGTCACCCGTTGCGTCTGCAAGGGGGGTAACGGCGGAGGTTTGGCTGGCGCCGCAGCGGCGGTGGCACATAGCCCTGCCAGGCAGAGCGATGCCACGGTGTTGTTCCAGATACCCATATTTATTTTCCTTGGTAATTTCATCTTGCTAATTTGCTATCGCCAGCCTGCGCAGACGCTGGCTTCAATACCAGCAGCAAGGCCGTGCCAATCAAGGCGCCGCCGCCCGCATAAGCCCAGGACAAAGGCTCATCGAGAAACAGCTTGCCCCATAACATGCCGAACACCGGAATCAAGAAGGTGACGGTGAGCGACTTAACAGGTCCTATATCGGCAATTAATCGGAAAAATAAAATGTAAGCCAAGGCAGAACACATCAAACCCAGTCCCAGCAAAGCAAACCACGTACCAGGCGCGATGCTGACAGCATGGTCGCGCAAGGGATTGCTGGCATCTGTGAGTTGTATGGCAAAAAATGGTAACAACAGTGCAGTTGCACCTAACTGACTGCCAAACGCCAGTAACTTGCTATCTAAACCGCCGCGATCATTGATCAGACGCTTGGTCAGGAAGCCCGACACGCCATAGCAACTGGTTGCCAGCAGACAGGCAGCCAAGGCCCAGACTTGGGGACCATGCATGGCTACTGGTCCGACCTTTGTCAATATGCCAACACCGGCCAATCCGAGCAGCAGGCCCAGTATTTGGCGGCGTTCCATTTTTTCGCTGAAAAACAGGGCGCCAAACAGTGCACCCATCAATGGCGCGGTGGCATTGAGCACTGCCAGATAAGCCGCCGGCAAGGAGCGCGCAGCGATGCTGAACAGCAGGAAGGGCAGGCCGGCATTGAGTGTGCCCAACAACAGGGCAATGTGCAGTTTGCCCTGAAAGCGCCAGCGCGTGCGTAATAGCAGCAATATCGCTAGCAAGCCGATACTGCTGAATAACACACGCAAGAAGGCGGTATTGAGCGCGCCGAGTTGCGGCACAGCGATACGCATGAACAGGAAACTTGCGCCCCAGATGGCAGGCAGGGCAAGCATGCAGAGCAGATTGACGGGTTTCATTGGTGGGTCCAGACGGGTAGGCAGGCATCGTGCGCTGGAGATGATGCCGCAGCACTCTGGATCTTGCTATCGTACGTTCACTTCTCATCATGGCGTAGGGCGCCGACCGCTGCCAAACGGTGCGATCGGCGCTTGCTGCCATTAACCGGTATTGCGCAGTCCCGCCGCGATACCGTTAATGCTCAGGTGAATACCACGTTGCACCCGTTCCTCTGGCTGGCGGCCGTTGGCGATGGTGCTGCGATGGCGTTTGATCAATTCCACCTGCAAGTGATTGAGCGGATCGAGATAGGCAAAGCGGTTCTTGATCGAACGCGCCAGTAGCGGATTGCCGGCCAGACGTTCCTTGTTGCCGGAAATCGACGCCAGCAACTGGCTGGCCCGCTCATGCTCACCGACAATCCGGCCAAAGATCGCATTACGCAGCTTGCGGTCGGCCACCAGCCCGGCGTAGCGCGAGGCCACTGCCAGATCGGTTTTGGACAGCACCATGTCCATGTTCGACAGCAGTGCAGCGAAGAATGGCCATTCCTTGTACATGGCGCGCAAGGTGCTCAGCTTTTTGGCCTGCAGCTTGGCATCGCCTTCCTGTAACCAGCCTGATATGGCGCTGCCGAAGCCATACCAGCCCGGTAACAGCAGACGGCATTGACCCCAGGAAAAGCCCCAGGGGATCGCCCGCAGATCTTCGATGCGACGGGTTGACTTGCGCGACGCTGGGCGCGAACCGATGTTCAGTTCGGCGATTTCGGTGATCGGCGTCGAGGCGAAGAAGTAGTCGGTGAAGCCCGGGGTTTCATAGACCAGGTTGCGGTAAGCCTGGTAGGCGCGTTCCGACAACTCTTCCATGACGCGTTCAAACTCGGCCAGCTTGCGGGTTTCCTTGCTGTCGGTGGTTTGCGGCATCAGGCTTGCTTCCAGTGTTGCTGCCACCAGCGTTTCGAGATTGCGGCGGCCGATTTCCGGATTGGAAAACTTGGACGCGATGATCTCACCCTGTTCAGTCAGACGGATCTGGCCGTTGACGGTGCCCGGTGGTTGCGCCAGGATGGCTTGATAGCTGGGGCCGCCGCCACGACCGACGGTGCCGCCGCGACCATGGAACAGGCGTAGCGTGACGCCGGCGCGGTTAAACAGTTCGACCAGGCGGTTTTCCGATTTGTAGAGTTCCCAGTTGGACGTCAGGAAGCCACCGTCCTTGTTGGAGTCGGAATAACCGAGCATGACTTCCTGCAGCTTGCCATGCTTGGCGATCAAGGGCGCGACCTGGGGCAGGTTCAGCCATTGCTCCATGATGTCGGCCGCGCAACGCAGGTCTGGAATGGTTTCAAACAGCGGCACCACCATCAGTTCCAGTTCCAGCAGCTTGCCGCCGGCGGTATGCAACAGGCCGGTTTCCTTTTGCAGTAACAGCACTTCCAGCAGATCGGAGGCGGTCTCGGTATGCGAAATGATGTAGTTGCGGATGGCGCGTGCACCGTAACGCTGGCGGATTTCGCGTGCCGTGCGCAGGATGTTGAGTTCGGAGTTGGTTTCGTCCGAATAGTCCAGATACGGCGAGTACAACAGGCGCGGCTTGCCCAGCTCGGCCAGCAGCAGGGCGATTTTCTGTTCTTCCGACAGGGTCGCGTAGGCCGATTCCACCTGGGCGTGCGCAAACAATTCTGCCAACACGCGTTCATGGACATCGGAACTCTGGCGCATGTCGAGCGTGGCCAGATGGAACCCAAAAATCTCGACCGCACGCTTGAGCACGGCCAGGCGTGGCTTGACCAGGGCGCTGCCATGGTTGGCGTTGAGTGAATCGATCAAGACCTGCAATTCGGCGCTGCATTCCTCAGGGCCGGTGTAAGGCGCGGCGGCACCGACTTCCTGGCGTAGGATGTTGACCACGCCGAGTGCCCGCGCGGTTGCCGCCAGCCGTGCATAGACACCAATCAGGGCGCGCCGGTAAGGCTCGTCAGCACGATGATTGGACACGTCCGGCGAGCGCTCGGCCAGCGCCAGCAGCGCCGTGCTGGCATCCACCATCAGCGTCGAAATGGAGAGTTCAGCGCCGAGCGCGTGTACTTCGTCCAGATAGAAATCGAAGATGGTGGTCGATTGCCGTTGCAAGGCGCGCTGCATGGTGCCGGCATTGACATTGGGATTGCCGTCACGGTCGCCGCCGATCCAGCTACCCATTTGCAAAAATGGCGGCAGTTCCGCTGTTGTCGTGCGCTGGCGCGCGCGGGATGGAAATTGCGCGTTGATTTCTTCTTCGATATCGTCGTACAGCGCCGGCAATTCGCGCAGGAACGTGATGCGGTAATAGGACAGCGCGTTTTCGATTTCGTCGGCGACCGTCAGCTTGGTATAGCGCAGCATGCGGGTTTGCCACAGCGTGGCGATGCGCGCGCGCAGCAGGGCGGTGTTGTCGCGCAATTCCTTGGGCGTCAGCGGCTGATCGCGCAGCGCCAGCAAACGGGCGATTTCACGTTCGGCATCGAGGATGCTCTTGCGTTGCACTTCAGTCGGATGCGCGGTCAGTACTGGTGAAATCAGCGCGCTGCCGAGGAATTGCCGCACTGTATTGCCTGAGACTCCGGCATCGTCCAGCCGCGCCAGCGCATAGGCCACGCTGCTGGGCTGAGCGGCCGAGCCGGCCAATGCATGGGCGCGGCGGCGGCGATTGTGGTGCTGGTCTTCGGCGATATTGGCCAGATGCGAGAAATAAGAAAACGCCCGTACCACGGAATTGGTCTGGTCGCGGGTCAGTTTCTTGAGCAGCTTGTCCAGTTCGGCGCCGGCCTGCGCGTCCGATTCGCGGCGGAAACGTACCGCAGTCTGGCGGATCGTTTCGACCACGTCGAATACGGTTTGGCCTTCCTGGTCGCGCAAGACGTCGCCCAGCAGGCGGCCCAGCAGGCGAATATCTTCTTTGAGGGGCGCGTCTTTATCCGTACTGGATTTGACGGAGCGTGTGGCCGCAGTGGCGGACGGGGAACGAGCAGGGGTTCGGGTAGGTGGTTTGGATGCCATGATCAACAATTGCTACGGTTTTCGGGGTGAAAGTCGGGCTTGATGGTCGAACTGCCAGTGTGCTGCGTGCTAGAATTTGCCTCACTTTTTTAGATATTGTCTGTCTCTTGTATTTTTGATGTGCGTCGTCATCGCTGCAAAAAACTGCATGCAGCCATGCGGCGACTACCGGAAGAACCGTTGTGAAAGAATTTCCTCCCTCCCGTCTGGTCATCGCTTCGCGCGAAAGTCGTCTTGCCATGTGGCAGTCCGAGCATGTGCGCGACCGGTTGGCTGCATTATATCCGCAGTGCAGCATCACGATTCTAGGTATGACCACGCGGGGCGATCAAATTCTTGACCGGACTCTGTCCAAGGTGGGCGGCAAGGGTTTGTTCGTCAAAGAGCTGGAAATCGCCATGGCCGAAGGGCGTGCCGATTTCGCCGTGCATTGTCTGAAAGACATGCCGATGGATTTGCCGGAGGGCTTTGTTCTGGCCGGCATCATGGAGCGAGAAGATCCGCGCGATGCCTTCGTCTCCAACGATTACGCTACGCTCGATGCGCTGCCAGCCGGCGCCGTGGTCGGCACCAGCAGCCTGCGCCGTCAAGCCTTGATTACGGCGGGTTATCCGCACCTGGTGATCAAGCCTTTGCGCGGCAATCTCGATACCCGTCTGGGCAAACTCGATCGCGGCGAATATGCCGCCATTATTCTGGCTGCGGCGGGATTGATCAGGCTCGGCTTGCGCGCGCGCATTCGCGCCATGATCGAACCCGAGCAGAGCTTGCCGGCGCCGGGGCAGGGGGCGCTGGCGTTTGAAATCCAGGCCGACCGGCTCGATCTGCAACGCGTGCTGGCACCGTTGAACCACGTTGAATCAGCGTTGACGGTGGCGGCTGAACGCACGCTGTCGCGCATCTTTGGCGGCAGTTGCCAGATTCCGCTGGCTGCATTTGCGACCCTCGAGGGCGACCAGTTGTACCTGCGCGCTATGGTGGCAATGCCCGATGGCAGCCGTGTTGCCGTGGCCGAAGCGCGTGGCCCGGCCAGCGATCCGCAGGCTCTGGGCCTGCACATTGCCGGCTTGTTGCGGGCCCAAGGTGCGGACGAAATTCTGGCCGCATGCAAGGCCGATATCGCAGCGGAGTAATGATTTCAGATCAAGGGGAAAACGTGGCGCAGTTCGGTTCCAGGCCCGTTGTCATCACGCGCCCGGCGGCGCAGGCACAATTGCTGGCCGATCGCTTGCAGGCCGACGGTCGCCAGGTGGTGGTGTTGCCGCTGTTGTGCGTGGCGCCACTCGACGATTGCGCACCGTTGCAGGCGGCGCTGGCACAGTTGGCGCGCTATGCGATGGTGGTCTTCGTCAGTCCCAATGCTGTCGATGCCGTGTTTCAGCATCTGCGGGACTGGCCCAGCGCGGTGGCCATTGGCATCGTCGGCGAAGGTAGCCGGCTGGCCTTGCAACGGCACGGTGTGGATGAAAACGCTGTCACCATCGTTGCCCCGGCGCTCGGCGCGCGGATGGATTCGGAAGAGCTGTTCGAGGCGCTCGACTTGGTTTTGTTGCGTGATCGCCGTGTACTGATCGTGCGCGGTCAGGCTGGGCGCGATTTTTTGACGGACATGTTACGGGCGGCCCAGATCGAGGTTGACCACGTCACTGCTTATCAGCGTTTGGCGCCGGTCTTGACACCGGCGTTGCGTGCGCAACTGGCATCCTTGCTAGCAGGTGAATGCGACTGGCTGGTGACCAGCTCGGAAGCAATGCGCAACCTGGTCCAACTGACTATGGAGGCATTTGGTGCGACTGGAGTGGTAAAAATACAACGTCAACGAATGATCGTTTCTCACCACAGGATCGCGGAAACAGCGCAATCCTTGGGTTTCTTGCATGTCACCATGAGCGGATCAGGCGACGAACGCTTGATTGCCGCGTTACAATCTCTCGCATGAACGAACTGCCACCTTCCCCCGACCAACATCAGCCGGAATCCAAAGTGGATTCCGGGCTGCCGGCGAGCGTCGTGCTCCCTTCCTTTATTCCATCGGACAATGGCGTGCTGAAAAAACGCCTGCGCCTGCTGACTTTGCTGTTTGTGATCCTGGCCGTGGTGCTGGCGGTGCAATGGTGGCTGTCTTACAGCGAAATCCGCGGCTTGCGTGAAGAAGTGGCGCGGCGTCTGCAAACCGGCGACACTGCCAACGCCGAAGTCAAGGGCGTGCTCAAGACCGTGCAGGAAAGCACCAAGGAACTGCAAGGCAAGGTCAGTGTGCTCGACAGCAAGCAAGCCGAATCGCAGAGCCAGCAACTGGCGCTGGAGCAGCTGTATCAGGATTTGTCCAAGAATCGCGATGACTGGGCCTTGTCCGAAATCGAAGAAGTCTTGTCGACCGCCAGCCAGCAGTTGGAGTTGGCCGGCAATGTCCAGGGTGCCTTGATTGCCTTGCAAAATGCCGACAAGAGCCTATCGCGCTCCGATAAACCGCAATTCATTGCGATCCGGCGCGCCATTGCACGCGACCAAGATCGCCTGAAGGCCTTGCCGACGGTGGATGTGCCCGGCATCGCGGTGCGCTTGGACAGCGTCATCGGTCAGATCGATGGCATGCCGCTGTTGTCCGATGAAAAACCGGTTGTGTCGGTCACTGAGCCGAAGAAACAGCCGCAACCGGTCCATGCATCGGCCAAGGTGAACAAGGCAAAAGAGCCGCAAGGGGCCAGCGATACCAGCGTTAGCAGCAACTACTGGCTCAACAATCTGCAAAACACCTGGCAAAGCATGAGCGCCGAGATGTTGATGGAATTGAAGCAACTGGTACGCGTGCGTACCGTCGATACGCCAGATGCCTTGCTGCTGTCCCCGACCCAGGCCTACTATGCGCGCGAAAACCTCAAGCTGCGCCTGCTCAATGCGCGCTTGGCGCTGTTGTCGCGCAATGAATTCGCGTTCCGCAACGATTTGATCGCGGCGCAAGACACGATTGCCAAATACTTCGACACACGTGCCAAGCAGGTCCAGACCACGCAGGCGTTGTTGAAGCAAGTGCAAGGTAGCAATCTGTCAATCCAGATGCCAACGCTGAGCGAAAGCATCAACGCGGTGCGCAATTACAAGAGCCGGCGTTAATCTCAGCGACAGAACCTACTATGCGAATTCTCCTCTGGCTTCTGACTCTGTTTGCCTCCGCCATCGGCTTGGCGGTGCTGGCGCGTTTCAACCCCGGCAACGTGGTGTTGTTCTATCCGCCGTACCGGGTCGACTTGTCACTCAACTTTTTCCTGGTCGCGTTACTGGTCCTGTTTGTGCTGTTGTACGTGGCCATTCGTGCCGTGCGCACGGCACGCAAACTACCGGGCCGGGTGATTGCCTATCGTCGTCAAAAACGCGAGACCGAAGGTAACAAAGCGTTGCGCGATGCCTTCAAGGCTTACTTTGAAGGTCGCTTTGGCCATGCCGAAAAAGCGGCCACACGTGCTGCCGAGCTGCCAGAAAATGCCGGTATTGCGGCGCTGGTCGGCGCCCGTGCCGCACATCGCATGCGTCAGACCGAGCGTCGTGACATCTGGCTGGCCAGTACCGATGGCGATATTGGCCTCAAAGCTGCCCGTCTGATGACCACGCTGGAATTGCTGGTAGATGATCACCAGTTCAAGGCTGCGCTGGAAACCGTGGAAGAACTCAACGCCAACGGTACGCGCCACATTCAGGCACTGCAATGGGCGCTCAAGGCCAATCAGCAAGCCAAGAACTGGCCGGAAGTGCTGCGCCTGGTACAAACGCTGGACAAGCGTAATGCCTTGCATCCAGCCTTGTCGAACCGCCTGCGCGAAATGGCTTACGATGCGCTGTTGTCGGATCGCGGCCATGATGCCGAATCGATACGCCTGTTGTGGTTGGGTGTGCCTAATGGCGAGCGGCTCAAACCTTACATTGCGGCACGCGCTGCACAAGCCTTCAGCAGCCGGGGTTTGCATGATGAAGCGCGCACCTTGCTCGAACGCGCGCTGGCAGCAGACTGGGATGACCGTCTGATTCGCGCCTATCGCGAATCGACCGCTGAAGCTGGTTCGTCAGCCTTGTTGGCTCAGATCGAACACTGTGAGTCCTGGCTGACCAAGCGGCCGACCGATGCCGAACTGGCCTTGACCTTGGGCATGTTCTGTTTGCGTCAAAAGCTGTGGGGCAAAGCCCAGCGGCATCTGGAGCAGGCCTTGTCGGATGCGTTGGAACCGCGCACGGTGCGCGAAGCCCACCTCAGTCTGGGGCAGTTGCACGAAGCGCTAGATCAGTCTGAACAAGCGGCCGCGCATTTCAAGCAATGTGCATTGGCTACCGCAATCCGTTGATTCTCGCCGCACTTGCCACGGCCGCTCCTGATTCGAGCGGCCGTTTTGTTGTCTGTCTGCAAGGACTGGCAAGGTCCGGCAAATTCGGGCTGCGCAGAGGAAAGCCGTTATAATTCCGGATCAAGTTTCATCCATTTTCTATCATTTTCTAACGAGAAAGCACCATGAGCCTTAATGACGTCCCATCCGGCCGCGACTTGCCTAACGACTTCAATGTGATTATCGAAATCCCGATGAATGCGGATCCAATCAAGTATGAAGTTGACAAGGATACCGGCGCCATTTTTGTTGATCGTTTCATGGGTACCGCAATGCACTATCCGTGCAACTACGGTTATATTCCGCAAACCTTGTCGGAAGATGGCGACCCGGTGGATGTGCTGGTGATCACCCCGTTTCCGTTGTTTCCAGGTGTGGTGGTGCGTTGCCGTCCTATCGGCGTGCTCAAGATGTCTGACGAAGCCGGTGTTGATGCCAAGCTGCTGGCAGTGCCAGTGGACAAGGTATTGTCGATTTATACCCATTGGCAAAAGCCGGAAGACATGAACGAATTGCGTCTGCGCCAGATCCAGCATTTCTTTGAACACTACAAAGATCTGGAAAAGGGAAAATGGGTCAAGATCGAAGGCTGGGAAGGTCCGGAATCGGCCAAGGCAGAAATTCTGGCCGGCGTTGAAGCCTACAAGAAGCAACAAGCCAAGTAAAATATACTGAAGTTTTGTGTTTTTCTGCGAGGGACGTACCGGTTGGTAATGCCGTTTGGTTAAGGAAATCTTGTTGCCTTTTTCTTGGTTGCTGATGTTTTGTTTTCTTTGGACTACCTAGCCGGGTGCAGCCCGGCAGCCGTTTACCTCAGTGCGTCGTTGAATCTTTGTTTTCTTCGGACGACCTTGCCGGGAGCGGCCCGGCAGCCGCTTACTTTTCTTGTCTCGCCAAGAAAAGCTAAGCAAAAGAAGGCGACCGCGCGATCCCGGCCCCTACGGGGTTCCCAGCGATGTGCCGCAGAAAATGGGAGGGTCGCAAACTCGCTGCGCTCAAACATGCGCCCCTCTTATCCATTTTCCACAGCACATCACTGGCCCGGCTCGAAGCGGATCAGACCAAAACCGCTCGCTGCGCATTGCGCTGCTGGCGCAGTACTGCGGTTTGGCGATGATGGTTGATCGTTACAGAAAGAATAACCGCCGGACTATGAGCGCGGATAGCGCAATGCGCAGCGAGCGGTTTATAAAATCCGCTTCTGCGTCGCCGGTGGTGTGGGGTAAGCATCGGGAGAAGAGAGACGCATGTTTGAGCGCAGCGAGTTTGCGGCTCTCCCGATGGTTACGCCACAGCGCCGGGAACCCCGCAGGGGCGACGTAGTAGCGGTCGCCTTTCTTTGCTTACTTATCTTTGGGCGAGACCAAAGAAAGTGAGCGGCTGCCGGGCCGCCCCCGGCAAGGTTGTCCGAAGAAAACAAAGACTCAACGACGCACTGAGGTACCCGGCTAGCTAGTCCGAAGAAAACCCCGCATCAGCAACCAAGAAAACCAAGAAAACCAAGAAAACCACATCGGCCTTTTCTTAACCGAACGGCATTACGCCATCTGGCTGGCCCGATGATCTAGACGTAATATCTTATTTTTAGAAAATATTCGAAATATTAAAGCGCTATTTCCCCCGCAAGAGTTATATGGTGTCCCGTATTTATAGAATACTTTTTTGGTAATTATTTGCATGAATTGCAATAATTCTTCTGTATGCATCGAGGTCATACCGCGTGTATCGAGCGCCAGGTTGGATGGATTTTTTGACTTGCTTCAACTAACAAGGCAGGCGCCCAAGAACACCTTTTTGAGTATAAAAAAAGTGAAAAGCAATGGCTGCGTCCATTTGACGTTCAAGCGGCCGTCATTGTCCAATCATGCCGGCCATCAATCGGCAGACGGCAATGAGACGCTTGTTAAATGGACCTTGCAGCGACTGATTGTCAATGTCGTCAGTGAAGTAAAGTCACTGGTGCCGACAGCGCAGCTAGAGGACATCCCCGATTTTCTGATGTTGCTATTGCAACAGCGGCAGCACCGCAAGCAGGACGCATTTGGACCAGCGGGGATACAGCGGTTACTGACCCGGGCTGGCGAAGTCATCAGCAGGGTGACCAACGCCGAGCTCGGCCACTCCAGGGCCGAGCGCGAGGCACCGCGCACGCCGACAGATTGCCTGATCGATTGGATTGCGTTCCTGTCGAAATCCAATCTGGCGTTTGCCGACGTGTTGTTGCAAGAGGCCAAACAATGCTGGGAACAGGGCAACGTCACTCTGCACAATCTCACCGCTTTGTTGCAAAAAGTCCAAATGCAGCCCTGTAGTACAGAACACCTGTCCTTGCAGTGCAAGGCGCGCTCATTGCTGGCGCAGTCGGCTTTCTCAGCGCAAGAACCGCTCGCCACAACCTCTGCTTGTCAGATCAGTGCCGAACAAGTGCCCTACACCCAATTGCATGACAATTTATATGGGCGTGTCTTCGACTCCGCATTGGCAGCTTACCTGCTGCATTGTCTGCCGGATGGGGCATTGCGAGCCACGTATGATATGTGCCTTTATCTGGCCGATTGTCTGGACGCGACAGGCAATGCTGACGCCAAGGAAGCCTGTAAAGAAGTCTGCATTGACCTGCGTAACGACAGACGATTCTGGACTCCCACCAAGAGCGAATTTGAACGCTTGTTAGATACGATGAATGACAAGAAACGTCTCTGTCGAATCAAGCGGATACTGCGGGCGGCGCCGCGTGATGGCAGTGATATTCTGCTGCGGCAATGCATTGCGGTGAAATTGATGGTGGCATTGCGTGATGTCGGCAGCAAGCGTGTGCCGTGGATGGCGCGCGCGGACTATAGTTATTGCGCGGTCGTGAAGCCGCAGAGAAAGCGCTTGGGTAACATCGCCGTAATATTAGGCGCAGCCCAGCCCACCGGCGGCATTACGCTTTCCTACCAACCGCCGATATTGCAGCAGTCCTGGATGATTCGATCGATCCGGGCATTGGAACGCTACAAGCCTGATTTAACGAATCCAAGCAGCAGCATTTCGGTGGCGCTGGAAGCGGGCATTCCCTACGCCAGCGGCATATCCGGTTCAACTAATGTGATGTTGCATCTGGCCAGCCACATGAAGAAAAAGTGCGGCTGGCAGATCGACATGCAACATGCCTTGCTATCGATCCTGCTGTTTGTTGTCTACGATGGCGGTCATTCCATCCATGAAGTCATGTGGATCGCCAACTATCTCAACACCGTGCTGGAGCTTGAATTGAATTTCGAGGCGGGCGCACATCCAATGAAGTATGTTGGCAGTACCGCACAATTTGAACGTCTGTTTGATGGTTCCGCATCGGCCGAAGATATCCGTGTGGCCAAACAGGCGGCATGGGAAAAGACCTTGCAGACTTTTCATACCTACAGTCATTACGCGTCTGCATGATTCCGGTCGGCGTCAGATCGACGCCAGCGAAATCAAGGCTGCTAATTCCTGCCGTCCGGCGCGGTCAGTATCGGACGCATTCCATAATCTTGCGTAGGCGGATTTATCGAGCGCATAGGGTGCTGCAGCACTTTGGCGTTGCACCACGTCGTCGATGGCAGCGGCCACCTGCAATGCCACGCGCGGCCCCAGTACCGGGTCGCGCAGCAGATTCTCGAGTTGTTGCAGCAAGGCGATGGCCGGGCTGACAGGCATATGCAAAGCGGAATTCATGTTGTGCCTCTGATTCATTCTAGGGTTGAACAACAGGTCCAACCACTGCGTATAACGCAGTACGTCCATCAAGGAAAAACACCTTGATGGACGTCGGCGGCGATAGCGCTGAGTTATGCAGAACGAAGCGAGAACCGTGCCTGCTTAACTACTTAACCATTGCGGAACAGGAAGCTGTAGGCATTCAATGCAGGTACGCCGCCAAGGTGGGTATACAAAACTTTGGCGCCTTCAGGGAATTCGCCGAGGCGAACTTTTTCGATCATGCCGTGCATCGATTTTCCTTCGTAGACCGGGTCGGTCAGGATGCCTTCGGTGCGTGCGCACAGGCGGATTGCTTCGAGTGTGCCGTCATTCGGCAAGCCGTATTCAGGGCCGCCGAAACGGGTGTCGAGCACCACGTCTTTTTCGGTGATGTCGCGACCGAGTTCGACCAGTGCGGCGGTATTCTTGGCGATGCGCAAGACTTGGTCGAAGGTTTGTTCTGGCTTGGCCGAGGCATCAATACCGATCACGCGGTCAGCGCGACCATCGGCGGCAAAGCCCACCACCATGCCGGCTTGTGTGCTGCCGGTGACGGCACAGACGACGATGTAATCAAACTTGAAACCGAGTTCCGCTTCCTGCTGGCGCACTTCTTCGGCAAAGCCGACAAAGCCGAGACCACCCTTGGGATGCTCCGAGCAACCTGCTGGAATCGGGAAAGGTTTGCCACCGGCCTGGCGCACGCTCTCCATGGCTTCTTCCCAGCTCTTGCGGATGCCGATGTCGAAACCGGCAGCATCGAGACGCACGTCGGCGCCCATGATGCGCGACATTTCGATATTGCCGACGCGGTCGTACACGGCGTCGGAATAGTTGACCCAGTTCTCTTGCACCAGCACGCACTTCATGCCCAGATGCGCCGCCACGGCAGCAACTTGCCGGGTTTGATTCGACTGAATGCCACCGATCGACACCAGCGTGTCGTAGCCACCTTCAATCGCTTCCGGAATCAGGTATTCCAGCTTGCGTGTCTTGTTGCCGCCGAAAGCCAGGCCGCTGTTGCAGTCTTCATGTTTGATGTACAGATCAACCTTGCCGCCGAGGTGTGCGCTCAGGCGTTTGAGTGGGCGGATCGGGGTCGGGCCAAAGGTCAGTGGATGGCGCGGGAATTTTTTCAGATTCATGGTGAAGCTCCTCAGTTCAGAACAGGTAGTGCGCAATGAGCGCGCCGGGCCTCTCGGGATTGAAACGGCACTGGCATCCATTCTAAAAATATATTCGAGCAACATGGTTGTGAATTTCGATTATTATTTAAATCAGAATGTAGCAATATGTCGAATATGTTTTGTTTTATTGTGGAAAATAACAAATGAGAACAACAAAGTTGCGTGAAAAGAATGTCGCCACGGAGTCCATGAGCGAACTGCTCGATCGTACCGATCGCGCCATCCTCAAACAGCTGCAACGCGATGCCTCGATTTCCAACGTAGCGCTGGCGGGCAAGGTCAATTTAAGTGCGGCGGCTTGCCTGCGGCGCGTCGAGCGACTCAAGGAAATGGGGCTGATCAAGGCGATTGTGGCGCTGCTCAACCCGCGTGCACTCGATGCGGGCACGCTGGTGATGATTGGCGTGGTGCTTGATCGCTCCACGCCGGAGTCCTTCACGGCCTTTGAGAAGGCCGCGCAAAAAGTGCATGGCTGCCTGGAGTGCCATGTGGTCACCGGGGAATTCGACTACTTCATGTTAGTGCGCACCAAGGACAATGAAAGCTTCAACAAGCTGCATGCCGAGCAGCTGTTGTATTTGCCCGCGGTACGACAAATCCGCACCTTCATGGTGATCAAGCAGGTGATGTCGACCACGCAGTTGCACCTGTAAGGCCCGTTAAGAGACGCTGCCCTGCGGTGGGACTTCGCGGTCCAGTTCGGCCAGCAGGTATTCGATGAAGACCTCAACAATACGCGGCAGCGTACGACCTGCCAGTGTCTGCACTTCGGTGTAGCGGCCATCGAGCGCCTTGTCGCGCAGCGGCATGGTGACCAGTTCACCTTTACCGATGCGATAGCGCACCGTCACCTCACCGGTGATCGACAGCGCATCGCCTTCGAGCAGGTAGTTGTGCAGTGTCTGGATGTAGTTGCTGGTCAGTACCGGCTCGAACACCAGTTGCTGGCGGCTGCAGGCCAGATCGAACAATTGCCGCAAGGTAGTGTGCGGGTCTGGCAGCGCCAGCGGATAGGGTTGCAACTGTGCCAGCGTGACCTGCTTGAAGCGGCTCAGCGGATGACCGGCGCGCATCACCAGCAAAACCGGCGCCGGTTGCTGGTGGACGATCTTGATATCTGGCTCGGGATGGCGGTTGAAGGTCACGCCGACATCGGCATTGCCATCGCGCACCTGGCGCGACACCTGCGCCGGTGGCCCGACAAAGACCTGGAACAGGATCGCCGGATATTTTTGCTGAAAGCTGCGGATCAGGCGCGGCAGAAAATCGATGCCAAAGCCTTCCGAGGCGGCAATCCGGATGCGACCGCTACGCAAGCCTTTGAGCGCCTGCAGGTCGGCTACCACGCGGTCGGCTTCCAGCCTGACCTTTTGCGCATGCGCGGCCAGCATTTCCCCTCCGGCACTCAATACCATGCCGCGTGGGCGGCGTTCAAACAACACGGTATCGAGCATTTCTTCCAGACTGCTGATCTGGCGGCTAATGGCCGAACTGGCAACATTGAGCCGTTGCGAGGCTTCGCTGATGGAGCCGCAGCGCACCACTTCCAGGAAGTAACGCAGTGCAGTGTCTTGCAGATATTGCGATTTCATCGGGTTTCTCTTTACAGTTGATCGGTCCAAATGCGCCGGCTGGATGTCGCTTTCTGTTTTCGGCAACGCAGGCATAGTAATTCTCTAATTGTTGCATCGACCTATTGTGACCTAGACTGAATTCGATCGCGTAGTTTTTTGGGATACCCCATCAATTTTCTGAAGGAAGATCTGGCATGAATGCAATCAAGAATACCGTAGCTGGATGGGCGCGTTGCGCAGTCCTGGTGGCGGGCGCCACAGCATCGATGGCAGCCATGGCCAATAAGGCAAACGATACGTTGATCTATGCTTCCGACAGCGAAGTGGAAAATATCAGCCAATATCATAACAATCTGCGCGAAGGCGTGATTCTGGCGCACTTGATCTGGGATACGCTGGTTTTTCGCGATCCCAAGAGCGGTGAGTACAAGCCGCAACTGGCCACAGCCTGGAAATGGGAGTCGCCGACTGCGCTGGTGATGGACTTGCGCCAGGGCGTGCAATTCCAGAACGGCGACAAATTTACGGCCGATGATGTGGCCTTCACCTTCAACTACGTGGTCTCCAACGAATCCAAGGCGGTCACGCGTCAGAACAGTGACTGGATCAAGAGCGTCGACAAGCTGGGCGACTACAAGGTGCGTATCAACCTGAAACGGCCATTCCCGGCCGCATTGGAATACCTGGCCGGCCCCTTGCCTATCTATCCTGGCGCCTACTTCAAGAAAGTCGGCCTGGAAGCCTTCAGCAAGGCCCCCATCGGCACCGGCCCATACAAAGTCACTAGCGTCACCCCGGGCCAAGGCGTCACCCTGGTCAAGAACACCACCTATTTCAAAGACAGCCCGCAAGGCCAGCCAAAGATCGGCAACATCAAGTTCGTCGTGATTCCTGATCCGGAAACCCGTGCCGCGCAACTGATGACCGGTGCCATCGACTGGATCTGGCGCGTGCCGGCTGACCAGGCCGAATCGCTCAAGAGCACCCCGAAGATTTCAGTGCAGGGCGGCGAAACCATGCGCGTCGGTTATCTGACCATCGATGCCCAGGGGGCGTCGGCACCGAATTCGCCATTCCGCGATCTGCGCGTGCGCCAGGCCGTCAACTATGCAATCAACCGCAAGGGCATCGCCGAGAACTTGTTGCGCGGCGGTAGCCAGCCGGTCTATACCGCCTGCTTCCGTACCCAGTTCGGTTGCGACAGCAAGGCCGCCATTACCTATGACTACAACCCGACCAAGGCCAAGGAATTGCTGGCCGCAGCCGGTTTCCCGAACGGCTTCGATACCGAAATCTATGCCTATCGTGAACGCGAGATTGCCGAAGCCATCATCGGTGACCTGCACAAAGTAGGCATCCGTGCACGCCTGCACTACATGAAATACGCCGCCTTGCAGACCGACTACCGCGCCGGCAAGACACCGCTGACCTTCCAGGCCTGGGGTTCGTTCTCGGTCAATGACGCATCGGCCTTCATGGGCGTCTGGTTCAAGGGCGGCAGCGATGACATCACCAAGGATCCGCAACTGCGTCAATGGCTGGAAACAGCCGACACCTCGATCGATCCAGTGGTGCGCAAGAGCACCTACAGCAAGGCGCTGGAGCTGATTTCCAAGCAGGCTTACATGGCGCCGATGTTCTCCTATTCGACCTTCTACGCCTACAACTCGCAACTCAAGTTCCAGGGCTATCCGGACGAACTGCCGCGCTTCTATGAAGCCAGCTGGAAATAAGCTGCACCGTTTCAATCGCACTATTTGCCACAAGGGATTGCCGCCATGTTGATCTTTATCTTGCGCCGTCTGGTGATCGCCTTGTGCGTCGCCGTGACGGTATCGGTGGTCAGTTTTTCACTACTGCATCTGTCCGGTGATCTGGCCACCTCGATTGCCGGACCGGAAGCCACTGCGGCGCAGGTTGAAGAGATCCGCGTGCAATACGGCCTGAACCGGCCGATGACCACGCAATACGTTGAGTGGCTCGGTAATGCGCTGCATCTGGATTTCGGCAGGTCATTCTATTTCCAGGGCGAGGTCATGGACATGGTGGCCGAGCGCTTGCCGATTACCTTGAAGCTGGGCGGCATCGCCTTGTTGCTGGCGGTGGTGGTGGCGATTCCCTTGGGCGTACTGGCGGCAATCTATCGCGATACCTGGATTGACCGGCTGTCGCTGATCATTGCCGTGGTCGGGCAGGCCATGCCGAGTTTCTGGTTTGGCCTGACCCTGATTTTGATTTTTTCGGTGACCTTGCACTGGCTGCCGGTGTCCGGCAACGAAGAGTGGACCAACTTCGTGCTGCCGGCAGTGGCGCTCGGTTATTACGCCATGCCGGCCATGATGCGCCTGACCCGCGCCGGCATGCTCGACGTGCTCGGCTCCGACTATATCCGCACCGCACGCGCCAAAGGCTTGAGCAAGGGCAAAGTGATTTTCAAGCATGCCTTGCGCAATGCCGTCATTCCGGTGGTGGCACTGGCCGCAGTCGAACTGGGTTTCATGCTGGGTGGCTCGGTGGTGATTGAATCGGTCTACTCCATGCAAGGCCTGGGACAACTGGCCTGGGATGCGATCTCGCGCAATGACTATCCGGTAGTGCAGGCAGTGGTGCTGATCATTGCCATGTTCTATATTGGTCTGACCTTCCTGGCCGACGTGATCAACGCGTTGCTGGACCCCCGCATTCGTACCCGCTAGGTGCCAACATGACAACCACGACCTCTTCTTCCGCAATGCCCGGTGCCGGCGTGTTGCAGACCGCGCTCAAGCCGCTGCCGCTGTGGCGACGCAAGCTCAATCGCCTGCTCGGCCATCGCGGCCTGATGCTGGGTGCATTCATCCTGGCCGTGATCGTGCTGGCGGCCATCTTCGCGCCCTTGCTGGCGCCCTATGACCCGTATAACCAGGATGTCTCGCAACGCCTGATTCCGCCAGTGTGGAATGCCCTGGGCAGTTGGGACCATGTGCTCGGCACCGACAAGCTCGGCCGCGATTACCTGAGCCGCCTGATTTTCGGCGCACGCGTGTCTTTGATCATCGGCTGTGCCGCCGCACTGATCTCCGGCCTGATCGGCACCACGCTGGGCGTGCTGGCCGGTTATTTCGGTGGCCGCGTCGACGCCTTCATTAGCTACCTGATCACCACCCGGCTCTCGATGCCGGTGGTGCTGGTGGCGCTGGCCATGTCCTCGTTGGTGGGTGGTTCGCTTAAGGTAGTGATTATTCTGCTGGGCTTGCTGTTGTGGGATCGCTTCGCCGTGGTCACCCGTTCGGCCACGCAGCAGTTGCGCGATGCCGAATTCATCGCCTCTGCCAAGGCCATCGGCGCTTCCACATCCTACATTCTGGTGCGCGAGATTCTGCCCAACATCATGAGTGCGCTGATCGTCGTGATCACGCTGGAAATGGCGCATGCGATCCTGCTCGAAGCCACCTTGTCCTTCCTCGGCCTGGGCGTGCAACCGCCGACCCCGTCGTGGGGCCTGATGGTCTCGGAAGGCAAGTCCTACATGTTTTTCAAGCCGTGGGTGATTGTCATCCCCGGTGTCGCCCTGGCGACGCTGGTGCTGGCGATCAACCTGGTCGGCGATGGCCTGCGCGATGCCAATGCGCCGGACGGCCGCAATTGATGGCGAACCAATGACCACGATGATGACAACTAGCGGGAGTACGCCATGAGTGTCTTGCTCGATGTAAAAAACCTGCAGGTCGATCTGCCCACAGAGAACGGCATGCTGCATGCCGTGCGCGGCATCGACTTCCAGGTCAAGCGCGGCGAAATGCTGTGTCTGGTGGGGGAATCCGGCTGCGGCAAGTCGATGACGTCGCTGGCCTTGATGGGCCTGCTGCCGCGCAAGGCGATCTGCCGCGCCGACCACCTGCTGTTCGATGGTGTCGATCTCATGACCATGCCGGAAAAGCAGCGCAACCAATTGCGTGGTCGCCGCATGTCGATGATTTTCCAGGAGCCGATGACCTCGCTCAACCCGTCCTATACGCTGGGGAATCAGTTGTGCGAAGCAATGCTGGAGCAACCCGGCGTGAGCCGCGCTGAAGTACGCGAACGGGCAATCTACCTGTTGCATCGGACCGGCATTGCCAATGCCGAAGACCGCATGCGCCAATACCCGCATCAACTCTCTGGCGGCCTGCGCCAACGCGTGATGATCGCCATGTCGCTCATGTGCAGCCCGGACCTGATCATTGCCGACGAACCGACCACGGCACTCGACGTCACGATACAAGCGCAAATCCTGCGCATGATCCGCGAACTGCAACGCGAATTTGGCACCGCCGTCGTCTTCATCACACACGATCTGGGCGTGGTGTCGCGCATCGCCGACCGCGTGGCGGTGATGTATGCCGGTCAAGTCGTAGAAACCAGTGCCGTCGATGACTTGTTTGCACAGCCCGAGCATCCTTATACCCGCGGCTTGCTCAGTTGCATTCCGGTGCGTGGCAAGACCCTGCCGGGCACGCATCTGCAAGCGATTCCCGGCGTGGTGCCGAGTCTGGTGGGCAAGGTCAGCGGATGTGCTTTCCGCAACCGCTGTTCCCTGGCCGACAGCGACTGTGAACAGGATCCGCAATTGATCGATACCCACGGCGACCAGAGCCACTTGGCGCGCTGCCTCAAACTCAACGCCGCTGCGGCGCAAGAGGTGATTGCATGACCATCGACTACGCCGCTAATGATATTGCGCTCGAATTGTGCGCGCTCAGCAAGGTCTACGCCGTCAAGCGCGGCATGTTTCAGGCGCCCGGTGAAATTCGCGCCGTCAATGATGTCTCGCTGCGCCTGTATCGCGGCGAAACCTTGGGACTGGTTGGTGAATCCGGCTGCGGCAAAAGTACTCTGGCCAAGATGCTGCTAGGCTTGTTGCAGCCCAGCGCCGGCAATGTGCTGATCAACGGCCAGGAAGTCGATCCGACCTTGCGCAAGGAAAACGCCCGCCACATCCAGCCGATTTTCCAGGACCCGTATTCTTCGCTCAATCCACGCAAGACCGTGGGCGAGATCGTCGGTCTGCCGCTCAAACTGCATGGTATCGGCAACGCTGCCGAACAGCGCAAGGAAGTGCGCCGCATGCTCGATCTGGTCGGCATGCCAGAACGCACCCACACGCAATATCCGAATCAACTCTCAGGCGGCCAGCGCCAACGCGTGGCGATTGCGCGTGCGTTGATCCTGCAACCGGACATCCTGATCTGCGACGAACCGACCTCGGCACTGGATGTTTCGGTGCAGGCGCAGATTCTCAATCTGCTGCTCGACCTGAAGGCCGAATTCGGCTTGACCTACCTGTTCATCAGCCACGATCTGGCAGTGGTCGAGCATCTGGTCGATCGCGTTGCCGTGATGTACAAGGGCAGCATCGTCGAGCTGGAAACCCGCGAAAAGATTTTTGCCGAAGCCAGCCATCCGTATACCCGCATGCTGCTGGCCTCGGCGCTCACACCCGAACCGGGTCTGGGCATCCCCGAACTGGCCGTAGCGGCCTGATCCCTACCTTATTGAACCGCACAACACTAATATACCGAGGAGCAAAAAATGAGCAGAGCACAAGCCATCGCGCAGGCGAGCGCCTATTTCGACGATGGCCGTTTCATGGCGACCTTGCAACGTCGGGTCGCGATCCGTACCGAAAGCCAGGAAGCCGCCAGCCGTCCGATTCTGTATGACTACCTGCAACAGGAAATCATCCCCGAATTGCAAGGTCTCGGTTTTAGCTGCCAGGTGATCGACAATCCACTGCCCGATGGCAGCCCGTTCCTGCTGGCCGAACGCCTCGAAGCCGATGCCGCCTTCACGCTGCTGACCTACGGTCACGGCGATGTTGTGCGCGGTTACGACAAGCAATGGCGCGCCGGTCTCAGCCCATGGGAAATCGTGGTCGACGGCGACCGCTGGTATGGTCGCGGCACCGCCGACAACAAGGCGCAACACACCATCAATTTCGCCGCACTGACGGAAGTCATGAAGCTGCGCGACGGCAAGCTCGGTTACAACGTCAAAGTGATACTGGAAATGGGCGAAGAAACCGGCTCATCCGGTTTGAAGGAAGTTGCCGAACTATATCGGGACAAACTCAAGGCGGACCTGTTCATCGCCTCCGATGGCCCGCGCGTCAATGCCGCTACACCGACCATGTTCCTCGGTTCGCGCGGCGGCTGCAATTTTGACTTGCGTGTCAATTTGCGCGATGGCGGTCATCACTCCGGCAACTGGGGCGGCCTGCTGCGCAACCCCGGTGTGCGACTGGCTAATGCCATCGCCTGCCTGGTTGATGGCAAGGGCCGTATCCGCGTGCCCAGCCTGTTGCCGCAATCGCTGCCGCAAAGCGTGCGCAATGCGCTGGTCGGCGTTGAAGTCGGCGGCGGTCCAACTGATCCGGAAGTCGATCCACACTGGGGCGAGCCTGGCATGACACCGGCCGAACGCGTCTTCGGCTGGAACACGCTGGAAGTGCTGGCCTTCAAGACCGGCAATCCAGAAGCGCCGGTCAATGCAATTCCCGGCCATGCCTCGGCGCATTGCCAGATTCGTTTTGTGGTTGGCAGCGATGACAAGAATTTCCTCGACAACATCCGCGCCCATTTGCATGCCCATGGTTACACCGATGTCGAAGTCAGCTTGTCGGGCGTGCAGTTCAACGCCACCCGTCTCAATCCCGACGATGACTGGGTGCGCTGGGGTCTGGCGTCGATGCAGCAGTCGAGCGGCAAGCAGCCGACCTTGTTGCCGAACCTGGGCGGTTCGCTGCCCAACGACGTGTTTGCCGATGTGCTCGGTTTGCCCACACTGTGGGTACCGCACTCTTATCCAGCCTGCTCACAGCATGCGCCCAACGAGCATATACTTGCCAGCGTGTCGCGCGAGTCGCTGCAAGTGATGGCTGGCTTGTTCTGGGATTTGGCAGAGCAAGGCAAGCAAGTCCATACGCAGCGCGCCGCGGCTTGAAATCAGTGACCGGCAGGGCAAGCGAGGGCTTGCACCTGCTGCTGTCGACAAATAAATAACACCCCCCAACGGAGCAAGCACATGAGTACAGCTTTGTGCCAGATCGGTGATCTGGACGACGTCAAGGAAGAATTGGTCGGTATCCGCCGTCACCTCCATCAGCACCCGGAGTTGTCTTACGAAGAGGTCGATACTGCCAAACTGGTCGGCGACCGGCTCGAAGGCTGGGGGTATACGGTCACGCGCCATATCGGCGGCAATGGCCTGGTGGCGACGCTGCGTGCCGGTACCAGCACCCGCAGCATCGGCGTGCGCGCCGACATGGATGCCTTGCCGATCCATGAGCAGACCGGTCTGAGCTATGCCAGTGCCCATCACGGCAAGATGCACGCCTGCGGCCATGATGGCCACACCACTATGTTGATGGCAGCGGCGCTGCAATTGTCGCGTACGCGCAATTTCGACGGCACCGTCTATCTGGTATTCCAGCCAGCAGAAGAAGCTGGCTTCAACAGCGGCGCCGAACAGATGATCAAGGATGGCCTGTTCGAACGCTTCCCGATGGATGCCATTTTCGGCATGCACAACCATCCGGGCGTCGCCACTGGCACCTTCATGTTCCGCGCCGGACCTTTTATGGCCGCTTGTGACACCGTCAAGATCAAGGTGCTCGGCAAAGGCAGCCACGCCGCACGGCCGCAGCTGGGCATCGATCCGCTGATGAGCGCTGCCAGTCTGGTGATGGCCTTGCAAACTGTGGTCTCGCGCAATATCGACCCGATGGAAACCGCCGTGGTCACGGTCGGCTCCTTGCATGCTGGTCATGCTGCCAATGTGATTCCGGAATATGCCACGTTGGAGTTGAGCGTACGCTCCTTCAAACCGGAAGTGCGCCAACTACTGGAACAACGCATCTGCGCCCTGGTGCACAGCCACGTGGAAGGCTATGGCGCCACCGCCGAGATCGACTACATCCATGGTTATCCAGTGCTGGTCAATTCCGACGCCGAGACTGAGTTCGCACGTCAGATAGCCATTGAGCTAGTCGGCGAAGAACAGGTCATTTCGCCATTCGGCCCGATTGCCGGCAGCGAAGACTTTGCCTATTACCTGCAACAGCGTCCCGGTTGTTTCGTGCGCGTCGGCAATGGCGCCGGCAAGCCGATGTTGCACAATGCCCACTATGACTTCAACGATGAAAATGTCACCATCGGCGGCGCCTACTGGACCCGTCTGGTCGAACGTTACTTAGCTGTGTCGGCCGCCTAGCCTGCGGCATGGGTCGCTATTGGTCCCCACTGGCCAGGGTGATCAAGGTATTGAGAAAAGCGCGCGCTGCCTGCGGCAGCGTGCGGCCTGACAGCGACTGGATTTCCATCTGCAAGGTATTCATGTCACGGTCGCGGATCGGCAAGGCGACCAATGCGCCATTCTCGATCAGCTTACGGATCGGCAAATGTGCCGAAAAGCCAACGCCATCGGTGGCCAATACAAAACCCAGCAAGGCATTGATGGAGTCGCTGCTCAGCGCCGGTTCCAGCAGCAGGTTCTTGCGGCTGCAACAGGCATCGATCAAGCGGCGCATGGTGATGTTTTTTTGCGGCAAGGCCAGCGGATAGCCGATCAATTCCGACAGCCCGACCTGCTTGCGGCCCGCCAGTGGATGCTGTGGATTGACTACCGCCAGAATCGGCGCGCTCTGTGAATACTCGACTTTGATGTCGCGGTCTGGCGCCATGGTGAATGTCAGGCCGATATCGACCGCCCCGGCGCGAATTGCCTCGGCCACTTCGGCCGCATTGCCGACCGACAGATGGAAGCGGATACCGCCATGCTGACGGCGGAAATGTTCAATCGCCCGTGGCAGGAACTCGAGTGCAAAGCCTTCGGTACTGGCCAGCTTGACCTCGCCGCGGCGCAAACCCTTCAAGGCCAGCAATTCATTGCCGATACGCTCGGTTTCCAGTTGCGCACGCAAGGCATGTGCCGCCAGCAGCTCGCCAGCGGCATTCGGCTTCATGCCGCGCGAGACGCGTTCGAACAAAGGTGTGTCGAGTTCATCTTCGAGCCGTGCAATCTGCCGGCTAATCGCCGAGGATGCCACGTTGAGCGTCAACGCTGCCTCCGTGATCGAGCCGCGTCGCACCACTTCGAGGAAGTAGCGCACGGCAGTTTCTTGCAGGATACGGGTATTGGTCATGGCCCTTATTTTAGGAGTGGTTTGCCGAATCGGCAATCGATTATTCTAAACATTATTCTTGTTGCAAACCATGCGTAGTCGTACGATGGATTCCAATCACAGACGCCGTTCCTGTTGAGTCGCATTAGCGCATCCATCCCACGCAAGGAAACCGAGCATGTCGCCTGCAACTGAGTCACGGAAGTACCAATATCTGGTTCTGGCCTTGTTATATCTGGGCTGGTGCGTGTCTTACATCGACCGCGCTGCAATCACCTTTGCGGCCACCTATATTGCCAGCGAGTTTCAGCTCAAGCCTTCCGATCTCGGTATCTTGCTGAGCAGCTTTTTCCTCGGTTATTCCTTGTTGCAACTGCCCGGCGGCTGGCTGGCCGACCGCTTCGGCTCGCGTCCGGTGATTGTCATTTCCATTCTGCTGTGGTCGGTGTTTACCGGCGTGACCGGCATGGCCTGGTCGATTTCCAGTCTGGTCATCATCCGCTTCGTGTTCGGCATCGGCGAAGGTGCTTTCCCGGCGGCCAGTGTCAAGGGCGTGGCCGAGACCTTCGGCAAGGAAGAGCGTCCCAAGATGTCTTCTTTCCTGATGTCATCCAATTACGTCGGCAGCATGCTGGCGCCGCTCATCATTGCGCCGCTGATCATTGCCTTTGGCTGGCGCAATGTATTTCATTACATCGGCATTGCCGGGCTGGTGTTTGCGCTGGTCTACTGGTTCGTGGTCAAGCCGATCAAGCAAATCAAAGGCGACACCGCCGCGGATGCCGAAAAGAAGGTAATCAACAAACAGGCGTTTCGCGCCTTGCTGAAAATGCCGCTGATGTGGCAGATCGTTGCCGTCTGGTTCGGCCTGAGCATTGTCAACAAGGGGCTTGACTCTTGGATGCCGACCTATCTGATGACCCAGCGCGGCCTCAACCTGAAGTCAGTCGGCCTGCTGTTGCCGTTGCCCTATGTGCTGGCCGGTATTGCCACTGCCATTGGCGGCTGGGTCATGACGCGTTTCTTCGATGGCCGCGAACGTTATTTGCTGATCGGCGCCTCGGTACTGACCGCCATCTTCGTCTACTGCATGTACACCGCCGACAGCGTGGCGGCGCTGATTACGTTTCAGTGTATTGCCTACTTCTTCAAATCCTTCGTGCTGGCGACCTGTATCGCTTTGCCGACCAAGATGCTGCCAGCCAATCTGATCGGTTCCAGCATTGGCATGGTCAACCTGGGCGGCCAGTCGGCCGGTTTCATTTCACCGCTGGTGATCGGCTTTCTGGTCAGCGCCTTTAGCAACTACGACTATGCGTTTGGCTTCCTGATCGCCGCGGCCTGTTTCTCGGTGCTGGTCAGTTTGTTCATTCACACCATGAAGGGATCGGCATACGCCCAGCACGCCTGATCATTTAAGACAATTCAAGGATTTTCATGTTGCATCACAATCTGGTTGAAAAAAATGCAGTTGAACTGCGCGAACTGATCGGTAGAAAACAGCTTTCCCCGGTGGAATTGCTGGACGCCTGCATCGCCCGCATTGAAGACCTCAATCCGCGTATCAATGCCGTCACCGCCACCTGCTTCGAGCGCGCCCGCAGTGAGGCCAAACTAGCTGAACAAGCGGTCATGGCCGGTCAGCCCTTGGGCTTGTTGCATGGCCTGCCTATCGGCATCAAGGATCTGGAAGAAACCGCCGGATTGCTGACCACTTATGGCTCGGCGCTCTATCGCGGCAATGTCCCGACACGCGACAATGCGCTGGTGGCAAGACTGCGCGCGGCCGGTGCGATTGTTGCCGGCAAGACCAATATTCCTGAAATGGGCGCCGGCGCCAATAGCCGCAACACCGTCTGGGGTGCCACCGGTAATCCGTTCAACCCGCTGCTCAATGCCGGTGGTTCGTCGGGCGGCTCGGCCGCCGCGCTGGCGACCGATCTGCTGCCCTTATGCAGCGGCTCCGATACCGGTGGCTCCTTGCGTATTCCAGCGGCCAAATGCGGAGTGGTCGGCTTCCGTCCGTCGCCAGGCCTGGTGCCGAGCGAACGCAAGCTGCTCGGCTGGACGCCGATTTCCGTGGTCGGCCCCATGGGGCGCACGGTAGCCGATACGGTACTGCAATTGCGTGCCACCGCTGGCATGGACCTGACCGATCCGCTCAGCTATCCGCTGGGTGACGATCCGTTTGCCGCGTTGCCGCAGATCGATCTGTCGCAACTGCGCATCGGCTACACCGAAGATTTCGGCGTGTGCGATGTCGACAATGGCATCCGCCAAGTGTTTCGCAACAAGATCGCCGCCATCAGCCCGTATGTGAAATCCTGCGAACCAGTCAACATCGACATGGGCGAAGCGCATCGTTGCTTCGACGTGATCCGCGCCGAGAGTTTCGTCGCCGGTTTTGAAGCTGCCTATCGCCGCGATCCCTCTTCATTGGGACCGAACACCCGAGCCAACTATGAACTTGGCGCCGCCATGACGCTGGCCGATAGCGCCTGGGCCCAGGGCGAGCAAACGCGCCTGTTCCGCCGCTTCCAGGGGCAGTTCGCCGATGTTGATCTGATCCTCTCGCCGACCACGCCGGTGTCGCCGTTCCCGTGGAGCGAGCTCTATCTCAAGGAAATCAACGGCGTCGCGCTGGAGAATTATTACCGCTGGCTGGCACTCACCTACGTAGTGACACTGGCCACCAATCCTTCGATTTCGCTGCCCTGCGGCGTCGATCACAGACAGATGCCATTCGGTCTGCAAGTCACCGGCGGTTTCCGCGCTGACAAATACCTGCTTGGCTGCGCCGCTGCGCTGGAACAGTTATTCGACAGCAGTGCCGAACTGCGCCGCCCGCGGCCGAATCTGAACGCGCTGCGTCGTAGCCAGGTCGACCTCAAATCGATTGTGACGCATCCACCACTGGCGAGTGCCTTCGCCGAACAGGCGGCCAGCGCCCCGGCTGTCTGACACCACTTGTTTATTTGATTACCCACTTGAGAAACCGCACCATGAGCAATATCATCCGCATCAACACCAACGCCCGTATGAGCCAAGTGGTTCTGGCCAATGGCTTCGCCTTCCTGTCCGGTCAGGTAGCGAACAATGCCGGCAGCCCGATTGAACAACAAACAAAAGAAGTACTGGCCAAGATCGACGCCTTGCTGATCGCACAGGATATCAAGCGCGAAAAAATCGTCAGTGCCAATGTCTGGCTCAGTAGCCCGGCGCATTTCTCTGCCTTCAACGGCGTCTGGGATCAATGGATTCCAAGCGGACATGCGCCGGCGCGCGCCTGCGTGCAAGCCTTGCTGATGTTGCCGGGACTCGATGTCGAAGTCGCCGTCATCGTGGCGGCGTAAGCAGTTTTAGTCATGCCAAACAGTCGCCAAGCCCAGCATGTCGTCGTCATTGGTGCTGGTGTGGTCGGTCTGAGTACAGCGCTCAAGCTGGCCGAAGCCGGCCATCGCGTCGATGTCTATGAAGCCGCCAGCGAACCGGCGCAAGGCGCCAGTTTTGCCAATGCCGGGTTGATTTCGCCCGGGCATTGTTTCAGTTGGTCCGAGCCAGGTGCCGTCGGCGTGTTCATCCGCAGTCTGTTCGGCAAGGCTGACGGCCTTGGCGTGATACGCTGGTGGAGTCCGCGGCTGTGGCGCTGGGTCGGCCAGCGGCCGATGACGCTCGATGGCATTCCGATCCTGGGGCGCAGCCGCCATGCCAATCTGCTATTCAATTGCGGCCACGGTGCGATGGGCTGGACCATGGCCAGCGGTTGCGCGCAGATCATTTGCGATTTGATCGCAGCGCGCACACCAGCAATCGACTGTCGCGCCTACCGTTGGGATCGTTTTTAGCGCAGGTCGCAAGCGCGCCGTGGGCCAGCCAATTGTGATCAATGATTTGATTTTCGTTTGAAGGAAAGCTGTTATGCACGTTCATCCATCCTCCTCCGTGGACTACCTGATCATCGGCGGCGGCATTGCCGGAGCCTCGATTGCCTACTGGCTGGCGCCGCATGCCAGCGTGACCTTGCTGGAGCGTGAGTCGCAGCCCGGCTATCACAGCACCGGTCGTTCGGCGGCGCTGTATATGGCCAGCTACGGTCCGCCGCAGGTGCGGGCATTGACCTGCGCCAGTCGTGACTTCTTCGATGCGCCGCCGGCCGGTTTTACCGATCATCCCTTGCTCACGCCGCGTGGCGCGCTGTTCATCGCTGGTCCCGATCAATTGGCCGAACTCGATGCGCATGAAGCCATCGTGCGTTCGGTCAGCGATCAGGTAGAACGCCTGAGTGCCGCCGAAGCCTGCGCGCGCGTACCGGTGTTGCGGCCCGAACTGGTCGCCGGTGCGATCTATGAAGCAGACGCCGCCGACATCGACGTACATGGCTTGCATCAAGGTTTCCTGCGCGGTGCGCGGGCCGCTGGCGCACGCGTGGTGTGCGACGCCGAGGTACAGGGTTTGCTGTTTACCGATCAGCAGTGGCAGGTGACGACTTCGCAAGGGCAATTCAACACCCCTGTTGTGATCAATGCCGCCGGTGCCTGGGCCGATGAGATTGGCGCGTTGGCCGGTGCGGCGCCAATCGGGTTGGTGCCGAAGCGCCGCTCGGCCTTGACCTTTGCCGTTGACGCCGCCCTCGACAGTGCCGCCTGGCCGATGTTCGCGCGCGTTGATGAGTCGTTTTACGTCAAGCCGGATGCCGGTCTGCTCATGGGCTCGCCGGCCAATGCCGATCCGGTGCCGCCGCACGATGTGCAGGCCGAAGAGCTGGACATCGCCATCGCCATTGATCACATCCAAACCAACACAACGTTGCAGATTCGTCGCCCGTCCCATGTCTGGGCAGGCTTGCGTTCGTTTGTTGCCGATGGCAGTTTTGTCGGAGGTTTTGACGACCAGGTGGCAGGCTTTTTCTGGGCCGCAGGGCAGGGTGGTTATGGTATTCAGACCGCGCCTGCTGCAGGCGAAGTCTATGCAGCGCTGTTGCGCGGCTTGCCGATACCTGCACATGCCGCCAGTTTTGGCGTCGATGCGCAGGCGCTAGGCCGCGCCCGGTTGTGACCGCACGCGCATCACGCTGCCTTTAAAAAATCCTGGCCGAGATCGAGCAGCACGTCGCGCACCAGCGAGGCGGTGCTTTGGCAACCGAGTTTGTCCTTGATGCTGGCGCGATGCACATCGACCGTCTTGACGCTGATGTTGAGATCGCGGGCGATGATCTTGCTCGATGCGCCGAGAATCACCTTTTCCATGATTTCACGTTCACGGGTAGTCAGTGTCTTGAGCTTGGCCTGCAATTGCAGGCGGCGTTCGCGCGCGTGGCGATTGCCGGCCACGCTCTTGAGAGTAACCTGAATGCGTTCCAGCATCTGCTGCGAGTTATACGGCTTCTCCAGAAAATCGACGGCACCATTGCGCAGGGCGCGCACCGACATCGGAATATCGCCGTGGCCCGAGACGAAAATGACAGGAATGTCGGCACCGATTTCGGTGAGCCGTTCCTGCAACTGGAAGCCGCTGATTTCGGGCATGCGCACATCGAGGATCAGGCAGCTCAGACTGTTGGCGTCGAAGGCTTTCAAAAAAGCATCGGGACCGGCAAAGCATTCGGTGCGAATATTGACTGAGCTGAGCAACCAGGCCAGTGAAGTGCGAACGGCGTCATCGTCATCGACGATATACACCACGGGGGTATTGGTATCCATCTTGCATCCCTCAGGTGATTGGCTAATTCTTCAAGGCGATCGCTGCGCGGCAACGGTGTCGGCACCAGCGATGACTTTGTCTTTGATCTAAAGCAAAAAACAGACCTGAATGGCAGAATGTTTGGTGGCGGCGCTGTGCTGAAGGCAGAACCGGGATTTACTTGCCGCACTGACATTTTTCGCGGTCAAATCTAGGTAAAACTACCTAGATGCTTAGCGGGATTCCCCGTTGCCGGTGGTAGTTGATCGAATGGTTTGGGGCGGCCGCTTGCTTTACTCTGATGATCAGGTAACCGGGATGGGGCATTGCTGTTGCAGATGCACCGGATCGGTCAGGCAGCTAGTGTTTGGCTGTCATGTCAGCAGTCATTCGGGAGTCCAGCATGAGCGCCACAGGCGTGACCACTTTGAGCCAGGAACAGTTGGCATTTCGCAATGCGATGGCGCATCTGCCCGCAGCAGTGAGCATCATTACCACCAATGGCAGCGCCGGACGTTGCGGCATTACCGCCAGTGCGGTGTGCTCGGTGACAGATTCACCGCCGACGATTCTGGTCTGCATCAATCGTGGCAGTGCCATGCATGATTTGTTCAGGAAAAATGGTCGCTTGTGCGTCAACGTGCTCAGCGATGAGCAGGAGCAACTGGCGCTGCATTTTTCTGGCGCGACTAAGGTAGCAATGGAGGAGCGCTTTGCCTGGGATCTGTGGGAACCCGATCAGCCGCAGCCGATGTTGCGCGATGCCTTGGTCAAGTTGCAGGGGCGCATCAAGGAGTTCAAGGAAGTTGGCTCGCACTCGGTGATGTTTGTGGAGCTTGATGATATTCGGGTCAGCGAGGAGAAGGATAGTCTGATCTACTTCAACCGCCTGTTTCACAAGGTCAAGCGCATGGCGGCTTGAGTTGGTCGTAAGGTTCATTGCGCATCGCATGTGCGAACGCATGTGCGAAATCTGATAGACGCTCCCATCTTGCCCGATTGATACTTTGCGCGCTCCTGAAAAAAAGGGGGCCGAGTTTGGAAGCTCGTACGCACAAGGCGGACATCCGCCGACCCGGCGGTTTTTTCGTCTGTACAATGTCGTTCTCTCTGGGCGGTAGTGGCAGGGAGGCTTAGGCCTGCCGGGTTCCTTGTGCACCGGTCTTCCAACCTTGTCATTTGCCGCCCACCCCGTTTGGAAGCGGGGCGTTGCGGTGTCACTTACTGCGCAAGGAGTTGAGTATGTCTTGTCATTGCACGTCTGATCATCAATCCATTCCCCCAACACATCAAGACTTTCGCTGGATTCACGGCCCAGGGCAACAGGATCGCCGTGCCGGTTTTGTGGAGCGCACGCGCGATATCGCCGCCGGTGTGCATGCCTGTCTGCAAATCATTTATTCCAGCGATCTGGTGCGTGAGATTAATCTCGACGATGGGCTTGGGGAGATTTCTGCGCCGGCTATCGGCCGAGCCGATGCGGTGGCGTTGTTTCGCTTGTCGGTGGCGGCGAGCGGGTTACTGTGTGAGGCTGCCGATGAGCAGATTACTTTGCTGAATGCGCTTGCTTAGTGGCTAGTTGTTGCTGCTGATTTTTTCATTCTCGAACGCGCTTGCGGGACTGGCCCGGCAAGCGCGTCCAAAGAAATTCCATGCAGCAGAGAAGGAAAAATCCTGTATGTCAACAATCACAAATCCAGTACCAGCAACCCTGATCGCGCCCGCGAAACACAAGTGCAAATCTGATCGTTGGCGGCTTTCTCTTTCTTCGATAAGCAATTGTCGCGATGATCGGGTTCGCCTTCCAGCAGTGGCACCACGCAAGTGCCGCAAATGCCTTCACGGCAAGAGGTATCGATATCAATGCCGTTCTGGCTCAGGATATCGACAATGGGAATGCCAATCGGAATCTGCAACACCTTGCCCGAGCTGGCCAGCTTGATCTCAAAAGCAGCATCACCGCTGGCGCCAGCGGCGGCAGCAACAGGTACTGCCGCCTGGAAATGCTCCAGATGAATCGCTTCCTCCGGCCGGTTGCGTGCCGCACTAGCCACCACCGCATCCATGAACGGTGCCGGGCCGCAGGTGTAGACATGCGCGTGTGCTGGCGCTGCATCCAGACAGGCTTGCAGATAGTGTGTCAAGTCAGCTGGTAGCACGCCATAGTGGAAACGCACCTTGCCGGCAAACGGTGGCGCATCCAGCAGGTCGGCAAACGCCGCATGCTCACGCGCCCGCACAAAATAATGCAGAGTAAATTGCTCACCCTTGGCCAGCAGGCGATAAGCCATGCTCAACAACGGCGTCACACCAATGCCTGCACCGAACATCACATGCGCGCTGGCATTGGCGTCGAGTGCAAACAGATTGCGCGGCAGGCCCACTTCCAGCAGCGTGCCGGTCTGCACCGCATCATGCAAGGCCGCCGAGCCACCGCGTGACGCGACTTCCTTCTTGACCGCGATGGTGTAGGCATGCACATCGTCGAGCGGACCACACAAGGAATATTGGCGCATGACGCCAGTGGGACCGGTGACGTCGATATGCGCGCCCGGCTCATACTGCGGCAAAGCGGCGCTATCCGGACTGACCAGGCGGAAGGAACGGATATCGCCGGTTTCGTCGGTGATCTTGTCTACGATTAGTTTCATGATGCGGGCCAGACGATGAACAAAGAAATTACAACAGGAAGCCGAGGGCGTTGAGCGCGTCCATTGCATTGATCAGACGTACCACCTTTTGCTCCAGCTTCGGACCTTCGGCAGTGAAGCGGATACGGTGCGTCAGATTGGCGACGAACAGGGTATGTGCCTGACGCTTGTAACCGACCAATACTTGCGCCGAATTGATTTCCACCAATTCAGCACTCAAGTGTACTGGCACGAAACGTGACACCGTGCGCACTGTCGCCGATGCATCGGCGGCCGACATGGCGAAGCCGGAGGTCAGACGTTCGATGCGCATTTTGCGCATGCGTGCATCGTCGTAGGCATAGTTCAACTGGGCTTCGAAGTTGTCGTCTCGGGATCGATCGGCACCACATAGTGGCCGTCGTCGGCCCACAGTGCCGACCAGGCAGCGTAGTCTTTCTTGTCCAGGATTTCGGCTTCTTGCCAGACGAACGCAATGGCACGGGCCATCGGTTCAGAAAAGCCTTGCAGGCTGTCGGTATTGATCATCATTGCTCCATCATCTTTTTCCACATGGCATACGCTTCGCGCATGCCGGTTTCATCGGTCGAGTGCGATACCTTGTCGCCGTTGTCGTCCACCCATTCACGGTTGAGGCCGCGATTGACCAGGATCGGTGCGTCACGGCCAGCATAGGAGCCGGTCTGCACGCGTTCCCAGGCTTCGGCGTCATCGGGACTGCCGAAACCGAATGGACCCTGGAAGTGTTCGTGGATGCGCAGGCGTTCGCGGTTGGCGATGTCCGGACCACCATCCATGCCCAGCGCGATGTGGCGAATCTGCGTTTCGGTCACGGACACCGGATGCAAGACGCGGAAGAACGACATCGACATCGCCACATTGGGGAACAGGTTCAGGTTGAAACCGGCGCCGTGCAACGAGCGCACAATGCGGCGCACCTGCTCCGGCGGCATGGTCTTGGACAGTTCTTCGGTGATGTGGCTGAAGCGTTCCTGCAATGGCTCGCTGCCGTCATCGAGGTCCAGGTCGACGTGTTCCGGCACCATCACCATGACGCTGTGGCCGTTGCCGAGCGAACGCGTGATCGACTGGTCGTCGGTCATGAAGGACAGCATTTCCGAGGTTTCGGCATCGACCGATTGCAAGAAGGTCTTGTGCACGACCGGGAAGTGATAGCCGTCGGTGGTGTTTTCCAACTGGATTTTCCAGTTGCCCTTGAAGCTGAATTTGTGTTCGCCCTGGGTCTTGATCTTGAAGCCGGCACCTTGTTTCATGAACAGGTCGATCCAGTGACGGGCGTTACCGAGGAAGTCTTCCAGAGGTTCGATGTCTTGCTTGAAGCTGGCGAAAATCATGCCGCCGTAAATGCCCACGCGCAGGCTGTTGAGCGGCAGGTCGGATTTTTCGATGACGTCTTCATAGCCTTCTGGATAGGGCAGGCCGCGCAGCTTGCCGTCCAGGCCGTAAGACCAGCTGTGATACGGGCAGGTGAAGCCGGTGGCATTGCCTTTGTGCTTTTCGCAGACGGTGGCGCCACGATGGCGGCAGCGGTTTTCCAATACGTTGACCTTGCCGCTTTTGTCACGCACCACGATGACCGGCTGGCGGCCGATCTGGGCGGTCTTGAAGTCGCCGGGATTGCGCAATTCGCTTTCATGCGCGACCCAGACCCAGGTCTTGTAAAAAATCTTGTCCATCTCGGCTTCGAAGATCTGCGCGTCGGTGTACAGCGATGGATCAACGACGGCGCCCTGCACCAGATCGGCGTAGGAAGAATCGGGCGTTCTCGGATGGAAGCGTAGCGGTGCGTTCATGGCGTTCTCCATAGTGTTGCAATGATTCAGGTGAAATAGTCGGATTCAGTCGGCGTGCAGTGGCAATGTCTGTTGCAGCATTTGTTCCAGATGCAGGCCAAGCGCGCACAGTTTTTCGTCGTCGCCTTTGCGGCCGACCAATTGCAGGCTGGCAAACAGCGCCGTGCCAGGCAACGGTACCGGAATGCTCAAGGCCGGATGGCCGCTCAGATTGAACGGGCGCACCAACGAACTGAGCGTGAGTACGGAGGTGCCGTTGCGGATCGCTTCCAGTGTCGGCGGCAATTGCGGCAGGCTCGGCAGCAGCAGAGCATCGGCATCTTGCAGGGCGGCGTCCACGGTGGCGCTGAACATGGCGCGCACCACTTCGGCATTGGCAATGGCGGCCTCGCTGGTGCTGCCGGCAGCGCTGAGGCGCTTTTCAATATCGGCCCCCAGTTTGCCCTGGCCGGTCAACTGACCGAAGGCCGCGTAGGTTTCGGCATTGATCAGCACCATGCCAGCGTCGAAGGCTTCCTGCATGCCTTCGAGGGTGATGGTTTCGCCTTGCCAGCCGGTGCTGTTGAAGGCTTCCTGGATGGCATTGATGATGCTGGCGTCGCTGTTGGTGCGCACCAGGCGCACCCGTGCGCTGGCTTGTGCGGTGCTGGCGCGGGTGCGGTCGAAGCCGGGAGTGATCGCGGCCATGACCTTGGCAATGAGCGACATCTTGCGTGCAAAGGGACCGACGCAATCGAGCGTACTGCGTTGCGGATAGGCGCCGACGCGGCTGACGCGGCCATAGGTCGGCTTGAAGCCGATCACGCCGCAGCAGGCCGCCGGCAGACGGATCGAGCCGCCGGTGTCGCTGCCGATGGCAACATCGACCAGGCCGGCACCGACTGCTACCGCTGAGCCGCTGGAGGAACCGCCGGGCATGCGCGCCGGATCTTGCGGATTGACCGGGGTGCCGCTCCAATCGTTGATGCCGGTCATGCCGTAGGCCAGTTCGTGCATGTTGGCCTTGGCGATGATTTGCCAGTCAGCGTTGAGCAGATGGCGCACCACATCGGCGTGACTGCTGGCGGGGGCGGCATCGGCCAAGGCTGCACTGCCGCCACGCGTGGGCATGCCTTGAATGTCGAGGCAATCCTTGATGGCCACGCTAGGGCCACTGCCGCCCAGATGGAAACGGGCGACCAGCGCGTTGTGGCTGCCGGGTACGGTGGTGGGTGACATGGTCAGGCGTCTTTCGTTGGAAGCGTGTCGGTGAACTTGCCGGCTGCATCCCAGGGCATGCAAAACAGGCGTTGCGTGCGGAAGTGCGCCATTTGCCAGACGCCTTCCTGTTTGCTGAAGTCGATGGTCAGGCGCGCACCGATCAGTTCCGAGCGGCCGTCCTCGTAAGTTGATACTTGCTGCATGACCCATTGACCATGGGCGGTCTGGCCGCTGACTGTTACGGCATCGGCAGTCAGGAAATGGGCATTCATCTTGAAGTGGGTCGACAGCGGTGCCAGGTAGCCGCCCAGGAAGCTGACAATCGCTGCGCGCCCCTGCTGGCGACCGAAGGTTTGCGTGTACAGCGTACCGACGCCTTCCCAAATGGCTTGCGGGGTAAATAGCGCACCCAGTTGCGGGGTATCGTGATCGACGCAAGGTTGGTCGCACAGCTTCATGTAGCGCGCCAACACATTGCGCACGGCGCGCTCGTCTTCAACTGCGGTCACACGCGCTTGGAGCGCGGCCAGGGCTTGCAGGAGGTGTTCAGGTGTCATGGCTGCATCCAGTTAACAATAAAGTGCTGCTCGTTCAGGCTGGCCGTGTGGCTGGCACTGGGTGCACGCAGACGAGGTGCGCGACAAATCAATGGGACCAATTTTAGAAGTCGCATCAAAATAGATCAAATTCATGTAAGATATCTCCAAAATAAATACGACTAATTTTGGTATTCGACTTGGATTTGGTCGACGTTGGAGCGCGTTGCCATGAAAAATTGCACCATTCCTGAGGGGGAAAATAATGGCAACGTTCAACAACATGGATCTCAACCTGCTGCGCGTGTTTCAGGCGATTGCCGACGAGCGCAGCCTGACCCAGGCCGGTAATCGGCTGCACTTGTCGCAACCGGCGGTCAGTTATGCGCTGGGGCGTTTGCGCCTGATCTTCGACGATCCCTTGTTCATTCGCACCAAGGAGGGCATGCAGCCGACGCCGACCGCAGTCGAGTTGTCCAAGCCGATCAGTCGTGCCTTGCAGGCGGTACAGGATGCGCTGCGCTATGCCGAGCGCTTTGATCCGCTGAGCAGTACGCGGGTGTTTCGAGCCTCGATGACTGACGTGGCGGAAATGGTGTTCTTGCCGCCGGTGTGCGAGCAATTGAATGAGTTGGCGCCGTCCACGCGCTTGCATGTGGAGCAGGTGGCGTCGGCCCAGATCGAAGAAGCTTTGCGCACTGGCCGGCTCGATTTTGCCATCGGCAATCTGCCGGCGCTCAAGCCGCTGACGCATTATGAATTGCTGTTTCGGGAGTCGTATGTGTGCATGACGCGCCGTCGTGACGGCTTGCCACAGGGCGAGCAGTTGGCGCTCGATGAATTTCTGGCGATGTCGCACGTGCTGGTGCAATCGGCAGAGAGCAGTCACCAGCAGGTGGAAGATTCGTTCCGCACCTTGGGCATTCATAGAAAAATCGGCCTCGATATTCCACACTTCTCGGTCTTGCCGCGCATCCTGGCGCGCTCGGACCTGGCTGCCACGTTGCCGCTGCGCATTGCCCGCATGTTCCAGAGCGAAGGCCATGGCGACTTCGTGGTGTATCAATTGCCGGTCGACATTCCTGCCGTGGATGTGACCTTGCACTGGCATGCAGATTTCGACAGTGACGCCGGCAGCAGTTGGTTGCGGCAGTTGATCGTCGGTTTGCTGCAAGAGTACGGGCGCTCATCCTGAGAGCCAAGCAATGACGCCCACCAGCGGCGGGCGTCATGGTTCAGGTCGATACGGTCAGACTTCGGGCTTAGAAGCGGTGACGCATGCCTAAACGCACAGCGGTTTGCACGCCAGTGCCGGACTGGATGCCGCCGCCGAATACGGGATACGCATTGGCGCCCTTGTCGCGGTCATACACGGCGCCGAAGTACAGGTCGGTGCGCTTGGAGATCTTGTAGTCGACCATTGCCACCAGTGCCTTGGCGCCGGCCACACCTTGGTTGCGGGTCTGGATCTGGTACGCCGCGCTCAAATCCCACAATGCCGTCAACGCATACACGGTACCGAGTTCATAGTTGGTGTATTTGGCGTTGGTGGCTGTGCTCTTGACCTGGGTCAAGACGCCGAACGGCGTCCATGCATCCAGCTTATAGGTGGCGCCAAGACCATACATGCGGGTCGAATCGGTACCGGTCGCATTCTTGACATCGGTGTAAGCCAGGCCGCCGCTGAACGGGCCATTGTCGTACTGGCCGTAGGCACTGATGGTGCGGCTGGCAACGGTGCTGCCAGCGACTTCGCCGAAGCCATACATGGCGCCGACGGTGAAGCCGGCCATCTTGGCGCTGTTGTACTTGATCGAATTGTTGGTGCGGTCACCGGCATAGATATGGTCGTTCATGACAGCAGCATGCGCTGCATCGGCATGCAGACCCCAGCCGAACGAACCTGCTGGCGACAAGGCGCCCATGGCGTACTGGCCGCCCAGGTTGGACATGAAGTCGTATTGACGACCGAGACTGATGCTCCCCAGCTTTTGATCGCCCAAGCCGACAAACGATTGACGGCCGAAAATCGCGCCGCCTTGGCCCAGCGTGCCATCGTCCGCATTGAAACCGGTTTCCAAGGTGAAGAAGGCATTGAGGCCGCCGCCCAGATCTTCGGTGCCCTTGAAGCCGATACGGCTGCCTTGTGCGATACCGCTATCCATACGCAGCAGCGACGACTTGCCGGTGGTCAGCGTATTGGAGTAATTGGTTAGGCCCAGATCGATCAAGCCGTAGATAGTGACTGAATCGGCTGCGTGGGCCATCCCCGTGGCGGCCGCGAGCGTGGCGGCGGCTAGCAGTTTCATGTTCATGTGAGGTAACTCCCGGTAATGTAATAGTAGAGGCAGGTAGATATGCGCTGAACACAACGCGCCGACCGCTCGCGGATCACGACGACTGAGTCACGTTATGTAGGGAGGATGGTAAGGAACGGGGCGGTGATTGATCAAATTGATGCGATCAATCAAAAACATAAGCAAGGCTGATTTTTGTGCAGCTGCAAATCTGCGTTAACTTAAAAGGCTTTTCTCAAGATCGGCTTTGCAAAAACTTGGTGCAGACTTACGGCCAATCAGACCTCGGAAAATCCTTGCAGCACCATGCAAGTGCGACAACGATGCGCAGGTCACCAATACGGCGCGCTGATTATTTTTTAAATTATTTTCTCAGCTGTCGTTTTTCACCAACGGCAAGGCGAAGCAAAAACTGGTGCCGCCCGACGCCGCAGGCTGCGCCCAGATATCACCGCGATGGCGCGCAATGATGTTCTTGCACAATGCCAATCCAATGCCGTTGCCGCTCACCTTGGACGTAAAGAAGCCGTCGAAAATCCGTTCATGCTGGCCCGCCTCGATGCCGCCGCCCTGGTCGGTTACCGTGATCAGGGCGGTGTTGGCGACCCGTTCGCAGCGGATCGTCACACGCCGTGAGGTAGCGGTAAAACCGCTCATCTCTTCAATTGCATTGAAGGCCAGATTGAGAATGACCTGACCAATCAAGACTTTCTCGCAACTGACCATGAGCTTGTCGTCGCTGTGGTGCACCTCGATCCGGGTTGCGCTGTCGGCCGCCTTGAGTTCGATAAAGTAACGCACGTCATTGAGCGTTTCGTTGATGTCGATCAAGGTTTCAGTTTGTTCCAGCTTGACCACGTATTCGCGCACGCTCTTGATGATGGTGGCGGCATGATCAACCTGGCGCGCCGCGCTGCCCAGGCCCCAGAGGATATTGTCGCGCGCAGCAGCGGTACTGAGATCGACACTGTTGAGGCGCAGCATGGCGCCTTCAAGAAAGTTGCGGATCGCTGCCAGCGGCTGGCTCAGTTCGTGTGCAATGGCGGTGGCCATTTCGCCCATGGCGTTGTGGCGCGCCAGGTATTCCAGCGCCGCCTGATTGTGCCGACGGGCATCTTCGGCTTCCACCTGATCGCTGATATCGCGGAAATGCAGCAGGTGGCCCTTGAGGTCGTTCTCAATCTCGATATAGCGGCACGAGGCATGGTGCCAGCGCCGCTGGCCGTTCTTTAGCACGATCTGGTAGCGGATCGGAAACGAAATTGCATCCGGCAAGGCCAGCGTCAGCAGTTCGCGCAATTCCTCGCGCGACTCGGGCTCGCACAACGCGGTGAAACTGCCGGGCGTGGGCTGGCCGGGGCGTACCCCCAATAACTTGCGGCCGGCGTCGCTGATATATTCAATACCGCCGTCGGCGCGCAATACCGCCACCCCTTCGTCGGAGTCCTGCATGAATTCCTTGAGGCGGCTTTCCAGCCGTTTCATTTCGCGCTTGATCTGTTCCTCGCGCGCAATATCGCGGAACTGCACCATGATCACATCCTGCTGCGCTAGCTTGACCAGCGTGGCCGTGGCCTCCGACAAAATCTCTTCGCCATTCTTGGCGCGATAACACCATTCGACCACATTGGTGCCATGCAAGACCGCGCCATGCAGCCACTGGCGCCCGATCTCGCGGCGGTACTCGTGCGAGCGCCGGCTCATGTCGGGCGCCTTCAGCGGCAGCAATTCTTCCAGCGTGAAGCCGAGCACGTCGCAGGCAGAGGGATTGGCCCACAGGATCGATTTGGTGTCGGCGTCGTGCAGGATGATGCACATGGTCAACGCTTCCATCATGCGCTGGAAGTCTTGCAGTGCAAATGCAGCGGGCGCGACGGCAAGCGGATCAACAATGGGTGATTCAGAAGGCATGTGCTGGTCCAGAAAAAAATAAGGGAAGCTGACGCCGGTGCTCCGTCACCGGCGTGCAAGCTAGCGCTAATTATAGAGGTGCCCGCCGGGCCGTGTGTGGTACGGCGTTTGTGGTGCGCAGTATTGCCAAAGTGCCTAGGGGATTTCTTTAGACACCCCGTTGCTTTTACCTAAAAAACGCCTATTCGTCCTGATTGAACCGGGTCAGTTCGATCCCTACACTCAGTTGCATGTGAGAGCGCATGGCCGTTGGCATGTTGTCAGGCGCTCTCGGCGGTTCAAGGCAATGCACTCAGGGAGAATCAGATGTCCTCATCGGAAACAATGGAAGCGCCGGCTACGGCTCATGCCGCAAAGGAAGACGACATGGCGCAAGTATTCAGCGAAATTCGCAGCCGCCGCGACGAGTTCGGTCGCTTGCGTCACGTGCCCAGGGAATTCATCGCCAAGCTGAAAAAACTGGGGGTGTTCCGCGCTGCGACACCAGCCTGTTTTGGCGGCTCGGGACTGGCGCCGAGCGCTTTCTTGCAATTGGTGGAGAAGATTTCCGAGGCCGATGGCTCGGTCGGCTGGGTGGCCAGCTTTGGTTCCGCTTCGGTATATCTGGCGGCCTTGCCCAAGGCTACCCAAGCCAAGCTGTATGCCGAGTCGCCGGACCTGGTGTTTGCCGGTGGCCTGTTTCCGATTCAACCAGCGGTCCAGGTCGATGGCGGCTGGACCGTCAACGGTACCTGGAAATTCGCCAGCGGTTGCAAGGGCGCGGACATGCTCGGCGTCGGCATTGGTGCGGCAGTCCCAGGTCAGGCTGGCGCCAAGCCGCGCACGGCGGTACTGCCGCCGAGCCAGGTCGAGATTATCGATAACTGGGATGTGATGGGACTGGCCGGTACCGGTAGCCATGATCTGCGCGTCACCGAGCAATTCGTGGCGGACGAATGGACCTTTATCCGGGGCGGTGTGCCGACCATCGACGAGCCGCTCTATCGTTACCCGACCATCGCTTATGCGGCGCAAGTGCTGGGCGTGGTCAACCTTGGCATCGCCCGTGCTGCCATCGATGAAATCGCCAGCATGGCCGGTGGTCGTGTCGCCATTACCGGTGCGCCCAAGCTGGCCGACCGTTCGTATGTGCGCATCGAAGTTGCCAAGGCCGAAGCGATGTTGCGTTCGGCACGCGGCTTTTTGTACGACACCACCGACGATGTCTGGCAGGCAATCCTGGCCGGCAAAACGGTCACGCCGGAACAGGTCGCACTGCTGCGCCTGAGTGCGGTGGAAGTGGCGCGCGTGGGCAATCAGATTGTGCAGAACATGTTCGGTCTGGCCGGTACCACGGCGATCTATTCCAGCCATCCGTTGCAGCGCTATCTGCGCGATGCGGCGGTGGTCAAGCAACATGCTTTCCTCGGCGAAGGCATCTACGACGGCGCCGGGGCGGTGTCGCTCGGGGTGCCGCCGATGCCGGGTTTTTTGTAATTCATTGAACACCTTTTGGAGAACACCATGACACAAATCGTCGATAAAGATCCGCTGCGCGTGCTGTTTTGCGTCGGTGTCACGCAAAACTTCTTTGACCTGCCCGCGACGCAGACCGGCCCGGTCTGGAAGGCCTACGGCGAGATGATGACCGCCCTCAATGAAATGCCGGGCGTGAAAATCCTCGGCACCATGGATGACGACCGCACCATGGTCGGCAAATCCGATACTGCCCCTTGGACGTTCTACATCATGGCCGATGTGGTGGATCTCGATACTGTAGTGGCGGGCTGCAACCTGTTTCGCACCACCATGATCGGCGAAGAACGCTTGTGGAAATACGGCAAGATCGAAGCGCGCATCGGCCGTGCCCTGATCATTCAAAGCAGCAGCTGAGACTACCCCGCGAGCGGCATTGCGCCGTATGCGCTATCGAGGAACATAGATGAACCAAAAAATTGCATTGATCAGTGGCGCCGCGCGCGGACTGGGAGAAAAAATCGCGCGCAAGATGCATGCGGCCGGTTACCAGGTTGCGCTCGGCGACGTCGATCTGGAACAGGTCACCGCAGTCGCGGCCAGCCTTGACGCCAGTGGTGCTAGTGCCATGGCGATTGGGTTGGATGTGCGCCGCAAGCAGGATTTCATTGCTGCCTGTGACGCCATCGAATTGCGCTGGGGCGGTGCGACCGTGCTGGTCAATAATGCTGGCCAATCACGCGTGGCGGCATTGATGGATATCTCGCCGGAAGAGTTCGACGAGGTGGTCGCCATCAACCTCAAGGGCACGTTTCTTGCGTGTCAGGTATTCGGTAAACGTTTTGCTGAACGCGGCTATGGCCGCATCGTCAATATCGCGTCGCTGGCCGGTCAGACCGGCGGCACAGCGACGGGTGCGCATTATGCCGCGGCCAAGGGCGGCGTGCTGACACTGACCAAGGTGTTCGCACGCGAGCTGGCCAGCAATGGTGTGACGGTCAATGCGATTTCGCCCGGCCCACTGGATCTGCCTATCGTGCATGAATCAGTGCCAGCGGAAAAACTCAAGGCCATTACCCAGACCATTCCGACGCGCACACTCGGCAATGCCGATTTCATCGCCGATGCGGTATTGCTGCTGGCTTCGCCGGACGCGGGTTCGGCTACCGGCGGCTGCCTCGATATCAATGGCGGTTTGTTCATGCGTTGACGCGGACGGTCCTTGACTGTGCGCAGACTTTCCTAGTCATTCACTTTTGGAGAATACGAATATGTTGCTCAAACGTTTGATTTTCACCTCGCTGGCGCTGACTGCAGTGGCCCTGGCTGTGACTGCGCAGGCGCAGATCAAGATTGGCGTGGTCACTTCCGCCACTGGTCCGATTTCGCTGGTCGGCATTCCGCAAAAAAATACGGTGCCGTTGTTGCCGACCAAGATTGGCAATTTCACCGTCGAATACATCTCTGTCGATGATGGCAGCGATCCGACCCGTTCGGTCACCGAAGTCAAGAAGCTGATTTCCGAATACAACGTCGATGCCATTATCGGCCCTAGCGGTTCGCCCAACTCGGTCGGCGTGATTCCGTTTGTCGCCGATGCTGGTGTGCCGATGCTGGCACCGGTCGGTACTGCCGCCGTGGTGTTGCCGATGACGGAGCAAAAGAAGTGGGTGTTCAAGACCACCCAAAATGACGATCTGATCGCCAAGGCACTGGTCGAGCACATGGTCAAGGCCAAGGTCAAGACAGTCGGCTTCATTGCCATCAACGATCCCTATGGCGAAAACTGGGGCCGCGTCTTCACCGAGCTGGCTGCCAAGAACAACATCAAGATCGTCGCTAACGAGCGCTATCAACGCACCGACACGTCGGTGACGGCGCAAAGCCTGAAGATTCTGGCCGCCAATCCCGATGCCGTGCTGGTGGCCGCACCGGGTGGCGCGACCGTGTTGCCACAAACCACGCTGGTCGATCAGGGCTACAAGGGCCAGGTCTACCAGACTCACGGCGCGGCATTGCCAGCCTTTCTGCAACTGGGCAAGAAAAAGGTGGAAGGCACCATCCTGGCCGCCAGCCTGATGCTGGTGCTGCCGGAAATCGCCGACAGCAATCCCTCCAAGAAAATCGCGCTGGAATATGTGAACGCCTACACCAAGATGTACGGTGTGGCACCGGCCACCTTCGGCGCCAATGTCTATGACGCCGGTCTGTTGCTGCAACGGGCCATTCCGACCGCCGCCAAAAAAGCCAAACCAGGCACCAAGGAATTCCGTGCGGCATTGCGTGACGCACTGGAAAACACCAAGGAGCTGGTGGCCACGCAAGGGGTCTACAACATGACCGCGGCTGATCATAGCGGTTTCGACGAACGTGGCCGTGAAATGATCCAGGTCAAGAACGGTAACTGGACGCTGTTGAAGTAAGTTACAAGTCATCGCGCAGAAATCACGCCGCTGGCTGGCGGCGTCGATTTCTGCACTCAAGAACGCATCGGTGCTGGCCGCTTCCGCCGGGAAGCCGCCAGGTCAAGAAGGACGCAGGAATGAATCTACAAATCGTGGCGCTGCTAGGGCAGGATGGCATCACCAACGGCGCCATCTATGCGCTGCTGGCCTTGTCCATCGTGCTGGTGTTTACCGTCACCCGCATTTTGCTGATCCCGCAGGGCGAGTTCGTCGCCTTTGGTGCGCTCACCATGAACATGATCCAGAACGGTCAACGTCTGTCGGTAGTGTGGTTGCTGGTTGGTCTGTGCCTGGCGTCGGCCTTGCTCGATCTGCTCGATCTTTACCGTCAGCAGCGCCGCCGACCCTCGCTGTGGCTGCCGGCCAAACTGATCTACGCGGCGGTGATGGTATGGCTGGCCTTGACGCTGCCGCTGGCGACGCTGCCGATGCTGTTGCAGATCGTGCTGACGCTGGCGCTGCTGGTGCCGACTGGTCCCTTGTTGTATCGCCTGGTGTTCCAGCCGATTGCCGGTGCCACGCCACTGGTGTTGCTGATTGTCTCGATTGCCCTGCATGTGGCGTTAGTCGGTGTCGGCCTGCTGGTGTTCGGTCCTGATGGTGCGCATACGGCACCGTTTTCCGACAGCAATCTGAGTCTCGGTTCATTCAATATCAATAGCCAGGCCTTGTGGGTGATGGCGGTGTCGATCGGGCTGATTGTGGCGCTGTTCCTGATGTTTGAGCGCACCTTGTATGGCAAGGCCTTGCGCGCGGCGGCGATGAATCGCATGGGCGCGCGTCTGATGGGCATCTCGCCGGTGTTCGCTGGCAAGGCCATGTTCTTGCTGGCGTCGTTGATCGGTGTGATGTCGGGCATCCTGATTGCACCGATCACCACCATTTATTACGACTCGGGCTTTCTGATCAGTCTCAAGGGTTTTGTCGGCGCCATCATCGGCGGCCTGGTGAGCTACCCGGTGGCGGCAGTCGGTGCCGTGTTGGTCGGCCTGATCGAATCGTTTTCGACGTTCTGGGCCAGTTCCTATAAAGAGATTATCGTGTTTCTGCTGATTATTCCGGTGCTGTTGTGGCGCTCGCTGACCAGCCGCCATGCGGAGGAAGAAGAATGAAGATGCTACGTTCTTCGCATGTGACCGTACTGGTGTTTGTGCTGCTGCTGGCGCTGGCACCGCTGGTGTTGCGTCCGTATTACATCACCATGCTCAACAGCATTGGCCTTAGTGCGCTGGTGGTGCTGGGCTTGGTGTTGCTGACCGGTGTCGCGGGTCTGACCAGCTTCGGCCAGGCCGCCTTCGTTGGTCTGGGCGCGTATATCTCGGCGGCCTTGACCACCAATGTGATCGACTTGCCGGTGGCGCTGAGCTGGCTGCATTCGCCATGGGCGGCGCTGCTGGTGGCCTTGATCTGTACCGCCTTGCTGGCTTTGCTGCTGGGCGCGCTGACGCTGAAGCTGTCCGGTCACTATCTACCGTTGGGCACGATTGCCTGGGGCATCAGCCTGTTCTATCTGTTTGGTACCTTGCAAAGCATGGGCGGCCAGACCGGCATGTCCGGCATCCCGCCGATCACGCTGTTCGGTCTGGCCCTCATCAGCGACCGCATGATCTATGGCTTGATCTGGCTGGCTGTGATTGCTGCTGCCTTTGGTTTGATGAATCTGCTCGATTCGCGTGAAGGCCGTGCCATTCGCGCGCTCAAGGGCGGTATCGTGATGGCCGAGGCAATGGGCATCGACACGGCACGTTCGCGCATCGTCATTTTCATCCTGGCGGCCTTGCTGGCGAGTCTGTCGGGCTGGTTGTACGTGCACATGCAGCGCTTCGTCAATCCTTCGCCGTTTGGTCTGCAAATAGGCATCGATTATCTGTTCATGGCGGTGCTCGGTGGTGCCAGCCACGTCTGGGGCGCGCTGCTCGGGGCTGGCGTGATCACCTTGCTGCGCGAATGGCTGCAAGGCATCCTGCCGGCGCTGCTGGGACGTAGCGGCAATTTTGAAAGCATCGTTTTCGGTCTGTTGATGGTGGTGATGCTGCAACGCTCGCGCGATGGTATCTGGCCGTTTGTTGCAGGTCTGTGGGCGCGGCTGATACCACAGTCGGCGGTGCTGGCACGCCAACCGCTGGCCGCTGCATTGCCGTTGCCGCGCCGTGCCATGCCCAATCCGGATGAAGTGGTACTCGATGTGCGCGATGTGACGCGGCGTTTCGGTGGACTGGTTGCCAATAACCAAATGAACCTGAAAGTGTTTGCCGGTGAAGTGCTGGCCTTGATCGGCCCGAACGGGGCCGGCAAGTCGACCTTGTTCAATCAGATTTCCGGTGTCGATACGCCCACCTCGGGGACCGTGCTGTTTCGCGGCTATCAGGTGACCGGCAAGGGCTCGCGCCATATTGCCGGACTCGGCATGAGCCGCAGCTTTCAGCATGTGCGCCTGTTGCCGCGCATGACGGTATTGGAAAACGTCGCCATCGGTGCCCATATGCGCGGCAAACGCGGCGTGCTGTCGTCGATCTTGCGGCTCGACCGCGCAGAAGAAGCCCGCTTGTTGGCCGAAGCGGCGCGCCAGATCGAGCGCGTCGGCTTGAAGGAGCAAATGTATGAACAGGCCGGTTCGTTGTCGCTGGGGCAGCAACGGATTTTGGAAATCGCCCGTGCACTGGCCTCCGATCCTTGTCTGTTGCTGCTCGATGAACCGGCTGCCGGTTTGCGTCTCGGTGAAAAACAGGCGCTCGGCGACTTGCTGCGCAAGCTGCGTGCCGAAGGCATGGCGGTCTTGCTGGTGGAACATGACATGGATTTTGTGATGGAACTGGTAGACCGCATCGTGGTAATGGACTTTGGTCAAAAGATCGCCGAAGGCTTGCCGGCCGAGATTCAAAACAATCCAGCCGTGCTGGAAGCCTACCTGGGAGTAGTCGATGCGCAATAAGGTCCTGGAAGTCAGCAATCTGGTGGCCGCTTACGGCAAGGTGCAGGTACTCAACGGCATCAACCTCAGTGTCGAGCAGGGCAAGATCGTCACCGTGATCGGCCCTAATGGCGCTGGCAAGACCACCTTGCTGTCGGCCATCATGGGCGTGTTGCCGTCACAAGGAGCGCTGCAGTTCGATGGCACGCTACGGCACTCGCCCGAGGTGGAGCAGATGGTTGCTGCTGGTATGACGCTGGTGCCGGAAAAGCGCGAGCTGTTCAGTGAGATGAATATCGAAGACAACTTGTTGCTGGGCGGTTTTCAGCGCTATCGCGACGGTGTGCGCGACCAGCGCGACACGCTCGCTGAGGTGTATGCCTTGTTCCCGCGTTTGCAGGAACGGCGCACGCAATTGTCCGGCACCTTGTCGGGCGGTGAACGGCAGATGCTGGCGGTTGGCCGCGCGCTGATGGCCAAGCCGAAACTGTTGATGCTGGACGAACCGAGTCTGGGACTGGCGCCATTGATCGTGCGCGAGATTTTCCGCATCATCGCTGAATTGCGCCGACGCGGCGTGTCGATTCTGCTGGTCGAACAAAATGCCCGTGCCGCCTTGCAGGTGGCCGACTACGGCTATGTACTGGAAAACGGCGAGATCAAGATGCACGGCCCGGCCAGCGAGCTGGCACACGATCGGCGCGTGATCGAAGCCTATCTTGGCTTGAGCGGCAAACATCAGGACCGCTTGGCACACTGATAGCAACAGACGGCAACAGATCAACACGAATCCGGCCTCGCCCTGCGATGCCGGCGGGGCAGGATATTGCCCACTATATTGGCAAGCGAGGACGCAATGAGTAATCCAGACTATTTACGCATCTGCATCGCCGGTGCCGGTGCCATCGGCGGCACCCTGGCGGTACGACTGCAGGCGGCAGGACATCAGGTCAGCGTGCTGGCGCGCGGCAACACCTTGCAGGTGATCCGCGACCAGGGCCTGACCTTGCATGATCAGCACGGCGTCACCCATGCCACCCCGGCAGCCAGCGACCGGCCCGAATTCGGCCATCAGGATGTCATCTTCGTCTGCGCCAAGAGCCAGGACATGGCAGCCTTGCTGGTGCAACTGGGGCCGCTGATTGGCCCTGAGACCGTGGTGGTGCCGACCAATAATGGCGTGCCGTGGTGGTACTTCTATAAGGAAGGTGGCCGCTTCGACGGTGCACCGGTGCAGGCGGTTGATCCCGAGCAACGCATGGCGCAGGCGGTGCCGTATGTGCATCTGATTGGCTGCGTGCTGTTCATTACCTCCGAGGTCACGGCTCCGGGCGTGATCAAGTCGAGCAACCCGCATCTGATGGTGCTGGGTGAACCGTCGGGCGTCATGAGTGAGCGTCTGCAACGCGTGCGGGTGGCGGTGGAAGCGGCGGGTATCGAAGCGCGTGCCACTGATCGCATCCGCGACAAGCTGTGGACCAAAATTATTGCCAATATCAGTTCCAACCCCTTGTCGGTGATTACCCAGGGCACGCTGGAGCAGTTATATGGCCAGCCGGAATTGCGCGACGTGGTCATGCAGATCATGCGCGAGGTTCTGTTGGTGGCGTCTTCCTATGGCGCGCGCGTGGATATCGATCCGCTGACCTTTGTGCAACTGGGCGCGGCGATGGGGCCGTTCCGTACCTCCATGCTGCAAGACCTCGACCGTGGCCGGCCATTGGAGTTGGCCGCCATTGGCGATGCGGTGCTGGAGCTGGCGCAACGGTTTGATGTGCCGATGCCGATTACCCGTGCAGTGATTTCGCTGGCGCGCTTTCGCGGTCAACTGGCAATTGCCTGAGTCATTGTTTTTCAATTTGCTTTTTTGCAAGGAACATGCCCGATGAACGCAAGTACTTTCAGCTATGGCGAAAGCCAGCCATCCCATTGCAGCGACGCCGAATGGGCGCTACGCATCCGGCTCACGCATTGCTATCGTCTGGTCGATTATCTGGGCTGGACCGAGATGATCTTCAATCACATTTCGGCCCGCCTGCCGGGACCCGGTCATCACTATCTGGTCAATCCTTTTGCACTGAACTACAACGAAGTCACGCCGACCAATCTGCTCAAGGTCGGCCTCGACGGGCAATTGGCGGAGCCCTCCGAGTACAAGGCCAACCCGGCCGGCTTTGCGCTGCATAGCGCCATTCATGGCGCGCGCGATGACCTGCATTGCGTGATTCATACTCACACCACGCCGATTTCGGCGGTGACGATGAAGAAGGCAGGCTTTGAGCACAACGATTTTTATGGCGCGCAATTGTATGGCCGCGTCGGCTATCACGAATTCGAGGGCATCACCTTGTTTGCTGAAGAGAAAGAACGCATGTTGGCCAGCCTCGGTAGCAAGCATATTCTGGTCTTGCGCAATCACGGCGTGGCGGTGTGCGAGCAGGATATTGAGCGCACATTCTTCCTGCTGTGGACGGTGCAGCGCGCTGCCGAGATTCAGGCGGCCGGGCGCGCCATGGGGGGCGAAGATGTGCAACTGAGCCATGACGTCAGGCAGAAATGCGCCGATCTGACCCAGCAACTGATCCGTAACGACGGCTTTGCCGAGCTATTCTTCGAGGCGATCGTGCGTAAGATGCTCAAGGCGCAAAAGCTGATCTGAGCGCGTCAGTTACTGCTGACGGCTGTTTTGCTGCTGCTTTATTACTGTTCTTTGTCGGACCCTGAGCCGAGCGAAAATCCGCTCGGCTTATTGCATTCATGTACAGCATGAATTTGATTTATCAAGTTTCCCCGCCTACCATTGAATGATCGCCCGTTGATTGTATGTCAACGTCGGCATGCACACCTGGCAAGCCTTGCCATGGATTCACAGAGCTGAGCAAACACGCGGAGTCGCCATGCCTAATATACAAATGATCGTCGCTGAAGGATTGAGCGACCAGCAAAAAGAAAAGCTGATCGATGCCCTGACCGCTGCCACAGTGCAGGCCATCGATGCACCGATTGATTCGATCCGAGTGTGGTTGTCGGAAGTGCCGGCCAAACACTTCGGTGTCGCCGGTCAGTCGCTGGCGGCATTGGCTGCGCAACAGCCTGCAGTCGAGCAGTAATACGCCATCGGCAAGTTGTCATTGACGGCTTGCCTTGATCGCCAAGACAGGCCATCGCCTTGTTGTGTCGTGACCTTCGGGTGTCACCGCAACGACAGGTCCCATCCAGGAGAGCAGCATGTCCATCATTCAGGTTTTTTTTATCGCCGGTCGCACCGACGCTCAGAAAGAACGCTTGATCAGCGCGCTGACCGCCGCCGCCGTCGACACCATCGGTGTTGATCGCAATGACGTGCGCGTGATCCTCAACGATATTCCCAATACCGAATACGGCATCGCCGGCAAGACAGCAAAATCACTGGGGCGCGGCGTAGGCCGGCAGCCAGTCAATAGCTGAGGCAAGGCAGCGGCCATCACGGTCGGCCGTGTCCCAAATTGGTGACGCGGCGCTGCACCGGATGAGGTCGTTGTACTGCTTCAAATCCCTGTAATGGAAAGTGTGTAATGCGATGTGAACTGAAGTTTGTTCACGGTCGTTGCACGTCATCCTGTTTGTCAATTCATCCCCGATTTCGCCCTTGTCGAAGCCGGTGGAATCCTTGCGCACAGCCGCTTTGCAAGCAATGGCATGGCATGGTTTGTGCAATGCCAATGCGTAGGTGTCAGCGTATTTTTTCATTCTACGCGGCGTGCACGATGGCATCTTTGATGCACATCAAGCAGCGCGCAGGACATGCGTCATCCGCTGCAATTTTCTTCGTATTTCATTCTTTCATCCTCTTCCGGAGAGCATCAACATGAAATTTTTTCGCGCATTGACCTCGGTATTCATCGCCGGTACCGTCACCATGGCGGCGCCGCTGGCTTCGTTTGCGGCTGACCTCAAGGTTGGTTTTATCACTTCGCTGTCGGGTTCTTCCTCCTCGCTCGGCATTCCTTACGGCAAAGGCTTTCAGGCAGCCGTAGCCTATATGCCGGAAGTGGCTGGAAAGAAGGTCGACGTGGTGCAATTGGATGATGCCTCGGACCCGACCACGGCGGCGCGCAATGCGCGCAAGCTGATCGTCGAAGACAAGGTCGATGTCTTGATCGGTACACCGGGTACGCCTTCGGCCTTGGCCATTGCCGGTGTCGCGCGGGAATTGAAGACGCCGTTCATCTGTATCGCCAACGCCAAGCTGGAAGGTGAAGAGGGCGCATGGATGGTGACCGTGCCGCAACCGACGCCGCTGATGATTCAAGGCGTTATCGATCAGATGAAGTTGGCCGGTGTCAAGACCGTGGCTTACATCGGTTTTGCCGATGCCTGGGGTGACATCGTCTATGACGCACTGAGCAAGGCGGCACCGGCTGCCGGTATCAAGGTCGTGGCCAACGAGCGCTACGCCCGTACCGATACCGCTGTCACCGGTCAGGTCTTGAAGATCGTCGCCACCCATCCGGATGCGGTCTTGACCGGCACTTCCGGCACTCCCGGCGCGCTGCCTTATCTGGCGTTGGCCAGTCGTGGTTATCGCGGCAAGCTGTATGGCACGCATGCCATCATCAATCCTGATTTCATTCGCGTCGGCGGTGCTGCTGTCGAAGGTCTGGTGGCGCCGACCGGTCCGGTGGTGGTGGTCGATCAATTGGCGGCATCCAACCCGACCCGCAAGATCGGTCTGGACTTCCGCGCAATCTATGAAAAGACCTTTAAGACTGTGCCGACCGATGCCTTTGGTCCTTATTCGTTTGATGCCTGGCTGTTGTTTGCCGATGCGGCCAAACGCGTCGGCAACAAGGCGCAACCGGGCACGCCGGAATACCGCACGGCGCTGCGCGATGCCATCGTCAGCAGTAAGGAAGTGGTCGGCACCCAGGGCGTCTACAACTACAAGCCAGGCCAGCCGTTCGGTTCCGATCAGCGTGCCGTGGTCATGGTCAAGCTGGAAAAGGGCCAGTGGAAGTATTTGGGCCAGTAAGACTGGTGGCAGCTTAAAAGCAGTGCGGCGCTGCGCAGGCGGGGCCGCATCGAGTAAAGGCGCAGCACTGGCTGCGCTACTTAGTAGAAGGTGGATGCAATGGGGTGGGATGTCATTTTGATCCTGCTGTCGGATGGTATCGCCAACGGCGCGATTTATTTGCTGGCCGGTTTGGGTATGGTGCTGATTTTTTCCGTCACGCGGGTCGTGTTTGTGCCGTTCGGTGATGTCGCGGTATTTTCCGCGCTGAGCCTGGCAGCGTTTGAAGGCGGCAAGTTGCCGGGGACCATCTGGCTGGTGTTGACACTGGCGGCGGTGGCAAGCTTGTGTGAAATTGGTGTGTTGTTGCGCCGCCGGGAACCGCAAAAGATTGCTCGCGCCGTGTTGCAGTATGGTGTGTTGCCCGCCGTGCCTTGTGCATTGGCGGCGGTGGTGGCAGCGACGCAGGCGCCGCAACTGGTGCAGATTGTGGCAGCCATTTTGCTGGTGGTGCCGGTGGCGCCCTTGGCGGCACGCATCTTGTTGCAGCCGATTGCGGACGCCTCGTCGCTGGTGTTGTTGATGGCCTCGCTGGTGATGCATTTCTTCCTGGCCGGTCTGGGTCTGATGTTTATGGGACCGGAAGGCTTCCGCACACAGTTGCTGGTCGATGGCATGATCAATCTGACGCCGGACTTCAGCGTGTCGATGCAGACCTTGCTGATGGTCAGTGCAGCGCTGGTGTTGAGTGTACTGTTCTTCCTGTTCTTCGAACGTACGGTCAGCGGCAAGGCCTTGCGTGCGACTGCCGTCAATCGCGTCGGCGCGCGTCTGGTCGGCATCCGCCCGGCTCGTTCGGCGATGTTGGCCTACATTTGTGCCTCGTTGCTGGCCGGTTTGATCGGCGTCTTGATTGCACCAATTACAACGCTGTATTACGACTCCGGCTTCACGCTGGGTCTGAAAGCCTTTGTCGCGGCCATCATCGGCGGTCTGGTGAGTTATCCGCTGACTGCGGTGGGCGCCTTGGCAGTCGGTATTGTTGAAAGCTTCGGCTCGTTCTGGAGCGGTGCTCTGAAAGACGTGATCGTGTTTAGCCTGTTGATCCCGGTGTTGTTGCTGCGTTCGTATTACGCCACGCACAGCGATGAGGATGAAGAGGAGATCGATCAATGAACGCAAGTATTTTCCGTAAACTGGGCGTAGTCGCTGCTGTGTTGCTGGCGCTGGCACCGTTGCTGCTGGGCGGCTTTGGTATCGGCTTGATGAACGATATTGGTATCGGCGCGCTGGTGGCGCTGGGACTGGTGATGTTGACCGGCATCGGCGGCGTGACCTCCTTCGGGCAAGCGGCCTTTGTCGGCATCGCCGCCTATTCGACGGCGTGGCTGACCACCACTTGGCATGTTTCAGCCTGGCTCGGTTTGCCGTTTGCGCTGGTGTTGACGGCGCTGGCAGCGCTGTTGATCGGCATGTTGACGCTGCGTCTGGGTAGCCACTTTCTACCGATCAGCACGATTGCCTGGGGTTTGTCGGTGCCGCTGGTGTTGAGCAATATCGAAGCGCTGGGATTGCATACCGGCATCACCAATATTGCGCCGGTGCGTATCGCTGGCTGGTCCTTGCAGGATGGCGGGGCGATGTATTACCTGATCTGGGCCTGCGTTGGTCTGGCTTGCTGGTTCTGCCGCAACCTGTTGCAGTCGCGGCAGGGCCGTGCCTTGCGCAGCCTGCGCGGTGGCAGTGCCTTGTTGTCCAGCGTCGGTGCCGATGCGTATCGTTTGCGCTTGCAACTGTTCGTGTTCGCGGCCTTGCTGTCGGCGCTGGCGGGTTGGTTGTATGCGCATAACAACCGCTACGTCAGTCCGTCGCCCTTCGATGTGCACGCCAGTATCGAGTTCTTGCTCATGGCGGTGATGGGCGGACTCGGCCAACTGCCGGGGGCGCTCATTGGTGCCGGTATCGTGATCCTGCTCAAGAACAGTTTGCAGGATGTGCTGCCGCTGATTTCGGAACGCGGCGGCCAGCTTGAGGTGATTGTCTTCAGTCTGTTGTTTCTGTTGCTGCTGCATCGGGCGCGTGCCGGGTTTTGCGGCTTCGTGCTGCGTCACATGGGATCGCGCTTGAAACCGATCCTACCGCCACAGATTGCGGTGGCGCAGCCGCTGGCGATGCGCCAGCAACCACTGGCCGGCAGCAAGATTCTGTCGGTGCAAGGGGCGGTCAAGCGGTTTGGCGGGCTGGTGGCGGTCAATCAGGTCAGCTTCGATGTCAGTGCCGGAGAAATCGTCGGCCTGATCGGCCCCAATGGTGCCGGTAAATCGACCATGTTCAATCTGGTCACCGGTGCAGCTTCGTTGACGCACGGCAGTGTGCATTTCCTCGGCACCGATGTGACCAAACTGTCGCAGCGTGCAGTAGCGCGGCTGGGCATGGCGCGCACCTTCCAGCACGTCAAGCTGCGCCCGCAGATGACTTTGCTCGATAACGTCGCCCTGGGCGCGCATCTGCGCACGCGCGCCGGTCTGCTGGCCGCTGGTTTGCGTCTGGATCGGGCCGAAGAGGCGCGCATCTTCCATGAGGCACGCGTGCAACTGGCACGCATCGGTTTGCAAGGCCGCGAGCATGAACTGGCGGGGGCGTTGCCGTTGGGCACACAGCGCATGCTGGAAATTGCCCGTGCGCTGGTGGCCGATCCGGTCTTGCTGGTGCTGGACGAACCGGCCGCCGGTTTGCGCCATGCCGAGAAACAGGCCTTGGGTGAGCTGTTGCGGCAATTGCGCAGGCAGGGTGTGACCATCCTGATTGTCGAACATGACATGGATTTTGTGATGAAACTGGTGGACCGTCTGGTGGTGATGAATTTTGGCAGCAAACTGATGGAGGGCAATCCGGCTGCGGTGCGGCGCGATCCTCAGGTGCAGGCGGCGTATCTGGGAGGCACGGCATGAGTGGCCCGATGAGTATGCCCAGCGCCTCCAGCGCGCAGCAACCGATCTTTGAGATCGATAATCTGTTCGTCAATTACGGTCACGTGGAAGCGGTACGCGGCATTTCGCTAAGCCTGATGCCGGGCCAGATCATTTCGGTGATTGGTCCCAACGGTGCTGGCAAGACGTCTTTGCTGTCGGCGGCAATGGGCTTGTTGCCATCGACTGGCGGCTTGCGCCTCGACGGTATGTCGCTGGCCGGTATCGGTGTGGAGGAGCGGGTCGAACGCGGGCTTTGTCTGGTGCCAGAAAAGCGCGAGTTGTTCGGCGACATGCCGGTGCTCGACAATTTGACCTTGGGCGCCTACAGCCGGCGCTATTCGGCGGCGCAGTTCAAGCAGAATCTCGACCGGGTGTATTCGCTGTTTCCTCGCCTGGCCGAGCGCCGCGCGCAGCGTGCCCATACCTTGTCCGGCGGCGAGCGGCAGATGCTGGCCTTGGGCCGTGCCTTGATGGCGCAGCCGCGCGTGTTGTTGCTCGATGAGCCCAGCCTGGGTCTGGCGCCCTTGATTGTGGCCGAGATTCTGGCGATCGTGCGCAGTCTGCGCGAGAGCGGTGTGTCGATTGTGCTGGTGGAGCAAAACGCCCTGGCGGCCTTGCAAAGCTCTGACTATGGCTATGTCCTGGAAATCGGTGAAGTCGCCCTGGCAGGAAATTCCAGTGAGTTGGCGCAGGATGCACGGGTGCAAGCGGCTTATCTGGGTGGCAGCAGTGACGACTGAGCGGGATAACGCCTTGCAGGGCAGAATAATCAGGTAACGATCATTTGGCGGGTCTGGACGGGGAGCAAGAGTTTAGACCTTTTACAGGGGCACGTTCGCGTGCCCCTTTTTTTGAAAACCACAGAATCAGGAGTGTTGCATGCCGCAGGATCGCAGAGGATTTCTCAATATCGTCGCCCATACCGGTGCCGCGCTGACCTGCGCCGCCTGCGTTCCTGGTGCGGCGCAGGCGACCTGGTTGCAGTCCTTGCGCGCGGTCACCATCGATGCACCCTGCGGACCGGTGCGTGGTGCGGCCAAGGCGGGTGTGCGCAGTTTCAAGGGAATTCCCTATGCTCAGCCACCGGTTGGCGCATTGCGCTTTCGCGCACCGCAGGCACTGCCGCCGGCCACGCAGGCGCTCAATGCGTTCGCATTTGGCGCGGCACCAATGCAACCGGATCGGGTGCAGGCCGGGACCGGGCGCCATTTTATCGGCGATGTGACGGCGGCCGAGGATTGTTTGTATTTGAATGTGTGGGCACCGGAGTCGCCGGGGCCGCATCCGGTATTTGTCTGGATTTATGGCGGCAGCAATATCTACGGCGCCACCAGCCAGCCACTCTACGACGGCAGCAGTTTTGCGCGCAACGGTGTGGTCTGCGTGACGATCGGCTATCGCCTCGGTGCCTTCGGTTTTCTGGAGTTGGGTGAGCTGCTCGGCAAGGATTACGAGGGCAGTGGCAACAATGCCTTGCGTGATCAGGTCATGGGTTTGCAGTGGGTACAGCAAAACATTGCGGCCTTCGGTGGCGATCCTAAGCGCGTCACGCTGGGCGGCGAGTCGGCTGGCGCCAAGAATGTCTCGGCCTTGCTGGCGGCACCGGCCGCGCGGGGCTTGTTCCAGCAAGCCATCGTGCAGAGCGGTGGCGGCTTGACCACGCATAGCAAGGCTGCTGCCGGCGAGGTCGCCGGATTGTTTTTGTCGGCTTTGCAAAAAGCGCGCCCCGGCACTGCCCGTGACAGTCTGATCAATGCCAGCGCAGAGCAATTATTGCGGGCTCAGAACGACACCGTGGCGCGCTTTCCGCGCAACTTTGCGTTTCGCTCAGTGGTCGATGGCAATTACCTGCCGCAGTCGCCGCAACAGATGGTGGCCGCTGGGGCATCACGCGAAGTGGCTTTGCTGATCGGCAGCAATCGCGACGAAGCTTTGTTGTTTTTTGCCCCGGCGGTGCTGGCGGCAGGCCGCCGCGATCCGAGTAGCAGCGCGCCATTGGCATTACGTGAACTGGCACAACTGGATCTGCCGACAATGGCCGTGGCCGAGCAGCGCTATCGCCAGTTGTTGCCGCAGCAGAATGCGTTTGAACGGCGCGTGCGTCTGCTGACTGCCGAAGAGTACTGGATTCCGACGCTCAGGCTGGCGCAGGCGCATGCAGCGGCTGGTGGTAGCACCTTCATGTACCGTTTTGATGTCAGCGCCAAGCAGGGACCGTTTGCCGGTTATGCAGTGCATGCCAGCGAACAGCCGTTTACCTGGCATAACTTCACGGAACCGTTTCTGGAAATGCTGTACGGAAAATCGCAGATTGCTCCGCCCTTTGCCGCTACCGTGCATGCCAGTTGGGTGCAGTTCATCCGCACCGGTACCCCGGCCAGCAGCCACTTGCCGGCCTGGCCGCGGTATGCGCTCGGCCGGCGCGCGACCATGCTGCTCAACGACAGCGGCTGTGTGCTGGCAGATGATCCGGCCGGTGCCGAACGCGCTTTGTGGGATGGCTTGTTGTAGTGGATGCGCGGCTACTTGGCCCAGCCCAGCGGCCGCGCCAGGGTGAAATTGGCATCGCTGCGGGTGCGGCCATACCAGTCGCCACCCATGCGCGACAATAGATTGAGTTTGGCCGGGTCGGGCAGTTGCTGCTCGTTGAGGACACGCTCGTCGAAATGCGCTGCCAGCACGCGTCCCAGGATCATGTGGCACGATGGCGCGTCGGCCGGATAGGGGGTGCAACTGACCACCTCGCATTCGAGGCTGACCGGGGCCTGCGCCACCCGCAAGGGCTGGATCAGTGTCGATGGCGCAGTGGCGATGTTGACGCGCTCGAATTCGCTGATGTCGGCGTCGTAAGAGAAGGACGTTTCGTTCATGGCGTCGGCCATCTCGACGCTGACCAGATTGACGACCATTTGACCGTTGTGCTGCGCATTGCGTACGGTGTCCTTGAGACTGCCGTCGCGTTGCACCAGCGGCGAGATCATGATGGTCGGCGGTTTGCCGGTAATCATCTGGAAGAAGCTGAACGGCGCCAGGTTGTGCACGCCGTCAGCCGATACGGTCGAGACCCAGGCCACCGGACGCGGGATCACGGTGGAGGCCAGCCAGCTATAGGCCTGGCGCGGATCGACTTGGGAAAAATCAAGAAACATGGGTACTCCAATGCAGGCAGGGTAATCAAATGAGGGCGGTCCCGGTATACTCCGGGTCAACAGTGCGGCTGGCCAGCTTGGCGCAGCCTGCCGGAAATTGCCATTTTATATGACGCCCCTATGTCGCTCGCAAGCTTGATCGTCCAACTCATCAACGGCCTGGCCGAAGCATCCACCTTATTTTTGGTGGCGGCCGGCTTGTCGCTGATTTTTGGTGTGACGCGCATTGTCAACTTCGCCCATGGCTCGTTTTACATGCTGGGCATTTTCGTCGCTTATACCCTGGTCGGTTTGATCGGTGCCAGTGGCGTTGGTTTCTGGAGCGCGGTGTTGCTCTCGGCGTTGCTGGTGGCCTTGTTCGGTGCGCTGGTGGAGATGGTGATCTTGCGCCGTATTTATCGCGCGCCTGAGTTGTTTCAGTTGCTGGCCACGTTCGCGCTGGTGCTGATACTTAAGGATGCTGCCTTGTACCTGTGGGGGCCGGAAGATTTGTTCGGACCGCGCGCGCCGGGTCTGGCCGGTGCGGTGAGCGTGCTGGGGCGGCGCGTGCCGCAATACGATCTGGTGCTGATCGTGATCGGGCCGTTGGTGCTGGGCTTGCTGTGGCTGCTGCTCAACCGCACGCGCTGGGGCACACTGATTCGCGCGGCCACGCAAGACCGCGAGATGGTGGCGGCACTTGGTGTCAATCAAGCCTGGCTGTTTACGGCGGTGTTTGCGCTTGGCTGTTTTCTGGCCGGGCTGGGTGGTGCCTTGCAGGCGCCACGTATGCCAGCCAATTTGGGCCTGGATCTGGACACCATCGGCAATGCTTTTGTGGTGGTGGTGGTCGGCGGCATGGGGTCGATTGGCGGGGCGTTTCTGGCGGCGTTGCTGATTGCCGAGCTCAAGTCTTTGTGCGTGGCGCTGGGGGTGGTGTCGTTCGGCGGCCTCACGGTGTCGATGTCTAAATTGACGCTGGTGGTGGAGTTTCTGGTGATGGCGGCGATTTTGGTCTGGCGTCCCTGGGGCCTGCTGGGCAAGGCGCAGGCGCTGGTGCGCGCGGGTGCCACGGTGGAGCTGCCGTTGCTGGCTGCCGGGCCCTGGCAGCGTCGCTTGGGTTGGCTGTTGCTGGTGCTGCTGGCGGCGGCACCGTTGCTGTCGGCCAGTTTTCCCTATTTGACCGTGTTGCTGGTGGAAATCCTGATTGCCGTGCTGTTCGCCGCCAGTCTGCATTTCATCATGGGACCGGGTGGTCTGCATTCGTTTGGTCATGCCGCTTATTTCGGTCTCGGCGCCTATGGCGCGGCGCTGGTGGTGTTGCGATTGCACTTGCCGATGGAACTGGCCTTGCTGATCGGGCCTGTGGTGGCGGCGCTGGGCGCGTTGTTGTTTGGCTGGTTTTGCGTGCGTCTGTCGGGGGTGTATCTGGCCATGCTGACGCTGGCGTTCGCGCAGATCGTCTGGGCCATCGTGTTCCAATGGGATGAGGTCACTGGCGGTAGTAATGGCTTGGTCGGTATCTGGCCGTCGGCCTGGGCGACGTCGCCGACCGTCTATTACTATCTGGCACTGGCGTGCAGTGTGGCCGGTGTGCTGCTGATGCGGCGCGTGCTGCATGCGCCGTTTGGCTATGCCTTGCGGGCCGCACGCGATTCGACCTTGCGCGCTGAAGCGATTGGTATCAACGTGGTGCGCACGCAATGGCTGGCGTTTGGACTGGCGGGTTTGTTTTGCGGCTTGGCGGGCGCTTTGTTTGCGTTTTCCAAGGGCAGTATTTCACCCGAGGCAATCAGCATCGGCCGTTCCGTTGACGGCCTGGTGATGGTCATGCTCGGCGGTGTGCAAACGCTGCTGGGGCCGCTGGTGGGTGCCGCCGTATTTACCTGGCTGCAAGACTTGATTGCGCGCGAAACCGATTATTGGCGTGCGCTGCTGGGGGCCATCATGTTGGCGTTGGTGTTGTTGTTTCCGGCTGGCATTGCCGGCTTTGTTGAAGGCCTGTGGCGGCGTTACGGCGCGACGGCAAATGGGAGCCGGCATGAGTGATGACCACAGCCTGTTGCAGGTGCGCCATCTGTGCAAACGTTTCGGTGGCGTGCAGGCGCTCGATGATGTCTCTTTCGATTTGCCGGCCGGGCAATTGCTCGCCTTGTTGGGGCCGAACGGCGCGGGCAAGTCGACCTGCTTCAATATCGTCAATGGCCAGGGTCGTGCCGATAGCGGTTCGGTGCGTCTGGATGGCCTCGATATCATCGGTCTGCCACCGCGCGACATCTGGCGCCTTGGGGTCGGTCGCACGTTTCAGGTGGCGGCGACCTTTGGTTCCATGACGGCACTGGAAAACGTGCAGATGGCCTTGCTGTCGCATGCGCGTAAATGGTTCCAGTTGTGGCGGCCGGCAGCATCGTTCTATCGTGATGAAGCGCTGGCCTTGCTGGCTCAGGTCGGCATGCAGCAGCAGGCCGAACGGGCCTGCGCGGTGCTGGCCTATGGCGATGTCAAACGGGTCGAGCTGGCTATGGCGCTGGCGCACCGGCCACGCTTGCTGTTGATGGATGAACCGACCGCTGGCATGGCGACTGCGGAACGACATGCGCTGATGGCCTTGATCCGGCAACTGGTCGATACGCAGCAGTTGGCGGTGTTGTTTACCGAGCACAGCATGGATGTGGTGTTTGCCTTCGCTGATCGGATGATCGTGCTGGCCCGCGGTCGTATGATTGCCGCCGGTGACGGTGAGACGATCCGCCAGGATCGGCTGGTGCAGCAAGTCTATTTTGGTTCCGGCAAGACCTTTGCCGCCGGGCGCCAGCAGGAGTCGATGCCATGAATGCGCTGTCTTCCGATGTGGTCTTGCGGGTTGAGGCACTCAATGCCTACTATGGCCGCGCCCAGGTGCTGTTCGACGTGAATCTGGAAGTGCGGCGCGGTGAAGTGGTGGCCTTGATGGGGCGCAATGGCGCCGGTAAGTCGACCACCATGAAGGCCTTGATGGGCTTGCTTGCGCGCACACATGGCAAGGTCAGCCTGCGCGGCAACGATATCAGTCACGCCCAGCCGCACCAGATTGCTCGCCTGGGCATGGGCTATGTGCCGGAAGACCGGCGCATCTTCACCGATCTGACGGTGCTGGAAAATCTCGACGTGGGACGCCAGCCGGCACGCGCAGATGCGCTGTGCTGGACGCCAGAAAAACTGTTTGCCCTGTTTCCCAATCTGGGCGGCATGCCTGCGCGTCCCGGTGGGCAGATGAGCGGCGGTGAACAGCAGATGCTGACGGTGGCGCGCACGCTCATGGGTAATCCCTATCTGTTATTGCTGGATGAGCCTTCCGAAGGTGTCGCGCCGGTGATCGTCGAGCAGATGGTGGACATGATTGTGCAACTCAAACGGGCCGGCATGGCGATCCTGCTGTCGGAGCAGAATCTGCAGTTTGCCGGGCTGGTCAGCGACCGTGCTTACGTGCTGGAAAACGGTCACGTACGCTATCAAGCTGCGATGCAGAATCTGGCAGCCGACGCTGCCATTCAACGCGCCTATCTGTCGCTCTAAAGCCTCACTTTCATTGCTTTTCATGGGTCCCGTATTGCGCGCCGGTAACGGCTTGCAGCGGGATCGTCGTGGGCTTTCCGTGGCGCAATCATGTTAATACAACTACTCAGGAAAATCCCGATATGTCATTTTTTCGAGAAGGCAGAGAATGTGTTCACCCACTGCTGTAACCATCACTCAACCCTACCGGGAGAACAACATGAAAAACTTGAAAATCGGCATTCGCCTTGGTCTTGGTTTCGCTGCTCTGTTGATTTTATTGGTTGCTGGCGCGACCTTCGGCTTGCGCCAGGTGTCCAAATTGAATGATCGCGTTGAAGCCATCACGTCGGTTGATGAAGGTAAATTATTGTCTCTTGGCAAGGTGCAGTTCGCCGTTGGCCTGCGCGCCATTGCTGCACGTAATCTGGTGTTGGTGTCTGATCCTGCCAAACAGAAGGGTGACATCGAACTGGTCACCAGCGCGCAAAAAGATATCGATGCCGGCCTGGCCGAACTCAATACACTGATGAAAGTTCCTGGCAATGCCAGTGCTGAAGAGCGCAGCGTGCTGGAAAAGCTGACCGCTCTGGAAGCGCTGTACTTGCCAATTGCCAATAAAATTGCTGGGTTGGCGACCACCCAACAGGTGGATGCTGCCAAGACTGCTCTGGTCAATGAGTGCATGCCATTGCTTAAACAAGTCATCGCCACTATTGCCGACTTCAATACCTTGCTGCGTGGTAACGCCAAGGCCAATGTGCTGGAAGCTGAATCGGCCTATCAGGCATCCAAGATCACCATGATTGCCATCAGCGCATTTTCCCTGGTGCTCGGTTGTTTGATTGCCTGGTGGTTGACCCGCTCGATTTCTCGTCCTCTGCAAGAAGCCGTGATCATTGCCCAAAACGTCAGCGCTGGTGATCTGACCAGCAAGATCGAAGTCAAGAGCCGTGACGAACTCGGTCAACTGATGCAAGCACTGAAGACCATGAACGACAATTTGTTGCAGATCGTCAGCGACGTTCGTCAAGGCACCGATACCATCGCGACTGCCTCGAGTGAAATTGCCAGCGGTAATCTGGATCTGTCGACCCGTACCGAACAACAGGCCGGTTCGTTGCAAGAAACTGCTTCGGCGATGGAACAACTGACTGCCACCGTCAAGCAAAATGCTGACAATGCCATCGAAGCTAACCAACTGGCCGAAACTGCCTCGAACATTGCCATCAAGGGTGGCGCTGTGGTGTCCCGCGTGGTGGCAACCATGGCGTCGATCAACGAGTCTTCCAAGAAGGTAGTCGACATCATCGGTGTGATTGATGGCATCGCCTTCCAAACCAATATCCTGGCGCTCAATGCTGCGGTTGAAGCTGCCCGTGCCGGTGAACAAGGTCGCGGTTTTGCGGTAGTCGCCTCTGAAGTGCGCAGCCTGGCACAACGCTCGGCCTCGGCGGCCAAGGAAATCAAGGAATTGATCGGTGACTCGGTCGGTAAAGTCGAAGCTGGTGCTGCACTGGTCGACGAAGCCGGCGTGACCATGGGTGAAATCCTCGACAGTGTCAAACGTGTGACCGGCATCATGGGTGACATCAGCTCGGCCAGCCGTGAACAAACCATGGGTATCGAACAGATCAACAACGCCATCGCTCAAATGGATCAGGTTACACAGCAAAATGCTGCCTTGGTCGAAGAAGCGGCTGCCGCAGCGGCTTCGATGCAAAGCCAAACCAGCAATCTGGCCAATGTGGTGGCAGTGTTCAAGCTCAACGAAGAAGATACAGCACAGGTGCAGTATGCCGCACCTGTGGCAATTGCGGCCCGGCGTGTGGCACCACGCGCTCAAGTGCATCGCCTGCCACAGCAGTCCGGCGCGGCGGGCTTGAATATGCAAGAACTGAGCTACGCAGCTTGATGAACGCGGCCAGCAGCGAACTTGGATTGATGAATTTGTTGTGGGGTAAGTAGTGTGGGGTGAGGGATGAGGTGCTATGCGCGCAAGCGCGACCTCGTAGCCGGTGTGACGAGTACCGGTGAATTGCGGGCGACTTACAGCAATGTAAGTCGCCTTTTTTTCTTGTGGATGGCAACCACGCAGACGCTAGCCAATCGGCAATGCGGTCTTGTATTTGACTTGCTTGAGCGCAAAGCTGGAACGGATGTTCTTGATGCCGGGAATGCGGGTCAGATAATCCATGATGAAATGTTCCAGTGCCTGTACATCGGGCACCACGATGCGCAACAGATAATCTTCATCGCCGGTCATTAAATACACTTCCATGACTTCGTCGAAGCCGCTGACGGCGGCTTCGAAGCGTGCCAGTGCGCTCGAGTCTTGCTTTTCCAGGCTGACTTTGACGAAGACATTGACTTTCAGTCCCAGTAGGTGCGGATTGCCGAGTGCCACGTAGCGCGAAATGATGCCTTCGCTTTCCAATCGCTTGACGCGCGCTAATGTCGGCGACGGCGATAAATTAATCTTGCCGGCCAGCTCCAGATTGCTTAGCGCACAGTTCGCTTGGAGTAGGTTGAGAATGCGTAAATCAATTGCATCAAGTTCCATGTTGAGTTGTTCCTGCTGAAATATTGATATTGGCAGCATATTCTGCTGCGCAATACTTGTCAAAGTATTCATTTCAGTGACTTATTCGGTGTCCTTCGGCGTAAAGTAATTTGTTGGTTCAACATGGAGAAAAATGTGGAAATGTCATCCAACGGTAGTTTCGCCCAAGACTTGGATATTGATGCTCAGGAAACAGGAGAGTGGTTACAGGCGTTGCAAAGTACGCTTGAGCAGGTCGGCCCGGAACGGGCGCGTTTTCTGCTGTCGCGCTTGAGTGCCGCAGCACAGCAGTGGGGCTTGAATTGGCACGACGCGCGCAATGCGCCCTATGTCAATACCATCCGCCCAGCGGAAGAAGCGCCGTTTCCTGGCGGCGCTACGGCGCAGGCGATGGAAGAGCATATGGCGTCGGTCATGCGCTGGAACGCGCTGGCCATGGTGGTGCGGGCCAATCGGCGCTATGGCGAGTTGGGCGGGCATATTGCCAGTTATGCGTCGGCCGCTGATTTGTTCGAGGTCGGTTTTAATCATTTTTTCCGTGCACGTGATCAGCAATTCGCCGGTGATCTGGTGTACTTTCAGCCGCATTCCGCGCCGGGCGTTTATGCCCGTGCTTATCTGGAAGGGCGTCTGGACGAACAAGACCTCGATTTCTACCGGCGCGAAATTGCCGCCAAACAGCAAGGCAAACAAGGCTTGTCGTCGTATCCGCATCCCTGGCTGATGCCGGATTTCTGGCAGTTTCCGACCGGCTCGATGGGCATCGGCCCGATCAATGCCATTTATCAAGCGCGCTTCTTGCGCTATCTGGAGCATCGCGGACTGCAAGAAGAGCAAGGGCGCAAGGTGTGGGGCATCTTCGGCGATGGCGAAATGGACGAGCCGGAGTCGCTGGCGGCATTGAGCCTGGCTGTGCGCGAACAGCTCGATAATCTGATTTTTGTGGTCAACTGCAATTTGCAGCGCCTTGATGGTCCGGTGCGTGGTAATGGCCACATCGTCGATGAACTGGAAACCCTGTTCGCCGGCGCCGGCTGGAATGTCATCAAGCTGCTCTGGGGTTCCGACTGGGATGAACTGTTTGCGCGTGATGAAGATGGTGCCCTGGTCGATGCGCTCAACCGGACCGTCGATGGCCAGTTGCAAACCTTTGCCAGCAAGGATGGCGCGTTTAACCGTGCGCAGTTCTTTGACCAGAATGCCGGCACACGCAAGATCGCCGCAACGCTGAGCGACGAGCAGATCAATCGCCTGCGCCGTGGCGGTCACGATATGCAGAAAATCTACGCCGCTTACCATGCTGCCGCCCAGCATCATGGCCAACCCACCGTGATTCTGGCGCAAACCAAGAAGGGCTACGGCATGGGTGCTGCTGGCGAAGGCAAGATGACCACGCATCAGCAAAAGAAACTCGATGAAGAGGCTTTGCTGGCGTTCCGCGACCGTTTCAAGCTGCCTTTGTCGGATGAACAGTGCACCAGCCTGTCGTACTACAAACCGGCGGCGGACAGCGCCGAAATGCAGCATCTGCTGGCGCGGCGCGCGGCCTTGGGTGGTGCCATGCCAAGGCGCATCGTTGAATACGTCAAACATAATGTGCCGCCGCTGGAGTCGCATGCCCGGTTTGCGCTGGAAGCCGATGGCAAGGAAATGTCGAGCACTATGGCATTGGTGCGCATGCTCAGTAACTTGCTCAAGGATCCCGGCATCGGCCGCCATGTGGTGCCAATCGTGGCCGACGAAGCACGTACCTTTGGCATGGCCAATCTGTTTCGCCAGGTTGGCATTTACGCTTCGCAGGGACAATTGTATGAGCCGGAAGATATTGGTTCCATCCTGTCTTACCGGGAGGCGTGCAATGGTCAGATTCTCGAAGAAGGCATTACTGAAGCCGGCGCAATTTCATCCTGGACGGCGGCGGCGACCAGTTATGCGGTCCATGGTTTGCCGATGCTGCCGTTCTATATTTATTACTCGATGTTCGGTTTCCAGCGCATTGGCGATCTGATCTGGGCTGCCGCCGATCAACGCGCGCGTGGCTTCCTGATCGGCGCGACCTCTGGGCGCACCACGCTGGGTGGCGAAGGGCTGCAGCATCAGGATGGCAGCAGCCATGTGCAGGCGGCCGGGATTCCCAACTGTGTCTCTTACGATCCTGCCTATGCCTATGAATTGGCGGTGATCGTCGATGAAGGTATGCGGCGCATGCTGGAGCGCGACGAGGATGTGTTTTATTACATCACGGTCACCAACGAGAACCAGGAACAGCCGAGCTTGCCGAAGGTGGCCACACCTGTGCTGCGTAACGGTATCTTGCGCGGCATGTACTGCCTGCAGTCGCAGCCTAAGGCGCAGGTACGCTTGCTGGCGTCGGGACCGATGCTCAAGGAAGCGCTGGGTGCGGCGCAGTTACTGGAGCAGCATTTCGACATCTGTGCCGAGGTCTGGAGTGTGACCAGTTTCACCGAACTGGCGCGCGATGGTGTCGCAGCAGACCGTACCCGTCGGCACAAGCCGCTGCGGCGCACTTTGCCGTATGTGACACGGCAGTTGAGCGCGAGCAAGGCACCGGTGATCGCGGTCAGCGATTATGTGCGTCTGCTGCCCGAGAGTATTCGCGCCTATGTGCCGGCGCGTTATGTGACGCTCGGTACCGATGGTTTCGGGCGCAGTGATACACGGGCCAACTTGCGTGATTTCTTTGAAGTCGATGCGCGCTGGATTGCCTATACCGCATTGACGGAAATAATGACCTTTGATGCTGAACGTCTGCACGCTGCGGCGCAGGCGTTGGGTGTGGACCTGGAGCAGCCCTGGTCCAACACGGTATAGTCGGGCAGCGAGTGATAATGAAAAGCCATCCGGTCACCTGGCCGGATGGCTTTTTTTCCGCTTGCAATAAATTGCTATGGCTGAAAATAGTTCAAGTGTTGCCGTGACAACTGCTGCTATAGTCAAAAGCCGCATTCGTCCATCAGGAGTAGCAGACATGGCAGCACCGAAAAGAATCGCCTTGGTCACTGGTGCCGGTTCCGGCATCGGCAAGCAAATTGCGTTGGCCCTGTTGCGCGACGGTTATGGCGTGACGCTGGCGGGCCGCCGCCGCGAGGCGCTCGAAGACACCGTCAAGGAAGCTGGAGAATTTGCGGCGCAGGCATTGGTGGTGCCCACCGATGTCAGCGATGCGGCCTCGGTGCAAGACTTGTTTGCCCAGGCCAAGGCGCATTTTGGCCGACTTGATTTTTTGTTCAACAATGCCGGTATCTTTGCGCCGCCGATGTCGATCGAAGAGTTGAGCGTGGAGCAATGGCGGTCGGCGGTCGATATCAATCTGACCGGCGTATTCCTGTGTACCCAGCAAGCGTTCCATCTCATGAAGGCACAGACACCACGCGGTGGCCGCATAATCAACAACGGCTCGATCTCGGCGCATGCGCCGCGGCCGTTTTCAGCGTCCTACACGGCGACCAAACATGCAATTACCGGCTTGACAAAATCGACCTCGCTCGATGGCCGTCGCTACGATATTGCCTGCGGTCAGATCGATATCGGCAATGCCGCCACCGATATGACTGTGCGCATGCAAAAAGGCACCTTGCAAGCCGATGGCTCGACTCAGGTCGAGCCGACCATGGATGCCAGCCATGTAGCCAAGGCGATTTTGTATATGGATAGTTTGCCGCTCGATGCCAACGTGCAATTCATGACGGTGATGGCAACCAAGATGCCCTATATCGGGCGCGGTTAATGATAGGTTTCAGCTGGCTGGTGACTTGAGGCCATTCCAGCGCGGCGTCAGGTTGTGCTCGATGGCAAACAGGTCAAGCACGCGTCCAAGCGTGTGGTCGATCATTTGCTCGATCGATTGCGGCCGGTGATAGAAACCGGGCAAGGGGGGGAAGATGATGCCGCCCATTTCTGTGACAGCGGTCATATTGCGCAGATGTGCCAGATTGAATGGCGTTTCGCGCACCATTAATACCAGCCGGCGACGCTCCTTCAAGGCCACATCGGCAGCGCGGGTGATCAGATTGTCGGACAAACCATGGGCGATTGCCGCTAACGTGCGCATCGAGCACGGCGCGACGATCATGCCGTCCGAGTTGTAGGAGCCACTGGCAATCGAGGCGCCGACATCGCGCACCGGATGCACAACATCGGCCAGGGCCTCGACATGCTTGCGGCTCATGTCGAGTTCCTGGTGCAAATTGAGCACTCCGGCTTCCGATACCAGCAAATGGGTTTCCACCCCAGCGGTACGCAACACTTGCAGCAGTCGCACGCCATAGGCTACGCCGGTGGCGCCAGTGATGGCGACGATCAGGCGTTGTGGCGCAGGGTGCATCAAGCCTTGAACAGGGTTTGCAGTTCGCCCGATTCGTACATTTCGTTCATGATGTCGGAGCCGCCGACGAATTCACCGTTGACATACAGTTGCGGAATGGTTGGCCAGTTCGAATATTCCTTTATGCCCTGACGCACATCGGGGCTTTCCAGCACGTTGACAGTGACGATATTTTCGGCACCGCTGGCCTTGAGCAATTGGATTGCTTTGCCCGAGAAGCCGCATTGCGGAAATTGCGCCGTGCCCTTCATGAACAACACGACTACGTTTTGGGATACGGTTTCTTTGATCCAGGATTGCACTTCGCTCATGACTACACCTTCAAAAAGTTCTCAATGCCGCCATTATATGAAAAAGCGAGCCGGCGCGTTGGATGCATGCAGATTGCGTACCAAGAAATCGCCGGAATGTTTCTTTTTTTTGAAATGATGCCGTAAAGACAACGCTTTCCCGGCAGGGACTGTGAAATTGCTAAATTGTTTGCAGATTCTGGCCCTGCAGCCAAAATGGTGCCGAAAAAACAAGAAAGGGCGCCAGATGCGCCCTTCAGTTCGTTCGGCAAATTGACGTACATGATTTACTGCGGGAAGGTATCTTTGAATGATTGTCGCTCGGACAACTTATCGTACAAGCGCAGTAACTCTGGATAGTTTTCTTTCCAAGGAGTATCGGGAAAACGGAAGTCCAGCCATCCCAGCGCACAGCCCACCGCAACATCGGCCAGCGAGTAATGGTTGCCGACGCAATACGGCTTCTCGCCCAGTCCCGCCGCCATCGCCTTAAGCGCGGCTTCTACCTTGCTCCATTGACGCTTGATCCACTCTGGATTTTGCTGCCGTGTAGGTCGCTGTTTTTCCAGGCGCACCAGGACTGCCGCGTCGAGCATGCCATCGGCCAACGCTTCCCAGCATTTGACTTCGGCACGTTCGCGACCGCCGGTGGGCATCAGTTTGCCCACCGGGGTAAGTACGTCGAGATATTCTGCGATCACGCGCGAATCAAACATCGCCCCGCCATCGTCCATCATGAGGCAAGGAACCTTGCCTAAAGGATTGAATTGCTGGACCGTAGTGGTCGCGGACCACACATCTTCCAGTACCAACTCGCAATCGATCTTTTTCTCCGCCATGACGATACGGACTTTGCGAACAAAGGGACTTGCAAGTGAGGCAATCAGTTTCATAGTATTTCTAGGTTTAATCTGTGGCGATTATAGCATCCGGGATTTCGCATTAACGCTCGAACCCGCCGTTGCGACGACATGCAGCAACGATCCCGATACCCGCCACCCAGAATGGTAAAATCGCAGCTTAAGTCGCCAATGTCGTTGCTTCCTAGATTTTCCGACAACAGAATGACTCGTATTTCATTCGCATTTCCCGCATTTTATTGTTAACGCCACTCACACCTGTTCATCATGTCCCTGTCCGCACTTTCCGCCCTCTCGCCGCTTGACGGCCGTTACGCCGCCAAAACCGACAAACTGCGCCCATTGTTGTCTGAAGCCGGCTTCATGCATCACCGCGTGAAGGTGGAAATTGCCTGGCTGCAAGCATTGTCAGCGGCTGGTTTTGCTGAAATCAAACCCTTCACGGCCAACGCGACCGCGTTGCTGGACAAGCTGGCAACTGACTTCACTGAAGCCGATGCGGCACGCATCAAGGAAATCGAAGCGGTCACCAACCACGATGTCAAGGCAGTCGAATATTGGCTTAAGGAAAAGGTCAAAGACGTCCCCGAGCTGGTTGCTGCATCTGAATTCATTCACTTCGCCTGCACCTCGGAAGACATCAACAACACCTCACACGGCATGATGCTCAAGGCCGCACGTGACACCGTCATGTTGCCGGCATTGCAAGGCTTGATCAGTAAATTGACCGAACTGGCGCATGAACATGCCGCTGTGCCGATGATGTCGCGCACGCATGGTCAGCCGGCCAGCCCGACCACACTGGGCAAGGAAATCGCCAACGTCGTCGCGCGCCTGCAACGTGCAGTCGAGCGCATCGCTGGGGTCCAGATTCTGGGCAAGATGAATGGCGCGGTCGGCAACTACAATGCCCACCTGTCTGCCTATCCCGACACCGACTGGGCAGCATTTTCCAAGAATGTGATCGAACAACGGCTGGGTCTGGTGTTCAATCCCTACACCATCCAGATCGAACCGCACGACTACATGGCCGAACTGTTTGACGCCTTCGCGCGCGCCAATACCATCCTGCTCGATTTGAACCGCGACGTCTGGGGCTATATTTCGTTGGGTTACTTCAAACAACGCACCAAGGCCGGCGAAATCGGTTCCTCGACCATGCCACACAAGGTCAACCCGATCGACTTCGAGAATTCCGAAGGCAACCTCGGCATGGCCAATGCCGTACTCAAGCACCTCGCAGAGAAATTGCCAGTCTCGCGCTGGCAGCGCGACCTGACTGACTCCACTGTACTGCGCAACATCGGCGTGGCGTTCGGTTACACCATTCTTTCCTACGACAGTTGCTTGCGCGGACTGAACAAGCTGGAAATCAATCCACAACGACTGGCCGCCGATCTCGATGCGACCTGGGAAGTGCTGGCAGAGCCGGTACAAACCGTGATGCGTCGCTACGGCATTGAAAATCCTTACGAGCAATTGAAGGAGCTGACACGCGGCAAGGGCATTTCCAAGGATGCGCTGCGCGATTTCATCAATGGCCTCGCAATTCCGCAAGAGGCCAAGGATCACTTGCTGGCCATGACACCGGCCAACTACATCGGCGAAGCGATCTCGCTCGCAAAAAATATTTAATAGTGCAACGGATTAGGTGGAAACCTACGCCACCTAATCCACTCTAAAGCCCAACAATAAATAGCCTAAAGCCATGGAACGCTACACAAAACCTGCCGTCTTGCTGCACTGGCTGATCGCCGTCCTGATCATCGCCGCCTTCACCCTTGGCCTCACCATGGTCAACATCCCTGGCTTGACGCCGACCAAGTTGAAATACTTCTCCTGGCATAAATGGCTGGGCGTCACCGTGCTTGCCGTAGCCTGTGTGCGTCTGCTATGGCGCCTGACCCATGCCGCGCCAGCTTATCCGCTGCGCATGCCGGTCTGGCAGCAAAAGGCTGCACACGGCTTGCATGGCTTGTTGTACGTGCTGATGTTTGCAATTCCGGTTTCCGGCTATCTGTACAGCCTGTCGGCGGGCGTCCCGGTGGTGTATCTGGGCTTGTTCCCATTGCCAGTTTTCATGGCGCCCAACCCGGAACTCAAACCCTTGTTAAAATTTGCCCATTACTGGCTGAACATGACTCTGCTGGCGCTGGTCTGCTTGCACGTCCTGGCGGCGTTGAAGCACCATTTCATCGACCGCGATGGTATTTTCAAACGTATGCTGCCCTGATCCACTCCTTCAAGGAAATTTTATGATTTCACGTTTCAAACTGGCCGCTGCAGTACTGAGCAGCGTTGCTGCCATCAGCATGACCACAGATGCGGTCGCTGCACCGCTCAAGGTCGATCCAGCCAAAAGCACGGTCAATGCCGTGTTCAAGCAACTCAACGTGCCGGTCGAGGCCAAATTCAAGAAATTCACTGCGCAGATCGATTTCGACAGTGCCAAACCTGATAGCGCCAAGGCCAGCATCGATATCGATATCGCCAGCTTTGATCTGGGCGAAGCCGAATATAACGCCGAAGTACAAAAGAAGGATTGGTTCAATGCGGCCCAATTCCCTAAAGCCAGTTTTGTCTCCAGCACAATCAAGGCAAGCCCAGGCGCACCAGCTGGCAGCAAGTATGATGTGACCGGAAAATTGACCATCAAGGGCAAGAGCGTCGATGTCCACTTCCCGCTGAGCGTCAAGAAAGAAGGCAATGCACAAGTGTTCGATGGTGTAGTGCCGATCAAGCGTCTGGCCTTCAACGTTGGTGAAGGCGAATGGAAAGACACTGGCATGGTCGCCGATGAAGTCGTGATCAAGGTCCACGTCGTCACTACGCCATCATAATTTCTACTTCCCTCACGCCGGGATGGTGGCGGCTGCCGCGCACCATCTCAGCGCTGCGGCTTACAGCAAAGGTTGGCGCATGATATGGAAATTTGTCCTGACCTCTTTGCTGGCCGGTACTGTCAGCAGTGCTGCACAAGCTGCTGATAGCTATACCATCGATCCCAACCATACCTACCCCAGCTTCGAAGTCGACCACATGGGGCTATCGTTCTGGCGTGGCAAATTCAACAAGAGTAGCGGCACGATCACGCTCGACCGACGTGCCAAAACCGGTACAGTTGATATCATCATCGATCTGTCGTCAGTAGATTTTGGCCATGAGCAACTCAACGAACAGGTCAAGTCAGCAGAAATATTCGATGTAGACCAATTTCCGACTGCTCGTTATCAAGGAACTGTCATTAAATTTGATGGTGATAAACCGATCGCCGTCGATGGCCAGTTGAATCTGCACGGCATCAGCCATCCAGTTACCCTGGTCATCAACAAATTTACTTGCATTCAACATCCGGTACTGCGACGTGAAGTCTGCGGCGCCGATGCTTCCGCCACATTCAACCGTGCCGATTTCGGTATCGGCTTCGGCGTGCCGCGCTATGCGCCGCAAGTGAAGCTGGCAATACAGGTTGAAGCAATCAAGAACTGACGCAAAAAAGTAACACAGCGACGTGCGCAGTAATTGCGCTTTTGGTTTTTCTTGTTCCATATCATTTGCTTGCGCAGCATAGTGACGCATAATTGCTCGCGTTCAATACCCGCATCCAGCCTGACTTTGCCGCGGATTTTTCAGGTGTGCTCAGCAAGCTTTTCAAAAACGCGCTAATCTAAGCGCATCCCGAATCAAGGATAAATGCACTATGTCGATAGCTGATCTTCGTAAGGATTATAGTCGCGCCAGTTTGTCGGAATTGGATGTCGCCGCCGACCCTGTTGTGCAATTTTCAACATGGCTCGATGAAGCGATCCGTGCGGAAATTCCTGAACCAACTGCCATGAGTGTGGCCACCGTCGGTATCGATGGCAAGCCTTCCTCGCGCATTGTGTTGCTCAAACAAGTCGATGCGAGTGGCTTTACCTGGTTCACCAATTATCACAGTCGCAAAGGACAGGATATTGCGCAATATCCCTATGTCGCTTTGCTGTTTCACTGGGTCGAACTTGAACGGCAAGTGCGTGTCGAAGGAAAGATTGAACGTGTTACCGCTGCCGAAAGCGATGCCTATTTTGCCAGCCGACCACTCAAAAGCCAGTGGGGCGCAATTGCATCACAGCAGAGTCAGATCGTTGATCGCCGCGAAACCTTGGAACAACAGTTCACCGCCACCGAACAGCAATATGGATCGCAGCCATTGCGCCCCGAACATTGGGGCGGTTATCGCGTCGTTCCAGAACAAATAGAATTTTGGCAAGGCCGTCCCTCCCGTCTGCACGATCGCGTGGTCTATACCCGCACCGCTGACGCTAGCTGGCAGCGGCAGCGCCTGCAGCCCTGATCGCAGCAACACTACGATAGCGGCTGGTACAGCATCACATCACTCACACGGAGGACAGATCGTGTTTTGGGAAAAGAAGCTCACCAACTGGGTAGAGGAAATCCGTCGCGCATCATCGATACCACTGCGACTCGAATTATGGAATGGCAGTCGGTTCGATTTCAGTGATGGCACGCCGCAAGTCACCTTGCGGGTGCCCCATGTGTCGGCGCTGGCCTATCTGTTTCGACCGTCGCTGGCCAATCTGGGCGAAGCTTATGTGGAAGGCAAGATTGACGTCGAGGGACCGGTCAGCAGTATCATCAGCGTTGCCAACAGTCTCGCTGCCAAGACCTTGAAAGCCGATGGCAAGCTGGCGCGCATCGCCCGCTCGATTCGCCATAGCAAGGAAAAAGATGCCGAGGCCATCCGCTATCACTACGATGTCTCAAATGCCTTCTACCAGCTGTTCCTCGACGAGAATATGGTCTATTCCTGCGCCTACTTCGAAAACGGCGATGAAGACCTGGCAAGTGCACAACTCAAGAAGATCGATCACATCTTGACCAAGATTCAGGTCCGGCCCGGCGATACGCTGCTCGATATTGGCTGCGGCTGGGGCGCCTTGGTGCTGCGTGCAGCGCAGAAATTCGGTGCCAAATGCGTCGGCATCACCTTGTCGGAAAATCAATATGCACTGGCCAAGGAACGGGTAGAACAAGCCGGCCTGAGTGACCGTATCGAAATCCGCCTGCAGGATTACCGCGATATCACTGGCACGTTTGACCGTATCACCAGCGTCGGTATGTTTGAACACGTTGGCCTCAAGAACCTGCCGATGTATTTCGCCCGCATCAATACGCTGCTGGCTGATGGCGGCCTGGCAATGAACCACGGCATCACCACCTCAGATATCGAGAATGGCGAGTCGCCTTATGGCGGCGGTGAATTTATTGACAAGTACGTGTTCCCTGCTGGCGAACTGCCACATATCAGTGTGGTCTTGAAAGCGATGCAACAAGGCGGCCTGGAAGCGTTTGACATCGAAAATCTGCGCCGTCACTATGCCAAGACCTGTGCCATCTGGGCCGACAATTTTGAAGCCAAAGCCGATGAGATAAAGAAGATCATCGATGAAAAGCGTTTCCGTATCTGGCGCGTCTACCTGGCTGGCAGCGCGCATGGGTTTAATCAGGACTGGATTTCCCTGTATCAGGTGGTCTGCGGAAAATCCAACCGTCCCGCCGATGCATTGCCGCAATCGCGCCGTTACATCTACGACGCAAAAGTGTAAAGCGCAGACTCAATCGTCTTTGCTTTTTTCCGCAAACACTTCGCGGAACTTGGCCAGCTTGGGCGCCACCACAAACGCGCAATAACCCTGGAATGGGTGCTGTTGAAAATAGTTCTGATGATAGTCCTCAGCCTTGTAGTAAGTCTCTACCGGGCTGAGTTCTGTCACCACCGGCGCATCCCACACCAGCGCCATTTCAGCGATGATATGTTTGGCCGTATCCTGCTGTTGCGGGTTCGCATAATAAATCACCGAGCGATATTGCGTACCGACATCGTTGCCCTGACGATTGAGCGTGGTCGGATCATGCATCGTGAAGAACACTTCCAGGATTTCACGGTAACTGATCGCTTGCGGATCAAAGGTCAGCTTGACCACCTCGGCATGCCCAGTATCACCATTGCAGACCTGTTCATAGGTTGGATTCTTGACCTGGCCTCCGGTATAGCCGGATTCCACCTGCTGCACACCTTTGAGTTGCTGGTAAACTGCTTCCAGGCACCAGAAGCAGCCACCGCCAATGATCGCCGTTTCCGTTGCCGATGTTGCCAAATTTGCTGAAGTATTCACGATGCGCTCCTACGTTTTGGTCCAGTTGAGTGCGGCAACTGTCTGCTTTCGTCTCCAGTTGCCGCAGTCATAGTTATACCATTGCTGTCAAATCAACACCTAACACCTGATGTTTTTTGGCAAGTCCGTTGGTATCGCGTGCCGTGAAATCGAGACCGGGTCAGTAGCTTCATTACATCGCCCGGTTTTTTGGGCATAATATCTTTTTTGTTCGTAGCGATTTCACAGGTTTCCGATGCATTCACGTTCTCCGCGCGCCACCACACGTGCTTTCGATGCCACCCACTTCCGCAAGGCACTGTCGCAATTTGCCACCGGCGTGACCGTCATCACCACGCGTCTGGCCGACGGTACCCTACTCGGATTGACCGCCAGTTCATTCAATTCGGTCTCGATGTCGCCACCGCTGGTGTTGTGGAGCCTGGCCGAACAGGCCAGCAGCATGCCGGTGTTTTCCGGCAATTCACATTATGTGATCAATATCCTGGGCGCTGACCAAGCCCCGCTGGCTGAACAATTCGCACGCAAGTCTGCAGATCGTTTTGCCGGTGTCGAATATAGTTTGTCGCGTACCGGCCAGCCGGTCCTGAAAGGCGTTTCTGCCTGGTTCGAATGCCATAACCGCAGCCGCTATCCAGAAGGCGACCATGTGATCTTCGTCGGCGAAGTCGAACATTGCGAAGTCACGCCGCAGGCGGGACTGGTCTTTCATGATGGGCGGTTTGTGAAGACATCGGCCTAGCCAAGCAGCTAGTTGCAAAAATATAAAGGGCGCCAGATGCGCCCTTTTTTCTATGGCAGCCTACTTATGCAGCAGGCCACCGGCTGGGGGAGATCACGTGGCCGCTGCGGTTTCTTCCGGCAGACGTTTTGCCATCGAGTGATGATTTTGTACGCGGTCCTTATGCTTGATGACCTGGCGATCCAGTTTGTCGATCAGCATGTCAATAGCGGCGTACAGGTCATGCGCAATGCTCTCGGCATGCAAGTCCTTACCCTTGATGTGGACGTTAATTTCTGCCTTCTGGCGCTTCTCCTTTTCCGTCAGCTTATCGACGCTGAGGATCACGCTGATGTCGATGACGTGGTCAAAATGGCGCTTGATGCGCGACAGTTTGCTTTGCACGTATTCGCGGATGGCAGGGGTCAAATCGAGGTGATGGCCACTAATGGTCAGATTCATAGAGCACTCCTATCGTGAGATCACTGGAGGTTCTAACGCGACGTCCAGTTGGTTGTGGAGCATGACGCCAGAACACAGCAACAGGTGCATTTGCTACAGAATGTGAGACAGAGGAACTTACAGAGACTTGCGCAGATTGACAGGTGGAATCTTGAGCACTTCGCGATATTTTGCGACGGTACGACGTGCTACCACCATGCCCTGTTCTGCCAACATATCTGCAATCTTGCTATCAGAGAGTGGGTTCTTAGGGTCTTCTGCTCCTATCAGTTGTTTGATGAGAGCCCGTATTGCGGTGGAAGATGCTTCACCTCCTGCTTCCGTCGCGACGTGGCTACCGAAGAAGTACTTCAACTCATACATTCCATGCGGAGTCAGCATGTATTTCTGAGTCGTTACACGAGAAATAGTGCTCTCGTGTAGACCCAGTGTATCAGCTATTTCACGCAACACAAGGGGGCGCATTGCAACAGCACCGTGCGAGAAAAAATTACGTTGTCGTTCGACAATTGCTTGTGCAACACGCAAGATGGTATCGAAGCGCTGGCGCATGTTTTTGATCAGCCATTTGGCTTCTTGCAACTGCGAACCGAGTGATCCGTCGCCCTTGGTTTGCTTGAGTGCATTGGCGTACATGGCATTGACGCGCAGGCGCGGCATCACGTCGTGATTGAGCAACACTTGCCAGCCGTCCTTGGTCGCTTTGACAATTACGTCGGGCACTACGTAATCCGATGTTTCCGTCGCAAAAGCGCCGCCCGGATGGGGGTGGCACAAGCGAATCACGACTTGCGCTTCGCGCAGATCTTCGTCGTCGCAACCAAGCGCTTTCTTGATCTTGTTGAAATCACGCTGGGCGAACAGCGATAGATAATCTTCGACGATCGTCAGTGCCAGGCGGCGTGTGACGAAGGCAATTTTCGGCAAGCGTTTGATCTGCAACGCCAGGCATTCGGAGGCGCTGCGTGCACCGATGCCGGCCGGATCGAAACTTTGCAATAGCTTTAAGGCAATCGACAATTCATCCAGCTCGATTTCCAGTTCTTCAGGCAGGCGCGCATGGATTTCTTCAAGAGATTCTTCCAGATAGCCATGTTCATCAAGTGCGTCGACCAGCAGTTCGACCAGGGCGCGATCGCGCAGCGTGCGCACGGTCAAGCGCGCTTGTTCCTGCAAATGCTCGCGCAGCGTGACGTCATGTGCTTCGAGCTGCGGCCGTGAGTCTTCGTCGTCGGGCGTCTTGCCGGTGCGCGCGACATCGTCGAAACTCCAATCGCTATCGCCGCTGACAGGATCGTCACCGCCCGTCTGCTCACCCGCCTCGCCGCCTTCGCTGGCTGGGGTGTTGTTGGCAACGACAGTGTCAGACGCTTCTGCCTGCGCCGATGGCGGGCTGCTGATGGCGCCGTCGGCCAACAGTCGCACTGAATTGTCGAGCGCGTCGTCGAGCCGCTCTAGCAAGGGATTGTCGGATAGGATCTGCTCCAGTTCCTGATGCAGTTCCAGCGTCGACAGCTGCAGCAGTCGGATCGACTGTTGCAGCTGTGGCGTCAGCGCCAGATGCTGGGAGGTGCGTAACTGAAGCGATTGTTTCATCAAGTTCTTTGGTGACCCTACATGCGGAAATGTTCGCCGAGATACACCCGGCGTACGGATTCATTGGCAATGATTTCGTCCGGGCTGCCGCTGGCCAGCACGGTACCTTGATTGATGATGTAGGCGCGGTCACAGATGCCGAGCGTCTCGCGGACATTGTGGTCGGTGATCAGCACGCCAATGCCGCGTTCCTTGAGGAAGCGCACAATCCGTTGAATTTCAATCACGGCGATCGGGTCAATACCTGCAAACGGCTCATCGAGCAAAACGAAGCGTGGATCGGTGGCCAAGGCGCGGGCGATTTCCACACGTCGGCGTTCGCCGCCGGACAGCGACAATGCGGCGCTCTGACGCAGCTTTTCGATTTGCAGTTCGTGCAGCAGATTATTGAGGCGGCCTTCGATTTCATCGCGACTCAAGGGCTTGCCGTTTTCCTTGCGCAATTCCAGCACGGCGCGGATGTTGTCTTCCACGCTGAGCTTGCGAAATACCGAGGCTTCCTGCGGCAGATAGGACAGGCCCATGGCAGCACGCTCGTGAATCGGCAGGCGCGAGATGTCGATGCCGTCCAGATCGATCTGTCCGCCGTCGGCTGGCACCAGCCCCACGGTCATGTAGAACGAGGTGGTCTTGCCGGCGCCGTTGGGACCGAGCAGACCGACCACTTCACCGCTGGCTACTTCGAGCGAAACGTCGCGCACCACCAGACGGGCGCCATAGCTTTTCTTCAGGCCGCGTACGACCAGGGAGCTTGTCGCCATCTTATTTACCCTTGGCCGGAGTGCTCGCCGCAGGTGTCGGTGCTGGGCTGTCCACGCGCGGCTGGATGATGGCTGTGATGCGGCCGCCACCGGGTTTGCTTTCGCCAGTGTTGCTGTTGTTGACTGAGTAGAATTCGGCGCGACTGTCATAAGAGATGAATTCGCCGTTGACTTCGTCGGTCACTTTGGTGCCATCCATGCGTTGCATGTGGGCGCGCGTAAACAATTTCGAAATTTCAGTCTTTTCGCTGTACTCAATCCGTTCGGCCCGACCTTCAATCCATAGATCCGGGCCGCCATCGCGCTTCTGGCGGAAGCTGGCCAATTGCCCCGGTGCTGCATACAGAATCGCCAGTTCATAACCAGATGGATCGGTGGTCAGTACCACCTTGCCGGCCTTGATCAATAGCGTGCCGCGCGTGAGCACGACATTGCCGGTGAAGGTTTTCATCTGGTGCACATCGTCGTACACCATTTGCTCGGCTTCGATGCGCGTCGGCTTTTCGGTGTCGGCCTTTTCGGCATGGGCTAGTCCGCTCAAGCTCATCAGCAATACGGTCAACAGCGGCAACGACAGAGTAGAGAAAGTTGGTTTCATATAATCCTGCGCAAGTATCTGAATAGCGCGCCGGTTGTCGCCGGCACAATTAAAACTATTTTGGACGAGGTTGGTAAGTCCCGCGTACGTTGTTCAATAACTGAAATTCTTGAGTGGCATTGTTCATGATCATGCCGGTACCGGTCATGATCGATTCACCCATCGTGATGACGACTGGCTTGTCGGTCCGGGCGATGTCGTCATCGGGCAGCATCAGCAGATAATTAGTGGTCAGGTGCATGTCCTGGCTGGCACCAAGCGCCGCACGGTCGGCATGCACATCGTCATACATGTGGATCTTGCTGTTGTTGTCTTCAATCCGGGCCCGCTTGGAGCGTAGCGTCATCGGTGGTTTCGCCTTGTCCAGGCTGGTCACTACCGGCATGGTCACCTCAAACGAGTCATCCGTCGGGAAGTGCACCATGCGGTCGCCGGTGATGTCATAACGCGGCAAACCGGTTTCTGCCATCTTCACATAACTGAATTTTTCGACATAGTAATCAGGTTTTGTGCTCGGGCGTGCAGCGACGGTATCGTCGCCGCTGCGCATGACGGTTTGCAGGATCCAGAAGCTGCCCAGCGCCAAGGCCGTCAGTACCACGACGATGATGGTGAACCGGATGCGCTGCGCTGCGCGTTCGCCGCCTTGATTGCTCATGCCAGATAGGCGGCCACTGCCGTGTCGTAATGACCCTGCGCATGCAGGATCAGGTCGCAGACTTCGCGTGCCGCACCATTGCCACCGGTGGCGGTGGTGACGTAATCGACGCGGCTTTTGACAGCATCATGGCCGTTAGCGACGCTGGCGGTGAAGCCGGCGCGCGACAGGATCGGCAAATCGATGACATCGTCACCGATGTAACCGCTGGCATTGGTGCTGATGTTGGTTTGTTCGAGTAATTGGGCAAACGCCACGCGCTTGTCATGCACGCCCTGGAACACGTGCGCGATGCCGAGGTCTTGGGCGCGCCGCAGCACAATCGGTGATTGCCGTGCGGTGATGATGGCGGTGGCCACGCCGTATTGCTGCAACAGCTTGATGCCATGGCCGTCGAGCGCATTGAAACGCTTGATCGGTTCGCCATCGGCACCGTAATACAGACCACCGTCGGTGAGTACGCCATCGACGTCAAAAATCATCAGCCGTACCTGGCTGGCTTTGGCAAGGACGGCGGCGCTGGCCGCACTGAACCGGGCAGTCATCAGATCACCTTGGCGCGGGTCAGATCGTGGATGTGCAGGGCGCCGACCAGTTTGCCCTCGGCATCTGCCACTAGTACCTGGTTGATGCGGAATTCTTCCATCAATTGCACCGCATCGACGGCCAACTGATCGGGATGGATGGTGCGCGGATTACGGTGCATGACGTCAGCAATCGATGATTTGGTGAAGTCTTCACCGCGCTCGAGCAGACGGCGCAAGTCACCATCGGTGAATACGCCGATAGGATGGTTGGCCTCGTCCACCACGGCAGTCATGGCCATGCCCTTGCGGGTGATTTCCATGAGCGCAATTGACAGCGATACATCGGGTGTCACCGCTGGAATGGATTCGCCGCTGCGCATGACATCACGCACATGGGTCAGCAAGCGACGGCCGAGTGCGCCACCAGGATGCGAACGGGCAAAGTCTTCTTCCATGAAGCCGCGTGCATCCAGCAACGACACTGCCAGTGCATCGCCCATAGCCAATGTGGCAGTGGTGCTGGAGGTTGGCGCCAGGTTCAGTGTGCAGGCTTCTTTGGCGACGCCGACGTTGAGATGGATTGACGACATGCGCGCCAGGCTGGATTCATCGTTGCCGGTCATCGAAATCACATAAGCGCCCATGCGCTTGATGATCGGTACGATGGCCATCAATTCGGCGGTTTCACCCGAATTCGAGATGGCAATAAAGATATCGTTTTCCGTGACCATGCCGAGGTCACCATGGGCAGCTTCGGCCGGATGCATGAACAGCGCTGGCGTACCGGTGGAGGCAAAGGTGGCGGTAATCTTGCGGCCGATATGGCCTGATTTTCCAATCCCCGAGACCACCACGCGACCCTTGCATTCAAGCAAGACGCCAATGGCGCGCGCCAATGGCTCGTCGGTCGAGTCGGATAGACGGTTTTTCAAGGCCAGAATCGCATCGGCCTCGATTTGCAGGGTTTGACGAGCAAGATCAACCGCGCGTTGGGCGCTGGCGGCAGAAAAAGCTTTTGGCAGGTTTTTATGTTCGGTTACACTCATACCCGCAGTATAAACGAATTACGAAAGCAAAAAACTTGCCAGATGTAAGTGCACGTAGCGCAATGACGACGAAATGCTCAATATGGTGCGGTGCTTGCACCGTAATCAGTCATGGCGTGCAGTTCAATCGTAGCAAAGATGCGACATGTGTCGGGAATGTTTGCGTTCCGGGCACAGATCTGGCTTACGCACTATAAGTGGCCTTGGGGCCTTCACTCATCACATTGCTTCGATTTCTATCGCATGCTTTCCGGTCTAGAGCTCACCTTATTATTGCTTGGCGCTGCGGTGCTGGGGGTTGTTGCATTCCGCATGTTTCATTTGCCGCCGATGCTTGGCTATCTGGTGGTCGGTATCCTGATTGGCCCGCATGCGCTCGGTTTCGCCGAAGACAACGAAACCACCCACGCGCTGGCCGAATTCGGCGTGGTGTTCCTGATGTTCTCGATCGGGTTGGAGTTTTCCCTGCCCAAGCTGTCGGCGATGCGACATATCGTATTCGGTCTGGGCGTGGCCCAGGTACTGGTAACGATTGCGGTGGCGATGGTCTTCGCCTGGGGCGTTTCGTATGTCTTGCCGCAATTGCACAACATCAGTTGGGAAGCTGGCTTTGCCCTGGGCGGTGCTTTGGCGATGTCGTCCACGGCAATTGTCTCGAAGCTGCTGACCGAGCGCATGGAGCTGGACACGGAACACGGTCGTCGCATTCTAGGTATCTTGTTGTTCCAGGATCTGGCCCTGGTGCCGCTATTGATCGTGGTGCCGGCGTTGGCAAAGAGTTCCGGCAATCTGCTGGTGACGCTGGCATGGGCCAGCACCAAGGCCATGATAGTGCTGGCCTTGTTGCTGTTTTTTGGCCAGAAGCTCATGCGCAGCTGGTTTCAGGTCGTGGTCAAGCGCCGCTCGCAAGAGTTGTTCATGTTGAATCTGCTGATGATTACGCTCGGCGCGGCATGGATTACTGAAAAAGCCGGCCTGTCACTGGCGTTGGGCGCCTTCATTGCTGGCATGCTGATTTCTGAAACCGAATACAAGCATCAGGTGGAAGAAGATATCAAACCCTTCCGCGACGTGCTGCTCGGTCTGTTCTTTATCACCATTGGCATGCTGCTCAATGTGCATCTGGTCATGCAGCATTGGTGGCTGGTCTTGTTGTTGCTGCTCGGGCCGGTGCTGCTCAAGTTTGGTCTGATTGCGGCGCTGACCAAATTGTTCGGCGCGTCCACCGGGGTTGCGTTACGCACCGGTCTGGCACTGGCGCAAGCGGGCGAATTCGGCTTCGTCCTGCTCAATCAGGCCGGTGGTCTGCAATTGATGGACCCCTTGTTGATTCAGGTGATTCTGGCCTCGATGGTGTTGTCGATGCTGGCCGCACCGTTTTTGCTGGCCAAATCCGATGCCATTGTCATGAAGCTGTCGTCCAATGAATGGATGCTGCAGTCGCTGGCATTGACGCAACTGGCCACGCGCACCATGTCGAGCCAGAAGCACGTGATCATTGCCGGTTTCGGCCGCAGCGGACAAAGCCTGGCCAAACTGCTCGACGAAGAAGGTATTCCTTATCATGCGCTGGAGCTCGATCCGGAACTGGTGCATGACACGCGGGTGGCCGGTGCCAACGTTTCCTACGGCGACGCCGCGCGCCGTGAAAGCCTGGTGGCTGCTGGTATCCACCGCGCCGCCGTGCTGGTGGTGACCTATGCCAGCACGCCTTCAGCCTTGAAGGTATTGCATCACGCCAATGAACTGGTGCCGAGCTTGCCGGTCATCGTGCGCAGCCATGATGACGCCGATCTCGACAAGCTGTTGGCAGCCGGTGCCACCGAAGTGGTGCCGGAAGCCCTGGAGGGGAGCCTGATGCTGGCCTCGCATGCGCTGGTGATGCTCGGTGTGCCATTGCGGCGCGTGGTGCATCGGGTGCAGAGTGCGCGGGATGAACGCTATACCTCCTTGCGCGGCTATTTTCACGGCGTCTCCGATGTGCCTGACGACAATGACAGCCTGAATGTACGCCTGCAATCGGTGGCACTGATCGAAGGCGCCAGCTCGATTGGCAAGACCTTGTGGCAAGTGGCATTAGAACAGTTTGAGACTGAAGTGACGATGTTGCGACGAGGCAAGTTGCGCGTCGAGATGACGCCAGATACCGTCTTGCAGCAGGGCGACATCGTGGTCTTGCGCGGTACCGCCGAAAACATCCTGCGCGCAGAAAAGCGCCTGCTAAAACGCTAGGCCATTTCCTTTTTGATCATCAGTTCATTGGCGGTGCTTAACCGAGCAAGATATCGGGCGACGACGCCGAGCGTGAGTCCGGCAGCGGCAGGTTGCTCTGGCCATGATAGGCAAATACCACCGAAGCCTTGATTTGATCGCTATTGTTTTTGCCAGCGGCATGAAACAAGCCGCTGTGAAACAACACCACATCGCCTTGCTCCAACGGCACGGAAATCCCCAGTGCGAACAAGGGCTGGTTAGCCGCCACATCGGGACGCAGGAAGTCGAGTTCATCCATCTGTCCTGGCTGCAATTGCACGCGATGCGACCCTGGAATATAGAGCAGCCCGCCATTGTCGGCATTTTCCGGGCCCAATGCCAGCCAGACCGAAATCAGTTCGTTGCGTTCGAACGACCAGTAGCGGATGTCGCGATGCCAGCCGGTGGCGGTACCGAAGGTGGGATGCTTGGTCATCACGCAATTGTGATGCGCCAGCGTGATACAGGCCGGTTCGCCGAACAGCTGATGCAGGATCGCCACCAGTTGCGGATCGGACGCCCATTGCTGGAAATGCACATCACGCTGCCAGGCCGTACGCAGGCGCCTTGCAGTGCGTCCGCCAGGTGCTTCCAGCGAAGCCGGCGCGCCGTCGTAGCCGACTTCCGCTTCGTATTCGAGCGGCGCTACTGCGTGACGCACATGGTCTTGCGTCACGCTCAGCATCTCATGGCAAGCCGCGGCAGGAACAAAGCCTTTCAACAGTAAATAACCATCGCGTTGAAAAGCCTCGACTTGCGCCGCAGAGAGCGGAGTATTCATACAATCTTTCTACTTGGTTTTGCTATTTTTCTTTTTCAACAACGGTGCCAGATATTGACCAGTCACGCTGGCCGGATTTTGCGCCACGTCTTCCGGCGTACCGGTGGCGATGATCAGGCCGCCGCCGGCGCCGCCTTCTGGACCAAGGTCGATCAGCCAGTCGGCAGTCTTGATGACATCGAGGTTGTGTTCAATGATCACCAGCGTATTGCCCTGGTCGCGCAGACGGTGGATTACCTTGAGCAGTAGATCGATATCGTGGAAGTGCAGACCCGTGGTCGGTTCATCGAGGATGTACAAGGTGCGGCCGGTGTCGCGCTTGGATAATTCGAGTGACAGCTTGACGCGTTGCGCTTCGCCGCCTGACAGCGTGGTCGCGCTTTGGCCCAGCTTGATATAGCCGAGACCGACGTCGAGCAGGGTTTGCAGCTTGCGCGCAATCAATGGCACCGGCAGGAAGAAGGTATGCGCATCTTCGACAGTCATCTCCAGGATTTCGGTGATGTTCTTGCCCTTGTATTGCACTTCCAGGGTTTCGCGGTTGTAGCGCTTGCCGTGGCAGACATCGCACGGCACATACACGTCCGGCAAGAAGTGCATCTCGACCTTAATCACGCCATCGCCCTGGCAGGCTTCGCAGCGACCGCCCTTGACGTTGAACGAAAAACGGCCTGCGCTGTAGCCACGTTCCTTGGCCGCCGGTACGGTGGCGAACAGATCGCGGATCGGTGTGAACAGACCGGTATAGGTGGCAGGATTGGAACGCGGGGTGCGGCCGATTGGAGCCTGGTCAACTGCAATGACCTTGTCAAAGTGCTCCAGGCCGCTGATGCTTTCATGCTCGGCCGGCTCGGTCTGGGAACCATACAGATGGCGCGATGCCGCCAGATACAGCGTATCGTTGACCAGCGTCGATTTGCCAGAACCGGACACCCCGGTCACGCAGGTCAGCAAGCCGACCGGCAGATCAAAACTGACGTTCTTGAGGTTGTTGCCGGTCGCACCCGTGATGGTCAATTGACGCTCGGGATCGGGGGGCGTGCGCTTCTTGGGTACGCTGATTTCCAGCGTGCCGTTCAGGTATTTTGCGGTTAGCGACTTCTTGCTCTTGAGGATGTCTTCCAGCGTGCCTTGCGCAATGATGTCGCCACCATGGACGCCGGCACCGAGACCCATGTCGACCACGTAATCGGCAGTGCGGATGGCATCCTCATCATGTTCCACCACCAGTACGCTATTGCCGATGTCGCGCAAGTGCTTGAGAGTACCGATCAGGCGGTCGTTGTCGCGCTGATGCAGGCCGATCGACGGCTCATCAAGCACATACATGACGCCGGTCAAGCCGGAGCCGATCTGCGAGGCCAGCCGGATGCGCTGCGCTTCGCCGCCCGAAAGCGTATCTGCACTGCGTTCGAGCGACAGATAATCGAGTCCGACATTGTTGAGGAAGGTCAGGCGCGAAATGATTTCCTTGATGATGCGGTCGGCAATTTCCTTTTTTGCACCAGTCAGCTTGAGGTTTTCAAAGAACGACAGTGTCTCGCGCAACGGTGTTGCCGCAACTTCATAGATGGCACGTTGCTGCCGGCCAGTGCCGATCTTGACGAAACGCGCTTCCACGCGCAGACGTGCGCCATGGCAGGAAGGGCATTCTTTTTCGTTGATGAACTTGGCCAGTTCTTCCTTGACCGCCATCGAGTCGGTTTCACGGTAACGGCGTTGCAGGTTGACGACCACGCCTTCAAACGTATGCTCGCGAATCACAGTGCGGCCGCGTTCGTTGACATAGGTGAATGGCACCGTCTGACGGCCGGAACCGTACAGGATCACTTGCTGGGATTTTTCCGGCAATTGTTCGAACGGCTGATCGATATCGAACTCATAGAATGCCGCCAGATTCGACAACATCTGGAAATAAAACTGGTTGCGCCGGTCCCAACCCTTGATGGCACCGCTGGCCAGCGAAAGATTAGGGAAGGCCACAATACGCTTGGGATCGAAGAACTCGATATGGCCCAAGCCGTCACATTCCGGGCAGGCACCCATCGGGTTGTTGAACGAGAACAGGCGCGGTTCCAGTTCTTGCAGCGAATAGCCACAGATCGGACAGGCAAACTTGTTGGAATACAAATGCTCCTTGCCGCCCTCCATTTCCAGCGCAATAGCCCGGCCTTCAGCCAGTCGTAGCGCGGTTTCAAAGCTTTCGGCCAGGCGTTGCTTGATCTCGGCATTGACCTTGACGCGGTCGATGACGACGTCGATGGTGTGTTTCTCGGTTTTCTTCAGCTTGGGAAGATCGTCGATTTCATAGACCTTGGCGGTGCCAGTGCCGCTTTGGATGCGGAAGCGCACAAAGCCCTGCGCCTGCATCTGCTCAAACAGATCAACGTGCTCACCCTTGCGATTGGCCACCACTGGCGCCAGGATCATCAGCTTGGTATCGTCAGGCATGGCCAGCACGGCATCGACCATTTGCGACACGGATTGCGCCGCCAGCGGATTTTCCGGATGGTCGGGGCAATAGGGCGTACCGACGCGGGCATACAACAGGCGCAGGTAATCGTGGATTTCCGTGACGGTGCCGACGGTCGAGCGCGGATTGTGCGACGTTGCCTTTTGTTCAATCGAAATGGCAGGCGACAAACCTTCGATCATGTCGACGTCAGGCTTTTCCATCAGTTGCAAGAATTGCCGTGCATACGACGAGAGCGACTCGACATAGCGGCGTTGGCCTTCTGCATACAGCGTATCGAACGCCAACGACGATTTTCCAGAGCCGGACAGGCCCGTGATCACAATCAGTTTATTACGTGGTAAATCGAGGCTGATATTCTTCAGATTGTGCGTGCGTGCGCCGCGAATGCGAATTTCTTCCATGGATGCCTTCAGCGTAAGTTTTCCAGAACCTGTCCGTACGGGCAAGAAGTGGAGGATCAACCTAATACTATATCAGGACTCCACGTTGGCAGCAGGCTTGCTAAGCCGTGTAATTGCGGCGGCGACTGTGCCGTGCCGATCGCTGCAAGTGAAAACCTTGTTTCATGGTGGATTACTGATAACATTGCGGGTTTGAGCATTCCGGCGCCAGTATTCGCCATCTGACGATCCCCTGACAACGATCGCCGCAGTCAGGCGTCGATGCCGCGCCGCGCATCCTAGTGTTCACCTCAGCCCATGAATTCCATTACTTCCGAAGTCGTCCAGAAAGACGGCATGTCCCGTGCAGAAGTGCAGGCCAGCGCTTCGCTGGCATCGATCTTTGCATTGCGCATGCTGGGTCTGTTCTTGATCTTGCCGGTCTTCGCCGAATATGCCAAAACCTTGAGCGGCGGCCAGAACGTTGCGCTGGTCGGCCTGGCCATGGGCATGTACGGGCTGGCGCAGTCGTTCGGACAAATTCCCTTTGGCATCGCCTCAGACAAATTTGGCCGCAAGCCAGTCATTGTGGTCGGTTTGTTATTGTTTGCGCTGGGTGCCTTCATTGCCGCCGGTGCCAATGACATCGTCTGGGTCTCGGTCGGCCGGGCAATCCAGGGTGCCGGTGCGATTTCTGCCGCGGTAACCGCATTCATTGCCGACTCCACGCGCGAGCAGCATCGTACCAAGGCCATGGCCATGGTCGGCGCATCGATAGGTCTGACCTTTGCCATATCGTTGGTGATCTCGCCACTGTTGTATCAATTGATTGGCATGCACGGAATTTTCCTGCTCACTGGTGTGCTGGCGCTGTTGGCCATTGCCGTGGTGTTGTGGGTGGTGCCGGCGGCGCCCATGGTCATGGCGCGCCGCGTGCCGTTTGCCGAAATATTGCAGCATGGTGAGCTAATGCGGCTCAATCTGGGCGTGTTTGCCTTGCATCTGACACAGATGGCGATGTTCGTGGTGATGCCGGCGGCGCTGATTCAGTATTCCGGCCTGCCGCTGGCCGAACATTGGAAGATTTACCTGCCGGTGGTATTGGCCTCGTTCCTGCTCATGTTGCCACCGGTCATCGTCGGTGAAAAACGCGGCATGATGAAACACGTGTTTGTCGCCGCAATCTCGCTGCTGCTGCTGGTACAGATCGGCATGTGGGCGGCGTTCTCACAGCCCGCCACGCATGGCTGGGTACTGGTCGTTTTGTTATTTGTCTTTTTTGTTGCATTCAACGTGCTGGAAGCCTGTCAGCCGTCGCTGGTTTCACGCATTGCACCGCCAGCGGCCAAGGGCACGGCGCTGGGCGTCTACAACACGCTGCAGTCCTTAGGTCTGTTCTGCGGCGCAGTGCTGGGCGGTTGGCTCAAGCAGCATATAGGGGCTGCCTCGGTATTCGTAATGTGTGGGGTAGCTACCCTGACCTGGCTTATAATCGCGTCTAACATGAAAAACCTGCCTCGGCGCGGTGTCCCCGCGACCAGTGCAACTGCTTAATTTGAATATCAGGAGAAACCATGGCATCGGTCAATAAAGTCATCATCGTCGGCAACCTCGGACGCGACCCGGAAACGCGCTACATGCCAAATGGCGAAGCCGTTACCAACGTCGCCGTCGCGACGACCGAAAGCTGGAAAGACAAGAATAGCGGTGAGAAAAAAGAACTCACTGAATGGCATCGCATCACCTTCTATCGCAAGCTGGCCGAAATTGCCGGTCAATACCTGAAGAAGGGTTCGCAGGTCTACGTCGAAGGTCGTCTGCAAACACGCAAATGGACCGACAAGGATGGTGTGGAGAAATACACCACCGAAATCATCGCCGACAGCATGCAAATGCTCGGCGGTCGTCCAGGTATGGGCGGTGGCTCGTCGATGGATGACGGTGCCGGCAGCGGTGGTAGTGACGGTGGCGGTGCCGGGGCACCTGCGCGTCAGAGTTCGGGGGGGGGGGCTGGTAGTGGTGGTGGTGCACCGCGTGCGCCTGCTGCGGCCCGTCCGGCGCCTAACTTCTCGGATATGGATGACGATATTCCGTTCTAATCGATACCTGTTCTAATTTTGCAAACAAACGGCTCAGATACATAGTATCTGAGCCGTTTGTTTGCATATCCAAAACGCATTGACGCGATAATTTGCCATTGGCCTCGTTCTGCCGCCTTACCTGCTTGATTCCCGCAGTGCCAACGGCACCATCACCCATACCGCTTCGAATATTATCTTCAGTTCCGGCAATCAACTGTTGAATGACCATATCGACGTTGGCACCAATATGGTAAGCAATCTGGCCGGCACGCTGCAAGTCAACAACCAACTCAGCATCACCGGTAATTATATCCAGAGCGCGGCAGCAACCCTGAAGCTTGGTGTGGGCGACAGCGCGGTTACCTCGACCGGCACCACCAGCGACAGCGGCTACGGCCGTCTGACCGTGTCTGGCAGCGCGACTATTACCGCCGGTTCCACAGTAGCGCTGGTGAAAGTGAACAGCTATGCCTTCGCCCAAGACCAACACCAGCGGTGCCAATTACAATGCTGGCAACCTGAATTACACGTTGTCGGGTTTCAACGTCACCGGCGCCAGTGTCGTCGACAGTAGCAACACTGATCTGGTCCTGATGCTTACCCCACACCACCGGCGACGCAGAAGCGGATTTTATAAACGGCTCGCTGCGCATTGCGTGGTGGGTGTTCGCAGGCCTGCGGTTTTTCTCTCTGTAACGATCAACCATCACCGCCAAACGGCAGTACTGCGCAAGCCGCGCAATGCGCAGCTAGCTGTTGAATCTGATCCGCTTGGAGCCTGGCCATGGATGTGGTGTGTAAAATGGATAAGTGGGGCGCATGTTTGAGCGCAGCGAGTTTGCGACCCTCACATTTTCTGAGGCGCTTCACTGGGAACCCCGTAGTGGCCGGGATCGTGCGGTCGCCTTCTTTTGCTTAGCTTTTCTTGGCGAGACAAGAAAAGTAAGCGGC
>JAMFSU010000103.1 GCA_026225475.1 Duganella sp.
ACTACAACTCCTCCAGCATCGCTCCCACGACATACCGCATATCCCCTCCTCTTCGCTCGACTTCAACACTCACAACAACAAAATGCCAGCTCCTCGCCAGCATTAGCGCTAAGCTAACTCTCTAGCTCAATTCAACATCGAACAAAACGGTACACTTGATCGTCACCAAGCCGTCGTTTTAGCGCGCCGTCAAACCATAATTTGTGTAAATGTGCGACCGCTTCGCCCAAAGCAAAGCTGAGTTGATGTGTATCGAGCGGCCTCTTGAACATCACCGGCAAGATATCGACCGCTGACTGAGGTATCACACAAGCAGCCTGAACTTCAGCAAGACGATCACGATGATGTTCTTGCAACTGCCTGATTCGCGTATGCACACCACGGAACGGCTTGCCATGTGATGGCAACACCAGAGTATCTACCGCGATGCCAGCGTATTTCAGCAAGGAATCCAGATATTGCTGTACTGGGTTGGATTCCGGCTCAATTGCAAAGACCGAAACATTGGTGGAAATACGCGGCAACAGCATGTCTCCCGAAATCATCAGCCGAATATCGTCGGCATACAGCGAAACATGTTCAGGCGAATGGCCGAAGCCAGTAATAATGTTCCAATTGCGGCCGCCGATACGCACTGTCTGTTGATCCAGCAGACGCGTATATGCCAGTGGCACACCGGGCACTAGATCCATGTAATAGTTATTGCGACCCGCTAACTTGGTAATTTGGGCATCGTCGACCAGCCCATGGCGCCGGAAATGCGGTGCGGCTGCAGTACCATCCGCACCCGGCAGTCCAGCCGACATCAGCCGTGCGAAGGCATATTCTCCCGCACTCATCCACAGCGGAGCCTGCCAGCGTTGACACAACCAATCAGCCAGACCGACATGATCAGGATGGCAATGCGTCACCAAGACCCGAATGATCGGCAAGCCCCGCAATTGCGTGGCGAAAATACGCTCCCAACTCTCACGAGTGGCATCGTTGGCGATCCCGCAATCGACAGCAGTCCAGCCGCGCACCAAGCCAGCAGGAGTCTCGATCTCGTCTTCCAGCAACCACAGATTGATGTGATCAAGTGCAAACGGCAAGCCCATGCGCAACCACAAAATGCCTGGTGCGACTTCCATCGTGCTACCAAATGGCGGTAACTGATCACCGAAAACGTATTCAAGCTGGGCTTCTAAAGCATTCATATGAGCGTTGGATTAGTCAAAAAAACATTGGCAAATGAAACACCGGTGCTGTACGCACAAGGAAATAGACTGTCATAGAAAAGCACGGAGACCACAAAGTCATATGACATATTTGGGGAGTTTCCATTTTCGGTAGAGCAGCCTACAATATACTTTACGTTAACGTAAACTGCCAACACACTCAGCAAACCAACGACGAAAGATCATGCCAACCTATACCATCACCGAGCTGGCAACCGAATTCGACATCACGCCGCGGGCGATTCGGTTCTACGAAGATCAGGGACTGCTGAGTCCAAAACGGGAAGGTAGTGGTGGCCGTAATCGGGTCTATGCTGCGCGCGAACGGACGCGCTTGAAGCTGACTTTGCGTGGCAAGCGCATAGGACTGAGTTTGTCTGAAATCAAGAGCCTGGTTGATATGTACGAGTCTCCGAAGGATAGCGAGTCGCAATTAAAGCACTTTCTCAAGGTCCTGACACAGCATCGAGAAAAGCTTGAGCGCCAGCGAGAAGACCTGGAAACGACCTTGGCGGAAATCGCCGCGCATGAGGCAGAATGCCTGCAATTACTCAAGAATCCGGTGCCAGAAAAAAACACCGCGAGACGCAAGATATCTGCTCGAACAGCACTCTGAAAGTAAAAAACGAAATAGAGAAAAACAAGCATGATACATATTTTAGTTAACGTTAGCGTCAATCAAACAGATCCTGCGCGATAGAAAAGACAGGACCAACTTTCGAGGAGACATAGCATGCTTCACTTGCCAGGTTTGAGTTTCGATCACGGCGACGACATCGCCGCCTTGCGCGCCGCTGTGACAGCGTTCGCCCAGGCAGAAATTGCACCGCGCGCAGCGGAAATCGACCGCAGCGACCAATTTCCGATGGATCTTTGGAAGAAGATGGGTGACCTCGGTGTGCTTGGCATTACCGCTGAAGCACAATACGGCGGCGCGGCCATGGGTTATCTGGCACATATCGTCGCGCTAGAAGAAATCTCGCGGGCCTCGGCATCGGTCGGCTTGTCTTACGGCGCGCATTCCAATTTGTGCGTCAACCAAATCAAACGCAACGGCAGTGCCGAGCAAAAAGACCGCTACTTGTCTAAATTGATTTCCGGTGACTACATTGGCGCACTTGCAATGTCGGAACCCAATGCAGGATCCGACGTGGTCAGCATGAAACTGCGCGCCGACAAACGTGGCGACCGCTATATACTCAATGGCAGCAAAATGTGGATCACCAACGGCCCCGACGCCGATGTCTTGGTGGTGTATGCCAAGACCGACCTGGATGCCGGCGCGCGTGGAATGACGGCGTTCTTGGTAGAAAAGAATTTCCCCGGTTTTTCTGTCGCGCAAAAACTCGACAAGCTAGGGATGCGAGGATCGCATACCGGAGAACTGGTATTCCGCGACTGCGAAGTACCGCAGGAAAATGTCCTCGGCGGTGTCGGTCGCGGCGTCAATGTCCTGATGTCCGGCCTGGACTACGAACGCGCAGTGCTGTCGGGCGGTCCTTTGGGCATCATGCAAGCATGCATGGATGTGGTGCTGCCCTATGTGCACGAGCGCACGCAGTTCGGTCAAGCCATCGGGGAATTCCAGCTGATGCAGGGCAAGATTGCCGACATGTACTCGACCATGATGGCGTGCAAGGCGTATGTCTACGCCGTCGGCCAGGCCTGTGACCGTGCCGCGACACCTGACGCCGCACGCGCTTTGCGCAAGGATGCTGCAGGTGCCATTTTGTACAGCGCCGAAAAAGCCACATGGATGGCCGGAGAAACCATCCAGGCGCTAGGCGGTAATGGCTACATCAATGATTATCCGGCCGGCCGCTTGTGGCGAGACGCCAAGCTCTATGAAATCGGCGCCGGCACCAGCGAAATCAGGCGCATGTTGATTGGCCGGGAGCTATTTGCCGAGACACTCTGACGCGACAACCAAACCGCACCGGCATCACACCGCTATTGAAACCAGCACGACTATCAAGGACAGACATGACGACAGCAATCGACTTCTATTTTGATTTTGGCTCGCCCTACGGCTATTTCGGTTCGTTATACATCGAAAAGCTGGCCTCGCATTATGGCCGCAGCGTCAACTGGCACGCGATCTTGCTCGGCCCGGCATTCAAACTGATGAATACAGCGCCATTGGCGAGCATACCAATGAAGGGCGATTATTCGCGCCACGACATGCTGCGCACCGCGCGGTTTCACAATATCTTGTTCAAGTTGCCGGATGCGTTCCCCATTGGTACCCAGGTCGCCGCACGCGCAGTCTTGTGGACCCAGCAACATGATGCCGAAAAAGCCGTCAACCTCATTCACACACTGTATAGCGCTTACTTCACAGAAAACATCGATATCAGCGATGCCAGCGAAGTCATGCGCATCGCCGCCGACGTCGGTATCGATCGCCAGCAGCTCACTGCGGCGTTGGACGATGGCGCCATCAAGGAGCAACTCAAGCAGGAAGTCGATCTGGCGCTGCAAAAGGGTGTCTTCGGTTCGCCATTTGTCATCGTGGATGGTGAAGCGTTCTGGGGCTTTGACCGCTTTGAACAGCTCAATACCTACTTGAAGGATGGGAAGATTTGATGGCGGGAAAAGGAGAAAAAACCGGCTGCCCCTGCGGCAAACCAAACTTTGCCGCTTGCTGTGGGCGTTTCCTGTCTGGCGAAAAAATTGCCGAGACGGCCGAGCAATTAATGCGTTCGCGTTACAGCGCCTTTGCCCTACGCGATGAAAAATATCTGCGTGCAACCTGGCATACGGATACGTTGCCCAGTGAAGAGATCACAGCAGAAACCGATGTTAAATGGGTCGCCCTGGACGTCATCAAGCATACGCATGTCGATCAGGCCAATGAAGCGACGGTGGAATTCGTGGCGCGCTTCAAGGTCGCAGGACGTGCTCACCGCTTACATGAAGTCAGCAGTTTCGTGCGCCAGCCGGATGCCGCAGGACAATTGCGCTGGTATTACGTCGATGGCGCATTTCCAGACGACGAATGAGCACCATAGCAAGGCCAGGCGAGCGCAATCGATAACCAATAACGACATCGCGAGACAACGAGGATCACATGGCGCAGATCGACAGTAAGCTCAATCCACGTAACGAAGACTTTGTACACAATACCGCCGCGATGCAAACCATCGTCGATGATCTCAAAGAAAAAGTGGCCGAGATTGCGCTAGGTGGTGGAGATGCAGCGCGTGCCAAGCATCTGGCGCGCGGTAAATTGTTGCCACGCGACCGCGTGCAGATGTTACTCGACCCCGGCACACCATTTCTCGAATTCTCGCAACTGGCTGCCTATGGCATGTATCGCGACAACGAAAAAGATGCCGCACCGTCAGCCGGCATCATCACCGGCATTGGTCGCGTGGCCGGACAAGAATGCATCATCGTCTGCAACGACGCCACGGTCAAAGGCGGCACCTATTATCCGATGACTGCCAAGAAGCATCTGCGCGCGCAGGAAATCGCCGAGTTCAATCATTTGCCCTGCATCTATCTAGTCGATAGCGGCGGTGCCAATCTGCCGAATCAAGATGAAGTGTTTCCCGATCGTGACCATTTCGGCCGCATCTTCTTCAATCAGGCTAATTTGTCCGCCAAGGGAATTCCACAAATTGCAGTAGTGATGGGGTCGTGCACTGCCGGCGGCGCCTACGTACCGGCCATGAGTGACGAGTCGATCATCGTGCAGGATCAAGGCACCATCTTTCTAGCGGGGCCGCCGCTGGTGAAGGCGGCGACCGGTGAAGTGGTCAGCGCGGAAGAACTTGGCGGTGCGGATGTGCATACGCGTCTGTCGGGTGTGGTCGATCATCTGGCGCAGAACGATCTGCACGCCTTGGCAATCGCGCGCAGTATCGTCGGCAACCTCAATCGCAAAAAACCGCAGCAATTGAAACTGCGAGCCGTACAGGCACCGAAATATCCAGCGCATGAGTTGTACGGCATCATCCCGACCGACACCCGCAAGCCTTTCGATGTACGCGAAGTGATTGCTCGCGTGGTCGACAACAGCGAGTTCGATGAATTCAAGGCGCGCTATGGCACCACGCTGGTGTGCGGCTTTGCCCATCTGATGGGAATGCCAGTTGGCATCATCGCCAACAATGGCATCCTGTTTTCGGAGTCGGCGCTCAAGGGTGCCCATTTCATTGAGCTCTGTTGTCAGCGCAAGATCCCATTGATCTTCCTGCAAAACATCACCGGCTTCATGGTCGGCCGCAAATATGAAAACGAAGGCATCGCTCGCAATGGCGCGAAGATGGTCACTGCGGTCTCGACCGCAGCAGTACCGAAGCTGACCATGATCATCGGTGGCAGTTTCGGTGCCGGTAATTACGGCATGTGCGGCCGAGCATTCTCGCCGCGCTTCTTGTGGATGTGGCCCAATGCACGGATTTCCGTCATGGGTGGCGAACAGGCTGCCAGCGTGCTGGCCACGGTCAAGCGCGATGGTATAGAAGCCAAGGGCGGCAGTTGGTCGGCCGAAGAAGAAGCGGCATTCAAGCAACCAATTCGCGCGCAATACGAACATCAGGGCCATCCCTATTATGCATCAGCACGACTGTGGGACGATGGCGTTATCGATCCCGCCGATACGCGCACGGTGTTGGCGCTTGGGCTTAGCGCGGCACTGAATGCGCCGATTGAGGACAGCAAGTTTGGCGTCTTCCGCATGTAAAAAAATATTGCGGCAGCCACGATCAGACGTAACAGACAGCTGTAAATGAGGAGAGACAATGTTTCGCAAGATATTGATCGCCAATCGCGGCGAGATCGCCTGCCGTGTCGCTGCCACTGCGCAGCGTATGGGTATAAAGACGGTCGCCGTGTATTCCAGTGCCGATGCGCAGGCCAAACATGTGGTGGCCTGTGACGAAGCCGTGTTGATCGGACCGGCGGCAGCGCAGGAAAGCTATTTGCGCGCTGACAAGATCATTGCCGCAGCCCTGGCTTGTGGTGCCGAGGCGATTCATCCCGGCTATGGCTTCCTCTCGGAAAATGCCGGGTTCGCACAGGCTTGCGCTGATGCCGGTCTGGTGTTCATCGGGCCGCCCGTCGCCGCAATCGAAGCCATGGGTTCCAAATCCGCTGCCAAGACCCTGATGGAAAAAGCTGGCGTGCCATTGGTGCCTGGCTATCACGGCGTCGCACAGGATGACGATCTGTTGCAGCAGCAGGCCGACCGTATCGGTTATCCGGTCTTGCTCAAAGCCAGTGCCGGCGGTGGTGGCAAAGGCATGCGCATCGTCGAAACGGCAGCGGAGTTCCTTGCGGCACTGGCATCATGCCGGCGCGAAGCGCGAAACAGCTTCGGCAATGATCAAGTTTTGGTCGAAAAATACCTGACGCGGCCGCGCCATATCGAAATGCAGATCTTTGCCGACCATAGCGGCCAATGTGTTTATCTGTTTGAACGCGATTGCTCAGTGCAGCGGCGTCATCAAAAAGTACTTGAAGAAGCGCCGGCACCAGGTATGACCGAAGACCGTCGTCAGGCCATGGGCCAGGCAGCAGTTGCTGCCGCCAAGGCAGTGGCTTACGTTGGAGCCGGTACGGTGGAATTCATCGTCAACCAGGATGACACGTTTTATTTCATGGAAATGAATACGCGTCTGCAAGTTGAACATCCTGTGACAGAAATGATCACCGGCATCGATCTGGTCGAATGGCAATTGTGCATCGCGGCCGGTCAGTCGTTGCCATTGCAACAGTCGCAATTGACTATCAACGGCCATGCGATTGAGGCACGTATTTATGCCGAAAACCCGGAGAAGGGGTTTTTACCATCAATTGGCGTTTTGCAGCATTTGCAAACCCCCGTCGCCGTGCAATTTCGGATAGCGCTGACAGCAGTCGACAGCAACGCGACTGTACGCATCGATTCCGGTGTGCGCGCCGGCGATGAAATTTCACCGTTCTACGATCCGATGATTGCCAAGCTGATCGTCTGGGGCCAGGATCGTGCCGCAGCGCTGGCCAACATGAGCGCTGCATTAGCGCAGTACCATATTGTCGGACCAGCTACCAATGTCGCCTTCCTGCAGCGCCTCGTCAGCGGCTATGCCTTTGCCAATGCCGAGCTCGACACCGGTTTGATCGAGCGGCATCATGCGGCCTTGTTCCCGCCGCCGCAACAGGCTGCGCGGGCACCGCTGATGCTGGCGATGGCGGCCTTGTTGGCACGTCAGAACGTCATGAGTGACGATCCCTGGGCACAGACCAATGGTTGGCGGCTCAATAGCAAATTGCGACGGCCATTACAGTTCGCTGACGCATTGGCCGAACGCGCAGCAATCGTTGAATACCTCGCTGGCAATCACTGGCGGGTGCAGCTTGATGGCA
>JAMFSU010000104.1 GCA_026225475.1 Duganella sp.
AGGCCATCTACCAGGCTCTCTACATTCAAGGTCGTGGAGCCCTCAAACGTGAGCTAGTCAGTTGCTTGCGGATGGGGCGAGCCTTGCGCGTGCCGAGGGCCAGGGCGCGAGCCAAGGCATGGGCGCACGTTAGCGAGTCGGTAATGATTTCTACTCGCCCTGCAGAGGTGGAAGATCGAACTATTCCTGGCCATTGGGAAGGCGATCTGATCATCGGCCTCAATCGGTCTGCGATCGCAACGCTGGTGGAGCGATCAAGCCGATTCACGATGCTCGTGCACCTGCCTCGAGAGAAAAACTATGGAGTGATACCCCGAAAGAAAAATGCCCCCGCGCTAGGTGGCTATGGTGCTGTGACTATGACAAATGCGCTCAGGAACGCGGTGGCAGCCATGCCTGCTCAACTGTGGCAATCATTGACTTGGGATCGTGGCAAGGAGCTATCTGATCACGTCCGCTTTACTGTTGAGTCCGGTGTAAAAGTCTTCTTTGCAGACCCGCGCAGCCCATGGCAGCGTGGCACGAATGAGAATACGAATGGGCTTTTAAGGCAATACTTCCCGAAGGGCACAGACCTTTCTCGGTGGAGTGAGCAAGATATCAAAGCCGTTGCCCATACGTTGAATAGCAGGCCACGGAAAACCCTTGGTTGGGTGACACCTGCCGAGGTTCTGAATAAATGCTTACAATCTCTCCAACAATCAAGTGTTGCGACCGCCAGTTGAATCCGCCCAGTACACCAGCGAGGACTTCCAGCGTTTGCTTGAGTCTCACGGCATCGTATGCAGCATGAGCCGTCGTGGAAACTGCTGGGACAACGCCGCCATGGAGAGTTTCTTCTCGACGCTCAAGACTGAGCGCCTGAGCAAAAAGCATTACCGCACAAGAGATGATTTACGTGCTGACGTGTTCGACTACATAGAAAGGTTTTACAATCCACGTCGGCGCCATTCCACCCTCGGCTATCTCAGCCCAGTACAGTTTGAAAATCTAAAATGCGCCTAGCGGAAGTGTCCGTGACACTAGGGGAAGGCCAGAGTGGTGTTAGTGGAGGTATTAATATACTTGATTACAAATCACGTATTGAGTACGGATGCAAACTTCTTGGCTATGGAGTAGAACAAGGATGCGTGCCATGATAAAAAATAAATCATCAACCTATAGATGGGCTTGGGGAGTTGTGTTCACACCGGCGCTAGTTGGTGTCGTGTTTGGTTTTTACATTGTGCTGACGAATATATACACCCAAATCAAGTCAAATGATGAACCCGCGTCGTTTATAGATGGGACAATTATTTTTTTTTGTTTCCCAGTATTTGTTGGAATAGTTGGATTATTTTTCTATTTACCCCCCGCTTTGATTCTTGCGGTAATTGCGGTTTCGATACATGAACAAAAAACGATAAAGAGTTTACTGATTCTTGTAATATCTGCAGGTTTTTTGACTAGTGGTTGGCTAATTTTCCTGGATGATATATTTTTTAGCCGGCGAACTGGTCACTGGAGTAGCTTTCTTTGGTTTATTCAAGGGTGGGGGTATGCTGGGCCAGCATTTGTTGCAGTCATTGGGACATTGATCTTTGAGGTCACAAGACGTTATTTTACGAGTGAAAAATACGTTCCAAAAATAACTTCAGACCAATGAGGTCGTCAAGTGGAGCTGGTCAGGAATTTCGTGTTTTTTGAAAAACAAATGACGCTGACTGAGCCAATGAAGCAGTCAAGTGAAAAGTGCTTGCATAACCTGTCAAAGGCTATGCAAGCCTGATTTTTATTTTTCGCTAACCGTATTCATTCCCGCAATACGTTCTTCCGAAGCGCGATACAACAACGTCGTTGCCGCTAACGACAATCGGAATAGATTCGCTGCATCCGTTCTGCCAATGGACGGCGCAATTTCCTCTCCATCCTCGGCATCCAGATTGGTCTCTCTTAGCAAATCACTGGCATAGATGATGTGCAGGCAGCTACTGACACCAGCGGCAATATCATGCGTGAGTTCCACAAAATCTGCCAACGCGTCGTCACGGGCAGGGCCATGAATCCAATGGAAATCTTGATGTGTTGGTGGGATTTTTTTTTGATCAGACGTACAAGTGCTAGGCATAGGAGCCTCCTTTGGTAGCGGTTAAGCCGCGTCTCGCTGCAAAACGGGGTGGCGGCAAATGACAAGGTTTGCAGACCGGTACCAAAGGAACCCGGCAGGCCGAAGCCTCCCTGCCATTGCCGCCGTAGAAGGCGCAACAATAGCTCGCACGAAAAAAAACCGCATTGCGCGGTTGTGCGCTTTGGTGTTCCGAGCTGCAAAACTCGTTCCCTGTTTTTGTCAGGGACGGCTGAAGGATAGGTCGCAGAGCAGAATGCGTCAAGAGATTTTGGTAGGCGCTACGCTGACCCGAACTGGTCCGTTCTGTCTGCGACATCCTGCTGACAGCCGAAGGCAACATCAACATCGGCGGCAAGAGTACCAGTGCGGCTGAACTGGGTGCGCACACCGATCTGGCGACTGCCAATGCGGCGGTGGAAGCCTTGCCGGACCTGAAGAATGTCATGCAAGAGCAGCAGGCGATGGCGGCTGCGGCTAATACCGTGATTGGGACTGCGGTGCAGTTTGCCGGTGATCAGGCGAGAGCGGCAAAAGCGCAGGCCGACAAGGAGGTCATCAACTTCAGCACGGCCGACAATGCCGTCGCCAATGCACAAAAAAATCTGAACGCGGTGCTTGCCAATACCGATAGTTCACCCGACGGCAGATACTGACGCCAGCGGCAATGTCGTGCATGCGTTCCACAAAATTTGCCAATACATTCTCCCGGCACTTCACCAACGCTTTGGTTACAATCAGTATTCATTTATTACCAGCGCGACTCAGGGAGATTGAATTGTCTGTCAACAACGCCAACACGCCATCGCCGGTTAGCATCCCGGAAAATGGCCCCGGCAAGAAGTATTACCGGATTGCCCTGATCGCCGTTGCCATAGCCGGGGTTCTGCTCGTGCTGGCAGGTGGCGCCAGCGGCATCTACAGCATGGGACGTTATGCCGGAATGGCAACAACCGTTCGTCAGAACGATGAACTGCGCACCGCCTTTGCCAAAACCGCCGCCGATCTGGCGACCGCACGCGACCAGATCAAAGCGCTGAACGACGACATCAGCAACAAGGACGACATCATTGGCCAACTTCAGTCTCAGGCAGACAAGAGCCAACAGGCAAAATGCCACTATCTGCAGGATCAGATCATTCAGGGCAAACAGGAAGTCGATCAAATCTTCAAGAATCCCGACAGCAGCGTTTCCTATGGTGTCTTCACTCTGTCACCGGATCAAAAAAAGAAAGTGGACATCATCAACGAACGCACCAATAACTTCATCAGAAGCATGAGTAACTGCACATAGCCGTTATCGCAATCCTCCTCATCACTGCTCGCATCAACTTGAACACGCCACGCTGATCTTGTCTTCCCGATCCTGCTGGCCATAACTCCTTCCCACTTGCCGGCTTGTCTTGGCATTCCGGTAGGCGTTGATCCGGAATTTTAAGCTGAGTTTCGTGTAGCGGGATTGTGGCGTGGGTGAGATGTCAAACTGGAGCACACGGAATTTTTCACTGGTTGGTTGCATAGCGTATCAAAGCCATGCAAGCCCCATTTTTTATTCTTCCTTTGCCGTGTTCATTCCCGCAATACGCTCTTCCGACGCAAGATACGACAACGTCGTTGCCGCCAACGACAAGCGGAACAAATTCGCCATAGCCGTTTTTGTGATCGATGGCGTAGCTTCCTCCCTAAGATCAGCATCCAGATTCATTTTTCTTATCAAATCACTGGCATAGATGATTTGTAGGCAACTGCTCACGCCAGGCGCCAAATTTTTCCGCCTGCCGGCGATTTTCAGTCGCTTAAAAATTCCAACGTTTTGATACAGCCTCGGCCAGAACCGATCTTTGGATGTTAATTTGGGTAGCTGATCTAGTGATGCCGGTGTTCGCACTTGCCTGAGGTGCATGGATCGCCCCCCAGCTTTGCCAAAGCCTGGGCATGGCGCAGCACCTCGCGAACTTCCAAAGGTCCGCCATGCCCCATGTGGAAACGCTTGCCGCCGCTCTCCACCATCCGAATCAGTTCACGTGACACAGTGGTCGGATCATCTTCGAACGGCGGCCGAATTGCGCGCCCCTTGAGGATCACACCACCGATCAGGATGCCTGAGGCGATCAGATCTCCGACCATCATGTCCTGCGATGACAACTCCACCGCAATCGAGCCGGGCGTATGACCAGCCGTATGCCGTACGACACCATCGACCCCGAAGTCGAGCAGGTTAATCGTGTGGCCGTTGGTCATCATGATGTCCGGGATAAAGCCCTTGTAGGGTTCATGCGGAACCGGCGTTTTAAGAAATAGCTTGCCGACCCAGCTCGTCGTGCAATAAGTCATCGGTTCTTTGCGGCTGTAGAAATCCGCGTCGTCCTGATGCGCCAGAATGGGCGCACCCGACAATGCGCGCACGCGCTCGGCGCTACCGGCGTGGTCAGTATGGGCGTGCGTGACGACGATCAGCTTGATGTCGCGAAACGTCAGGCCGTGTTCGGCGAGAACCTTGCCGATCTTGGCCTCCGATCCGGGAATGCCGGTGTCAATGAGTACGCAGCCTGCCTCGCTGCGGATGAGATGGGCGTTGACCATGCCGAAAGGCAAGATCGGAATAGCAATGATCTGAGTCTGAAACATGGGGTTATCCTTGGGAATAGAAGTGTCGTGCTACATGAGGCTTATCGGGGGGGAGTCATGATCATGACTGCCATGCCATTCCATACTTTCGCCGGTGCCTGCGATCAACGGCCCGGCAAAGTCCCGCATCAGCGCTGACAAGTCGCCTGGTGCTTCCAGGGGCGAGAGATGACCAATGCCAGGCAGGATGTGCAAAGTGGCGTGCGGTATGCGCGTCATCAACTCCTGCTGTAGCACCGCAGGTGGATCGACCCGGTCTTTTTCGCCTGAAATGACGAGCGTGGGAACGTGGATCAGGGCAGCTTGCGCGCTGATGTCTTCCTGGCTGGCGGCTAGCGGCCATGCCGCCTTGGCAGCAGGAGCGCCTTGCAGGCTGTCTTGTACGACTGTTTCCAGATCGTCCGGCTGAAGAGGGCTGGCTGCCAGCACCTGCTGGATGGTGGCCAGGATGCTTTCCCGACTGTCGTAGGCCTTGACCATGCTTTGCCTGACTTCCAGCGGCATGTTCATAGGCGATGGCGGCGAAGGCGCCACCAGGACGAGCCCCGCTAGCCCTGCCGGGTGGCGCGATGCCAGCAGCTGTGCCACCTTGCCACCCATCGAATGCCCCACCAGAATGTAATGGCCGAGGTCGAAACTGTCGATCAGCCCTTGGGCATCATCGGCCAGCGCGTCCAGTGTATAAGCACCAGGCGGCTTGTCCGACTGGCCCCAGCCACGCTGATCGATCGCGATGCAGCGAAAAGCGGGCGTGAGGGCCTGTATGACATGCCGCCACGTGCGCGAGGAACCACCCCAGTAGTGCAGGAAGACGAGCGCCGGTGCGTTTGTTCCAAGATCCTCGACATGTAGTTTGACGGTGTTCAATAAGGTCTTCATTAAATTACTCCTCGTGCAAATTGGCAGCGCGGACGTTGCGACTGCCAGTCTGCGATGATGTCAGGCCGCAGCCTGAAGGATGAAGTCAGCGACGACAACGGGATGCGACAGCATCGGAACATGACTGGATGCGACACGCTGGATCGTCGCATTCATGCGCGCGGCCATGCGTTCCTGCTCCACGCGCAGGATGGCCTGATCCTCCTCGCCGATCAGGTAGAAGGTTGGGCGGCTGTGCCATGCGGCCTGTGTCAGCGTGCCGCCAAGCGCCGCGCCATTAATCGGGCCTTGCGTGGCATGGACCACCATCTGTTCGACGGGATCGAGATCCTGTGCGAACAGGGTGGCGACACCCTTGGGCGTGAGCGACAGGAAACCTTCTGCGTCGGGCCTGATCTCGCCATTGAGCGGAGCTGCTTCGAACTGGGCGAAGAGCGATGCGGCGGATTCCCCCGCATCCGGTGCGAAGGCATCGATGTAGACGAGCCGTTTGACCTTGGCGGCGTTGCCGGCCTGTCCGATCACAGCACCGGCATAGCTGTGCCCCACCAGAACCACATCTCCCTGCGCCAGCGCGATGGCACGGCCTACCGCTGCAACATCGGCCTCGAATCTGGTGAGGGGGAGCTGGACGGCAGTGACACTCATGCCCTTTGCGGCCAGCAGCGGAATGATCTTGGCCCAGCTGGAGCCGTCAGCCCAGGCGCCGTGAACGAGGATTACGTTGGAAACAGTATTAGAAACAGTCACGGTATTTCTCCTTGAAAATAGTGTGTGTGGTGTGTGTGGAGGGGGCGCTAAATATGGTTAGCCGTGCCAGTGCGAGCAACGGATGACGGAGCAGAAATTACCGCGATGGAAATGCGGTTCCTTGTCGGCGATCACGTCTGCCTTGACGTTACCGAAGGTGGTATCAGGCTTATGCTTGATGCCGTTGTAGAAGGCTTGGATGATGTCTTCCTTAAAGGCGGGTGTACGTGGAAAAGCAGTGACCACGGCTTCACGGATGTCGTCGGGATAGCGGGCATAGGTCAGACCTAGCACGTCCATCTCGACGCCCGCAGTGGTCAGCGCGATCACCGGATGCATAAATTCCGGTACGCCCGGCGTGGTGTGCAGTGCGATGCCGGTCCATACCTTTTCAATGTCGGAAGGATCAAGCTTGTAGCTTTGCAGAAAGTCGCGGGCGGCGTTCGCGCCATCGACTTCGAAACGCAGGTTGGCGCTGCTGTGCGACGGCATCAGGCCAACATCGTGGAACATCGTCGCTGCGTAAAGCAGCTCTGGATTGAAGCTCAGGCCGCGTTGCTGTCCGGCGAGGGCGCCGAAGAAGTAGACTCGGCTCGAATGGTTGAAGAGCAGCTCGGTCTCGGTGTCGCGCACAAACTCGGTGATGGCGCGCGCCAATGCGCTGTCGGGGATGGAGATGCCATTGATGGCTGGTGCTGCATGATGGTGGTTGGTCAAAATTTCTCTCCGCACGTGGCTGACATGGTCAGCAACCCTGCAAGCGGGTTGTGCTGACGGTCATTGCCGTTGGTTGATTGGATGGTTGGGCTGGGTCTCGAAGAACACCTTGTAGCCGGTTCAATCATCATTGCGGTTAACCCGCCTGGCAGCAATCTCATTGCGCCGCTGAAAACTGCCAACCGTGCGTGCTAAACTGCCAACTGCATTTCAGGCTGGTTAGCGGCTGGGCTTTCGGATCATTCTTGACATAAGGACACGGGCACTGATGGCAAAGAGAGAGGTTGCAGTCGTCATTTTCGAGGGCGTTCAGGCGCTCGACGTAGCCGGTCCGCTTGATGTCTTCATGACGGCCAATGGCTTCTTGCCAGAAAAGGATCATTACCACTGCGTCCTGGTGGCAGGCAGCACACAGCGCTTGCGCAGTTCCAATGGAATGTGGATGGTTGCTGATCTGAGCTTCGATCAGGCAGAGCGCGCTTTTCACACGGTTCTGGTGGCAGGAGGGCCGCACCTTCCCTCTATTCCACCCGATGAAGCCATGTCGGTGTGGCTGAGGCAATGGGGTGTTGTATCCCAGCGATATGGCTCGATTTGCACTGGCGCTTTTGCGCTAGGCCATGCGGGACTTCTCGATGAACGGACCGTCACGACCCACTGGCTTTGCTCAGAGCAGCTTGCGATGCAGTTCCCCGCTGCGCGGGTCGAGCATGATCGGATCTATGCGCGTGACGGTCGCCTGGTGACATCCGCTGGCGTGACGGCCGGCATTGACCTCTGCCTCGCTTTGGTTAGAGAGGATCACGGACCTGCTATATCTCTCGCCTGTGCCAAGGCACTCGTCGTTATCGCGCAACGCCAGGGAGGCCAATCCCAGTTCAGCCCATTGCTAATCTCTGTCCGCGATCCGGAAGCACCATTGGGAAAAGTACAGACCTATGTCATGGCGCATGTCCGCGAGGCGTTTCCGGTTGAAAGGCTCGCTGATATAGGCGGTGTAAGTCCGCGCAGTATTGCGCGTCTCTTCGTGAGTGAACTCGGTGTAACGCCGCATGAATACGTGGAAGGGGTACGCCTGGATCAGGCTCGCAACCTGCTGGAGTCCACAGAGGTGGCCCTGAAGACTATTGCTTTCGACTGTGGTTTTACCAGTCCCGATCAGATGCGGAGCGCCTTTCAGCGGCGACTCAATGTCACACCGCAGCAATATCGAGGGAATTTCAGAACCGTGTAGATGACTACTGTGGTCTTAAAAGCAAGGGTATTCACGTGATTCCGTCTTTCTTAGCCGCTATCGGCCAGAAGCAACCGTTGAACAATTTAAAGGCCTCGAAAAATACGCCATTCAAGCGATGTCGCGAACCAAGAATAGTTTCCCCAGTTCGCTCCTAGCCCGCTAGCGTGGCCACCAAGCATAACTTCTAAGGGACATTGACGCATGCTCAAAGCCCTCGTAGATCGTTTCAATCGTGTCGTTTTCGACTGTAGCCCCTAAAGCGTAGAGGAACGGAACATAGTGCTCATTGGTTGGAACGGCTTCAGGACCAAATTCAGGCGAGAGCACGTGCGGTGTGGCCAAGTTTTCATGATTGGATTTTCTAAGCGTGTCCGCGAAAACCTGATCGAAACCGGTATTCCACGACAACGGAGAAGCGTGCTGGTTGCGGTCAATTTTTCGAGTGTTGTGGCAAATATTGCCTGATCCAATGATCAATACACCTTCGTCGCGCAGCGGTTGCAGCTTGCGTCCTACCATCTTGGCGTCAGCCAGAGTCAACGCTTTATTAAGGCTCATTTGGTAAACAGGTACGTCAGCATTCGGAAAGAGGTGTACCAAGATGGCCCAAGCACCATGATCAATACCCCGGTCATTGTCTATGGTGCTGCCCGGGATTAGCCGCCTTGTCGCTTCTGCTTGCAGTGGTGCGCCTGGAGGGGTGTAACGCAGGGTGTGGAGCTCGGGATGATCACCGAAGAAATCATTGATCTTTTCCGGTGCAATGTGGCTTGAGATCGACGTACCTTCTGTTTCCCAATGAGCGGAGATAACAAGAATCGCTGTCGGCTGGGGTAGTTTACTTCCAAGTGTTATCAATGCCTTTGTGAAGTCGCTATCGCGGGTCGCGTTCATGGGCGCGCCATGACCGATGAATAGAACGGGCATTTTCATAGTATTTTTTTCGTTAGTGCAACAGGTGTTTGTAACTGAATTCACTGGAGACGCTCAATCTTGCGAGCGGCTTCGTCGATGAGGTCGACGATATTGAACAACGTCTCTTTATCCACTGAACTATTCAGGCTTTGCTCCAGTACGGTAGTCAAATTCCGCATGGCGCGCGAAACTGGTCCCGATTCGATTGGATTGTCTGTGACGCGTAGCTTTTCCATTCGATCCAGAGCTGCCTCGACTTCAGCCTTGTGTTCGGCTATGAATGCTCGTCCGACAGTTGTTATTCCAAAGAGGCGTTTTGCGCCTTTCGAATCCATGGCTTCGATCTGGCCGGACTCCTCCAGCGTCGTCAGAGTGGGATAGACAATTCCGGGACTTGGTGCATACGCCCCCCCGGTGCGACTCTCGAACTCTCGAATAATGTCATATCCGTGGCGCGGGTGCATTTCCATCAAGTGCAATGACACCAGCGCCAGTTCGCCAGCATTGAACATTCGTTGGCGTCGCCCTTCGGCCCCACCTTCGCTACGCATGCCTTTATCGAGTTCTTTGCCTCTAGAGTAAGGCTTGTTAAGATATTTCATGACTTATTATGATATATCTTTAAATGATTTGTCAATTCGGCTAAGAAAATCTACGTAATGTTGATTTGCTCGCGGAATTGCCCCTCTCCAATTGATCCACCTTCCAGCGTCTTGCGAAGGCTGCGACGCGATCGTACGACTTCGATCCCTTTGCCGTCCCCCTTGGGGCCAAAGAAAAAGCCCGCTTGAGCCGTAATGCCGTTCAGTTAAGAAAATGCTTGCGTGGTTTTCTTGGTTGCTGATGATTGTTTTTCTTCGGATGTGCTTGCCGGGGGGCGGCTCGGCAGCCGCTTACCTCAGTGCGTAGTTGAATCTTTGTTTTCTTCGGACAACCTAGCCGGGAGCGGCCCGGCAACCGCTCACTTTCTTTGGTCTCGCCCAAAGATAAGTAAGCAAAAAAAGGCGACCGCTACTACGTCGCCCCTGCGGGGTTCCCGGCGCTGTGGCGTAAC
>JAMFSU010000012.1 GCA_026225475.1 Duganella sp.
AAAAAAGGGACTTCAATTGCTTGAAGTCCCTTTGTATTCTGGTGGGGCGTGAGTGATTCGAACACTCGACCTACGGATTAAGAGTCCGCTGCTCTACCAGCTGAGCTAACGCCCCTCTCTGTGTTTCGAGAGAGGACGCATTATAGGATGACTTTTCGCTATCTGCAAGCACTTTTCTTTTCTCTTCTTCTTGGGCAAGTGTGGATAGCATTTCGCCGTAGCTAATTCCTGCTGCATCAGCGATTTTCATGGCCGTGCGGTAGTCCGGCAATTGCTCTGCCTTCACATATCTATCCAATGTGCGCTGCTGAACGTTCCATTCCTTCGCCGTGGCGTTTACAGAACGGCCATTCAAAGCTCTAACTATCAACTCTTGGTAACTCATAGAATTTCCCCATTGGAAATGTTAGACATTTTTGTCTAGTATGCCAATTAGACGGTTTTGACTAAGCCAAATCCGTCTTATGTCTAAACATAACACAAAATCAAAAAGGGGCTGACACTGTGAGTCGTTATTTCGTGACGTGTTTCGAGTTTACCTCGGCTTTGGTGAGTGCCATAACCGGCACATTATTGAAGTCTTTTTGCAAGGTTGCAACATCCGGCACATTTCGATACCTGACGACTCGGTATCCAGCATCCGTCAGGAGCGTTTCTCGTTTTAAATCCTGTGCTGCTCTTCCATTGTGGCTTGCATCATCAAGTTCAATTATCGCCAGCACTTCAAACGTCTTATCGCAGATAACAAAATCAGCGACCTTCCTATCGAATCGGTTGCGGTCTTTTTGTAGAGACGTTTTGAGCAATGCAGAAAACGCCACCTGCGCCAGAACAATTCGCCCGTCTAAGACTTCCTGCAATCGAAAGTACATGCTCTGTTCTCGATTGGTTAGCGGCCGCTTTCGTAGTATTGCGCCACGATTCTTTCGCGCGATTTTGCTTCCTCGCATCAACGCCGTTGCGGCGACGGTCAGCACCATCAGGACTGTCAGCAAAAGTACTAATTTCATTTTTATTCCCCTTATGTACGGCTTTTTATCCTAGCAGTGCGGGGTAGCTGTGTGGTCTGTGTTGAGGAAAATTGAGCATTCGGATTATTCGCAGTATCTGCATTGGTATCTAAAGTCTGATCTGCCAGCGTGGCACTTGGGTTTAAAGGGGGAAGTATGGGCATAGATTTTTCTTTTTACGATCAATTAACAACCGCCGCTGCACTCGTCGATGCGCAGGTTTCTTTGTCGCAAAGAATCCTCCTTCTCATGCATAACATAGTCCCTTATTCAGAAGGTGAGCGTGCGGCGAACTGCTCTACGTATATGTCCCTAGTTCGAGCTATGGGAGGAATGTGATGTCACGTTCTGCTGTTCAAAATTTTACTGTCTATGTCTACCGTCCTAACGGATGGCTACTCACTAAATTTACCGAATCCGCTTCCACTTCACGGGTGGCAGTAGCACGCGCAAAAAAGCGCATCTATCAGCAAGGGCGATTAGCCCATTTCTATACGTACGTTTCTAAATCACTCAATTAAAGGAATTGCTATGTCCGCTACAAATACAAATTGGATCAACATCATCAACGTCATTTCCCGCTCTGGTATCAGCAAAAAAACGGGCCTGCCATGGACGATGAATTTTGCGCAGTGCGTGCTCATTGCATTGGATGGTGAACTCAAGATCGGCAAGCTGTTACTGCCAAAGGCCCTAAACGATACCAAGCCCGGCGAATATCTGGCCTCGTTCCAACTGGATGTTGATTACGAAACTGATGTCGTACCGGTCATCACGGCACTGCATCCGTACAACGCAAGCAAGCCTGTCGCAAAGCCCTCTGAAGCGGCTAAGGCCACAGCGTAATCAATCGTGCCTAGATACGTCCTCTATTGCACGCAAGATGCCGCGCCCACAGTCACGGCCACCGGCACCTTGGCATGCGATGGCGGCGTATCGGCTATCCAAGTTGGCACGTTCGACTCAATGGCATCCGCGCCCGACATGGCAACCGTGGCGCAAGTCTGGGCAGCAGCGTTTTCGATGGTGTTGTTCTGTTACTTGACTGCCAAAGCGGTGGGGGCGGTCCTGCAAATGATTCGGGAGGGGTAATGATCTGTCGTGTTCCTGTCGCCTTGTTGGCCGCTGGTGTTGCCGCATTGTGGGTGCTGGATATCGTGCTGCTGGTGCGCGGCTTCCATTAAGAATTGCTCATTTTGGGCAAGCGTTGCCGGACGTTTCCGGTGTTCATAAGGAGTGAAACCATGAAGTGGATTCAACAAGTAAAAGCACTGGTTGTGAAGAAAGCGAAAGCGGCTTTGCATGCCGCCAAGTCGGCAGCGGTGAAGGTCGGCGTTGTGGCTGCGGTTGGTGTGTCGGTGGGCCTTTCCAGCGTACAAGCCTATGCCGCTACTACGGTCGATCTATCGTCGATCACAGGGGCCGTGAGTTCGGCTGACATTGCTACCGGTGTCTTGGCAATTGGTGCAGTGATGGCCGTCGCATACATGACCATCAAGGCCACCAAGATCGTGTTGGGCGTGCTCAAGACCTCGTAAGACCTGTTGTGCCGAAGTAGGGGCGGTGTAGCGCTGCATCGCTCTTTTTTTACGTCTAATGATCGCGGGGCGGCTATGGATTATTCCAATCTTTGGTATTTGTTCGTGTTTGGCTGGGGCATCGTCTGTGCCTGGGCAACAATCACTGGCCTAGAGGGGAAATAGCATGCGCCGCAGCTTTCTCCTATTCCTTGCTTTACTGCTGACTTGCTCGCTGTCGATGGCAGCAGCCTTGCCAGTCTCCAAGATGCAAAACGCTGTCTCTGGCGTCATGCAGGCCAAAATGCAAAGTCGCGGCATCGCTTCCAATGATCCGCGCTATGTCAGCACCTTGACCGGTGGTGCCAGTTACGTTGCAGGCGGTCTTGCTACCATGGCGACCATTACCGCCGTGGGTGTCACAGCTCCCGCATGGGTATCGGTGGCCGCTGGTTTGGCCGTGGGTTATGCCGTGAGCCTTGCAGTCGATCAAAGTATCAAATGGATTTATAAGACATTGAGCAGCGTACAGGTCGGCGACAATCCCGCCTCACCGAATACCCCGGCAGGACTTGTGGCACCGCTAGTGATTTACTGTGGTGACAACTATGTTTGTGCCACCAGCATTGGGGGGTATTGCGCTGGTCAACCTTCACACCCTGGCGGGTTCAATGGTCAACAAGGCACTTTTAGCTACGCCATGGGCGCAGATGGGCATTGCCATTCGCAATTTAAGTCTGACTCGCTCTCGACCACTGTGGATATCGGTGCGTTGGCTGATCCAAAAAAGAGTACTGCCAATATCAGTTCCTGCCCCGGCATCAATTTGATCGCAAATGCAGGAATTTGTCCGGCGTCGAACTTTCCTGAACCTGCCGCCGCACCAGTTAAAACACTGTCAGACGCCGCTGCTGCGCTGACCGATGCGCAAAAAGCGCTGCCATTGAATCCGCAAGTGATTGCCGATGTCTCAAACGGAATATGGCAAGAGGCGGCTACCGCGCCCGGTTATAGCGGATTGCCGTATGACGCCACCAATCCAATTACCGCCACCGATGCCGCTGCATGGCAGGCTACCAATGCTAGTAGCTGGCCGAGTATTGGTGATTTCGTTGCACCACAACCTGCACCGACTGGCGGTACGGCAGGATCGCCATTTAGTTTGCCAACGTCGACCACTCCGGTTGCCACATCCGATCCGTCTACCGCTGGGCAGACAAGCACCAATCCGTCTACGCAACCATTAGAAAACCTCGGCCCCGATCCCGGCATTGGCGCACCGGCTTTGGAAACGATCCCGACCGCGCAACAAATTCTGTCGCCGTTGTTGAATCTTTTTCCAACGCTCAAAAACTTTGCCGTCCCGAATCACAGTGCCACTTGCCCCAAATGGACCGTGCATCTGTTCGATCACGATATCGTCGCGCAAGACCATTGCACGATGCTGGAGCAAGCGCGCCCCTTGGCATCGTCAACGATGGCCGTGGTGTGGTTGCTGATTGCCTTATTCATCGTTCTTGCCGCTTAAGCGAGGTTAGCCATGTTCGGTATTGTCCTCTCGGCCTTAAATGCCGCCTTGGCGTTTCTGGTGCGTTCCATCCTTGTTAAGTTCGTCGTCTATTTCGCTTTGTTCTTCATTACGACCGAATTTATCGGTGTCATCAGTACGCTACTGCCAACGGGCAGTGACTTGTCGGGCGCATTGGGCGGCATCTCTGCCGAGGTCTGGTATTTCCTCGACTTCTTCAATGTCAGCGCCGGCATTCCAGTCTTGCTTTCGGCTTGGGTGACGCGCTTTATCATCCGTCGCATCCCTGTGATTGGCTGACCGTGAGCATCAATGTCTATACCGGTCTGCAAGGATCAGGAAAAAGCTATGAGGTCGTCGCTGAGGTCATTGTTCCGGCGATCGCTAATGGTCGGCGTGTAGTAACCAACGTTGATGGCATCGATGCCGCCAAGATTGTCGAGTACATCAAAACCAGTTATTCCCCAGTGCCGCAGCTTTTCGGGGAAGTGGTGCACGTGACCAATGGCGACGTGTCCTTGCCCACTTTCTTTCCGTTTTACGACAACGATAAAGGTGCGCACACCGATACAGTAGTTCAGCCCGGCGATCTGGTGTGCATCGATGAAGCGTGGCGCTTCTGGCCTGCGACCGGAGCGAAGCTGCTCACCGAACATAAGAGTTTTTTTCTTGAACATCGGCATTTCACCAATCCGGATACTGACGTTGCATGTGACCTCGTGCTGATGATTCAGGATATGAGTACGCTTAACCGGTTCATAAAAAACGTAGTAGCTTTCAGCGGTCGTACGCATAAAAAAATCTCAATTGGCTTGCCGAGCCGTTATAGCGTCACGATGTATGAAGGTAGCAAGCAGACTAAAGCTGCTGAAATGAGTACGTCTATTCGTAAATATCGGGCAGAAGTGTACGCGCTGTACTCTTCGTTCAAAGGCGGTGCCGAGGGGAAGATCGTCAACGTTGATAAACGTCAGAACATGTTGGCCAATAAAACCCTGTGGGTGATGATTGGTTGCGTGGCATTGATCGGCATTGCCAGCGTCGTGCT
>JAMFSU010000013.1 GCA_026225475.1 Duganella sp.
ACCCTCCCATTTTCTGCGGCGCATCGCTGGGAACCCCGTAGGGGCCAGGATCGCGCGGTCGCCTTCTTTTGCTTAGCTTTTCTTGGCGAGACAAGAAAAGTAAGCGGCTGCCGGGCCGCTCCCGGCTAGCTCGTCCGAAGAAAACAAAGATTCAACGACGCACTGAGGTAGGAAGCACCATCTGGTTTCCGACGGAACTCATCCCGACCTATTTCATCGCCCGATCCACCGTCACTTCACAGATTTTGTTCATCTTACTTGCGCTATGATTTTGCTGCGACGGCATTGATGAAATAGGTTCTAGTAACCCACATCAATCGTCTGTGCCGCAGAAGCAACCACCGTTCCTGGCGGGTTTTCGCCGTAGAACACGGCGGTGCAAGTGAAGCGGGACGGAAAGGTGTTGGCGACGTAATTTAACAGCCAAGTACGATCGGTGGCCATTTGCGCGTTAAGAATTTGGGTTACCTGGTTGAGCGCTACCTGATTGATCAACAGCAAATCCGCCGGGCCCAAAACCTGCACATACGCTGCCGGAAGAACTGGCGCCACTGGCAACGGCGGGACCGCCACCAACGGCTGCCCGAGCGGCCCGGCCACTTGATTGTGCTGCACGGCGGCTTGGTGAGCCTGAAGGTCAAGCTGGTACTGGTTAAGCAAACCGGGATAGGTGGCGTTCAGATAGTGCTGTTGAAGAAAATTGACGTAATCCGCCTGCACCAATGGCCGCATGAAGTTTACCCCGCCATTAATCCGTGCCGGAAAATTGAATGTATTCGTATATTTAGTAATCGTGTCGTTGTGCACAGCAGCCGGGTTTCCATATACTGCCTGAACCGTATAATCCGCCGCTTGCGATGCAGCAGTATTGTTGCCGGCATAACCGGCCCAGTTTTTCACCGGCGTTTCTGCCCCTGCACGATGCTGACCATTGAATGAGGGCGATCCTGGCGCAAGGTTTGAGCCGATGCCCTGTCCGCCGAGATTGTCATTCATCAGGTGCAGTTGGTACCAGTTCGCTCCGGTGTAGCCAGTCAGATTGCAAAATGGGACCCAGTTGGTCGGCCGCGTGCCGCCTACGCCGCTGCCGTAGGCAGGGTTATTGATACCGGTGCGCGCACCCGATATGCCGGTATTGTTCGCCGTCACACCGCCGCCGGCGATCGCACCCATGGGGGGAAGACCGGCGCCGGTGGCTGCTTTCGGTGCAGCGTTGTCGAAGGTGCCGTTCCGCGTGGCCTGGACCCGCTGTATCGGAGCTTGGGCACCGGCATTTGCTCCAGGCGCGCCGGAGCCGGCGATCCGCGCCGACATTTTTTGTACGGGTGGCGGGGCAATCTCAGGAAGTTGGCCGTGCAAGCCTGGATGACCAGGCGGATACACCAGTTGTCGCAACGCATCTTCATGCTTGCGCAGGCTAATGGCTAGATACTCTTCAATCCCTGGTGCTCCCTGCCCGGACACTGCCTGTTTTGGTGTCGGGGTGGTGCCTGCGTCGCTTGGCGGCGCCCCTTCGGCGGACGCAACGGCACCAACAGCAGCAGGTGCTTTGGCCGTCGCCAATTCGACATTTTCCATGCCGGCATGCTCATTGTCCGTCAGTTTGCCACGTTGTTCGGCCTGCTGTGCCAGCGCTCCCTCTTGGGCTTCCTGCTCACGTTGCGCGACGTTCTTTCCAGACGGCACACCGAATGCATCAGCACAGTGGCCATGATTGATGTGTTCACTCATGGCGCGCTGCGCAATCAGTCGGGAACTGGAATGAAGCTGGTATTGGACAAGCGTGGAAGCGCGGTTATCGACGAAACCGTTGTCCTGCAGCTGCGTCCGCAGGTTCGCCCCGGCAGCGCTGGCATTGGTGCGTTCGGCGAAACCGGCGACACGCTGTGTTACTGCGCCTGCTACGCGTTCCTCTGCCACCAAGTTCCGTGCAACATGGTCGCCCTCGAACTGCGCGGCTCTCTCGCCCATCATGTCGGCCTCTTTCTCCAATGAAGGATCATCGTTGACCGCGCCCGCTTTCATCTGCAAAGTAGGCCGAACCCGCCCCTGAGCTTGCTGTACTACATGCCAAGCCTCATGCGGCAAATGCCTTTCTTGGCCCGCTCCAAGATGAATCTCATTGCCCTGGGCATAAGCATGCGCCTGCAACTGCGCCGGCTTATCCGAGTTATAGTGCACCGCCACATGATCCATGCTCATGCCAGAGAGCGACTCTATTCCTGATTTCAATCGATTGGGCAGGCCGGTATTGTTTGTTTTTTCTTCGCGCTGCGCCGGCGATGCCTCAGCTAGCATTGCGCCGGCTTCTTGCGTTTTGACCGTCCCGCCAAAGAGCGCATTCATTTCATGACGCTGCGCCACCATTCGCGGACTGTTGTGGATGGCGTCGCTTAGCGCCCGCTGCTGCAACACACACGGGCTGTTATTCATCATCTCGGCCAGTTTACGTTGCGCCAGCGCCTCGGGCCGGCTGTCCGCAAGAACTCGCTTCTGTGCAACTGCCCTAGCAGCGTCCATTTGGGCGGCATCAGAGTCATTTCTTGCTTGAAGTGGTGCTTGCATGGGCGGCCTTCGCAGATGAGTGGCGTTATCGATATGACGGCATGATCATAACCTTGCTTTTCCTTTTCTGGGCCAAGACGACTTCTTTCGCTATCGCATAACGCACAATCGACAAGTCCTCTTCGTGACGTTACTTTGTGCGTAAGCAATCATATCGCAGCGTATGTGCGCCGCCCGGCCAACTCATGCAGGTCCGACCGTAGCGGATTCTCGGCAAACATCTGTTTCCAGATCCTCGGCGTGAGCTGATGCACGAGTGACACCGGATGCTGGCCGACTCGCTGCAGCACATCTACGAAGTAGTCGTACGGGTTGATGTCGTGCAGCCTGCAGGTTGCCAGCAGACTTTGCACAATGCCGATATGTTTGGCGCCCAGCTCGGTCCAGCTGAATAGCCAGTTCTTTTTACCCATCGGAATAACCCGCAAGGCGCGCTCGCGGATATACGGCAGGGCACCGAGGAAGGGACTGCTCGGCAGGAATCCCTGCTTGTCGAACTGCTCGTCGACCCAGGCGAAGAACCGTTCGAGCACAGGTTTCGATTGTTCTTGGCGGCGTACGAGCTTGGCTTGCCCCGTCAGGCCATCGTCGCGAACCGTCCAGTACGCCGACCGGAGCAGGTGGGCACGACAGCGTTTGACCAGCGCGCAGCTTGATGACCGGGCGTACATACTTGAGGATGACGTAGCTGCCGGGACGCTGGGCCAGGCGGTAGCTGACCCTTTCGCCGATCACCTCGAAGTCAGCGGGATCCAGTCCCGCTGACTCTTCATTAGCAACGGCGATGACCTCGACTGGCACCTTCGCGTCGTCAAAGAACAGGGCGGCGTCATCGTTGCCATCGATGAGATTCCTGTTTTTGTTCCTGGGTTCGCGCTCATGCGCCGCGATCCTAGTTTTCCTGGCGGGCGCCGATGCATGCGAATCCGCCTTGGACGTGACGCTGGCCGTATTCGTAATGGCGCCGAGGTCAATGAATGTTGCTGGCTGTGCGGGCTTGGTCGTGTGTCCGCTGGCGGCGGCCAGCTTTTCCCGCCAAATATGGAAGCTGGCCGTCGACACCGATTCGTCACGGCAGAAGGCAGCAATGCTCTTGCCGCTTTGCGCATGCCGAAGCAAGCGGCTACGCCAGGCGGCTTCCTTCGAGAAGTGAGATTCCTGCTTGTCCATGTCCGGCTCCGTGTCGTTGAACTCGGAAGGGATTGTGCCGGCCTGATGAATCGAAAGATACAACGCCGCTCAGGAACCGCTTACGTCAGGACAACGGCGTGCTGCTCTGCGTGCTTCAGGCGATCATGATTGGTCGCAACTTGAACACGCTGACCAGTTGCTTCAGGTTACGCGCCTGATCTTCCAGCGAGTGCGCCGCTGCCGCTGCCTGCTCCACCAGTGCCGCATTCTGTTGGGTCACGCCATCCATTTGCGTGATCGCCGTATTGACTTCGCGAATGCCCTCGGCCTGCTCCTGGCTGGCGGATTTGATTTCGCGCACCAGCACATTGGCGCGCTGCACGCTGTCGACAACTTTGTTCATCGTGGTGGCAGCGATATCGACCAGCTTGCCGCCTGATTCGACTTTCTCTACCGACTCGCCGATGAGCACTTTGATTTCCTTGGCCGCTGTTGCCGAGCGCTGTGCCAGTCCGCGCACTTCGGATGCCACCACCGCAAATCCACGACCTTGTTCACCGGCACGCGCAGCTTCGACGGCAGCGTTGAGCGCCAGAATATTGGTTTGAAACGCGATGCCATCGATCACGCTGATGATGTCGACAATCTTGTTGGAAGATTCATTGATCGTGCTCATGGTCTGCGTCAACTGCGCCATGATCTGTCCGCCCTCGCCGACCACCTCGGCCGCAGTGGTGACCAATTCCTGCGCTTTGCTGGAATTGTCGGCGTTCTGCCGCACGCTGGAGGTCAATTGTTCGACCGATGCGGCGGTTTCTTCAAGTGAACCGGCTTGCTCTTCAGTGCGGGACGACAAGTCCATGTTGCCACTGGCAATCTGGCTGGAAGCCGTCGCAATATTATCCGAGCCGCTGCGCACATTGGCAACGATCACATGCAATTGTTCGCTCATGCCTTGCAACGAAGTGACCAGCTCACCGAGTTCGTCATGACTCACCGAGGTGGCCTTGACGGTCAGATCGCCGGCGGCGACCTGCCTGGAAATACCCAGTGCGACATGGATTGGCCGCATGATGCTACGGGTGAGCACGATCGAAAAGAAAATGCCCGATATCAGGATCAGTGCTTCGAGGCCCAGAATCAATTGCTGGCCGCGTTCCGAAGTGCGCTCGACCTGCAGCGCAATGGCGTCGATGCGCCCGCGTTCCAGGTCCAGCAGTTTGCGCATGGCATCCTGCGTGGCCTTGGCCACGGGGATATATTCGCCCTCAAAAATGCGTACGATTTCTTCCGGCGTACCTTCTTTCTTCAACTTATAGATGCGGTCACGCACCGACAGGAAGTTCTTGCGCGCGGCATTGACTTCCTTGAATACAGCCTGCTCTTCATCGGTGGTCAGCAGTTTTTCTACCTGCGCCAGGGTATCGGCTGAGCCTTTGCTGGACTGTGCAGCTTCCTTGGCCAAAAACGCCTCAAGTTCTGGGTCCTTGCTTTTGACCACGGTAGTGGTGCGCTGGATGGCATTGAGCAACAGCGTATTCCATTCCGCGACCAGGCGTTCTGCGCGCAAGGGAACGTCCATCATGGAACGTGTTTCTTCGGTGACCGTTTTCAGGCGAAAGTAGCCGATGCCGGCGACCAGAATTGAAAACAACAAAACTATTGCAAACCCGCCCCCGAGACGTGGTCCTATTTTTATGCTGCTGAACATGATGTGACCCAGTATGAATATCGATTGAAACACCAATCGCGACAATGCCTGCGGCAATGCAGGCACAGACGGTCGGCAAGCGTGTGGCGCGCCCCCCACCAACAACCAGCGCCACGCTGAAATTGTAGAAGCATCTGCAATCGGCTCACCATATCAATATTGCGAAACGATACTTGCCGTATCGGCAATTCACGCGCAATTATGCCTAGCCACACGGCGGCGAGCCAATGGCAGCGGGCCTACAGGCTTGATGACTGTCGCCCGTGCGCGTTCATCGCTGCACTTTCTTTGTGCAACATCCTTGGTTGCCCGATCCGCTGGCAGGCCCGGCTTGTTGCATATCAATGAGGGAAGAGTTGCCAGAAACACATCACCGAACATTACCGTGACGGCCGCGCTTGCGCGCAAGGAGTGCTGAGATGCTGACATGTTGTCGGCGCCATGGAGACGCGGCTTAACCCTGTGCGCCTGGCGGGCATCGGATGCCCGCCATTGCTGCATCAGCCAAAAACCGGAAAATCGCCGCCATCAACCAAAATGTAATACGTCAGGCCGACAAACGGTTGACGGTTTTCATGCGCGGCGATATCGCTGCCAATGCCACCTTCCTGACCCAAGGTGACATTCATGTCGACATAATTGGTTGACTGGACAAATATCTCTGACGTTGCCGGCGTCGCCAGGCAGTCGGCGGCAAGCGGCACGTTGTGTTTGTCGTCGCTGGTGGTGGGCACATACACACTCAGACCATGACTATGCGCCGGTGTGCTGGCCTGGCTCAGCGTGGCAGTGACAGCACCGAAGGTGTCGCCAATCTGGCGCTTGCTCGTCACCGGTCCCTGCCCTTGCCCGCACGCTGCCCGGCCAATCAGGTTCGGCACCTGAAAGGTGTCGCGACCATTGCCGCCGTAGCTGTTGCCGATCAGGGAAAACAGCGCCGGAAATCGCGTTATGGGCAGGCTGCTGCCATTGCACAGCAGCCAAGAGGGAGGCGCATAACCGAAGCTGAATAATTGGATTTCACCAATGAATGCCATGTTCGAAAATCTCCTGCGTCAATTGCTGCGTGGTGGAAAAAGGCCGTGGGCGCAGATGCAATACGAGATCGTCAGCGTCGGCATCAGATTGTCGTGGCCTTTGGTGTCGCCGAAGACGGTACTGCCTGCGGCAGAGGTGATTTTCGGCGTCAGTGTGCTGACCTTGTTGGCACTGATATACATGGTTTCGCTGTTGGAGGGCGCGGCCAGCATCGCGCCTTTCGGCAGCGCCAGGTCAGCTACCTCGCTGGCCACCTGCAGACTGTGACTGTGGGCCGGCAAATGCTGCACCTGCAGCGTCACCTGTTCGTCGCCGGCAGCCTTGCCCAGTAAGCGTTCCGACAGATTCGGCCCCTGGCCCTGCCCGACCGGCACCCGGCCGCGCATATCGGGTACGGCAAAGGTTTGTACGCCGTCACCGCCATAGCTGTTGCCGATCAACATGTAGAGCGTGTCATGGTCAGCGATATTGTGGGTAGTGCCATCGCACAAAAGCCAGCCAACTGGCGCGCGGCTGAAGGCAAACATACGGATTTCTCCGTAAAAGGGACCGGCCATGATGTGTTCCTATAGGAAGAATGGAAAGAATCAGCTACGCGACGGATAGAGGCCGTTGATACAGATGTAGTAACTCAAAACAGAAAACGGCTGCATGTTGGGATGCGCTGCACCGCTGCCAGCCGGTGCCAGCGCACTCGCTGCCAGCGTGACTTGTGCGTTGCTGTTATTACGGTATATCTTGTTGCCAGCGCTGCCACCCAAGACACCATTAGCCACGGCGCGGATGTTGCTGATATCGCTATTGCCGATGAGTTTGTGTGCATGCTGCGGCATGTTCTGCTTCGTCAAGACCACCGTTTCAGCACCGCCACGGGTATTGATGTCAACCGCCGCCGGCTGCCAGGCGGCATCGACCGATACGCCGGCTCCCACTGGCGTGCAACCGCGCAGATCGGGCACGGCGAAGGTCCGAATGCCATCGCCGCCGTATCTGATGCCGAGCAGCGAAAACAAGCCGGTATAGATGTTGGTATTGAGCAGTTGTCCGTTACAGGCGGCAAAGTCTTGCGGCACAAAATTGAAGCTAGTGGCGATAATTTGCCCAAGAAAATACTCGTCGTAGCTCATCTTTTTATTCTCCCTGAGTTGTTCACGCCATGCCGCGCAATACACATGCCCGGTAGGATGTTGTTGTTCTCGCCGACACAATGCGTCTTTTCTAAGACGTATTTTTTTGAGGTCTCTCAAATTCGCCTCAGCATATTGGCCGCGACAATCGGCGTCAAGCGCTTCCATACGGCCACTTGAGCGCGTGTGACATTTTTCATTTATTTTTTTCCAAAATGAGACGCACGGTCTAGGGACGGAAAATATATGGCATAAAATCGCGTGCATTCCAGAATTGAACAAGAATAAAAAGCACGCACACGCAGCCGGCTCCAGCCCCAAAAGCCAAGGAAAACGCCCTGCCTGTACGCATAAATACCTAACAAAAAGACATGCAATCGAGGGGATGGGATGTTGCAAGGACGTTGCATACGCGCGCAGGGTGATTTTCGCTGGCACAACAATCGGTTGTGGGCGGCGCGTGCTGCATTTTGGGCATTGCTGGTCTTGCTGCTGGCAGCACTGCTGTTCTGGTGCGATACCGCTCGCGCCGCTTCAGCCTGCCCAACGCAGTCGTTGACAGTCGCTTCCGCTAGCAGCGTCTCCATCGATCTTACTTACTGCACCTCTGGCGGGTACACCGCTGTCGTGCAACAGCCGAGCCATGGCTCCCTGCCAGGCGTTGACCCCAACTCTGGTATCGGTCAACCGACCCTCACTTATCTGAACAATGGCGATGGCAATACCAGCGACACGTTCACCATCGGTGATGAGCTCAATTTCCCCATCATTTTCAACGTCACCATCAGTCTCCCCACCTCGCCGTTGACGGTCAGTCCGGCAGCGCTTTCCAACGCCAGTATAGGCAACGCCTACAGCCAGCTAATCACCACCACCGGCGGTATTGGTCCCTATACCTATACGACCAACACCAGCAACCTGCCGCCTGGCATAACGCTTTCAAGCGCTGGCCTGCTCGCGGGTACGCCCACCGGTGGCAACAAGACTTATACGCTCCCGGTGACGGTGACGGACTCCACCACACCAACCGCGGTGACCTATACCAAGACGTATTCGTTGACGATTCCCTATGCCACCATCGCCACCACGCCGGCTGACGGCGGTAGCCTGCCCAGCGGCATGGTCACGCAAGCCTACAGTCAGCAGCTCGTTGGCAGCGGCGGCACGGCCCCCTACACCTATTCACTTGACTCCCAGTCCGCGCCTTGGCCTACCGGTATGAGCATGAATAGCAGCGGCTTGATTTCGGGCACACCCAGCGTGGCAGGAACCTCGGCGATGATCATCCTGGTCACCGATAGCAGCGCCAATGCCGGCCCGTTCAATCTCCTCTCGCACTTGAGCCTGGTGATCGCACCGCTGCCGGCCAAACCGACGCCGAGCAACAGCACTACCAGCGTCAACTACAACAGTACGGGCAATAATGTTGCCTTGACCTACAGCGCCGGCGGCGATGCTGCCACCGCAGTGACCATCGCGACCCAGGCGGCCCATGGGGTGGCGACCGCCTCCGGCACCAGTATCAGTTACACGCCGACCACCAATTACACCGGCAGCGACACCTTCACCTACAACGCCAGCAATCTGGGCGGTACCTCGGTGACGCCTGCCACGGTCACGGTCACGGTCGGCGCACCAGCGACCATGACGCTGGCGCCCACTTCGCTGACCCTGAGCGCCACCGCCGGTAGCGTATTTACGCAGACCTTTACCGCCGGCGGCGGTTCAGGAACCTACAGCTATGCGCTCACCGGCACGGTTCCCACCGGACTCAATTTCAATAATTCGACCGGTGTGCTGACCGGCACGCCAACGGTTAATGGCACGTTCAGCGCGATCGTGACCGCCACCGACACCTCGACCGGCACCGGCGCCCCATTCACTGCAGCGCATACCTACACCCTCACGGTCAGCGCGCCCACCATCACACTCACCCCTGGCACTGCACCTGCCTGGCAGCGCAACGTCGCCGGCAGCAGCCAGCAAGTCACTGCTAGCGGTGGCATCGGCAGCACCTATACCTATACCGCCAGCGTCCTGCCCACCGGACTGAGCATTGCGTCAGCCACTGGCCTCATCAACGGCACGCCGACCACCGCTGGTAGCTATTCGACCACGATCACTGCCACGGATGCCTACAATTTTTCCGGCTCGCTGACCTATACCATTACGATTGGTGCCGGTGCGCCCAGCGTTAGCAGTTCTACTGCGAGCGCCAGTTACAACAGTGGCGGCAGCTCATCTGCCATCACCATTACCACCGGTGACGGCACGCCGACGACACTGACGCCCGGCACCCCCGCGCATGGCAGCGTCAGCGCCAACGGTGTGACCGGTTTTATCTATACGCCGACGATTGGCTATTCGGGTCCGGACAGCTTCACCTACACGGCCAGCAATAGCGTCGGCAGCTCCGGCACCGCGACTGTCAGTGTCACCGTCGCCGCGCCGACGTTTTCCATGACGCCGGTCAGCACCACGCTGACCAACGCCACCGCAGGCACCAGCTACTCGCAAACATTTACCTTCAGCGGCGGCATCTCGCCCTATACCTTTGCCGCCGTGACCGGGCTGCCGACCGGCTTGTCGGTGACTGCCACGACGGCCACCAGCCTGACCATTTCCGGCACGCCGACACAAGCCGGCAGCACCAGCTTCACCGTCAAAATGACCGCCGACAGCAGCACCGGCAACACACTGACTTATCCCGCGACCACTTATACGCTGCAAGTGCTTGCGCCAACGCTGGGCGTCGCTCCGACCACGCTGACACAACCACAAGTGGGCAATGCTTACAGCCAGACGCTAACGACCACCGGCGGTGCCTCACCTTATACCTATACGGTCTCCCTATCCGCCCTGCCCACTGGCCTCAACCTCGTCGGCGATACCATCAGCGGCACCCCCACCGTCGCTGGCTCTTATAGTTTCTCGATTACGTCCACCGATGCCAATAACTTCGTTGCTACCCAGGCATACTCTGGCACGGTCGGCGCAGGCAAGCCCGTGAGCGCCAATTCCAGTGCCGCCGTCAACTACAGCAGCAGCGGCAACACCATCACACCATCGACCAGCGGTGGCACGCCGACCTCGCTGACGATTGTGACAACGGTCACCAAAGGCAGCCTCAGTATCAGCGGCACCAGCTTCCTCTATACCCCGAACGCCGGTTACATCGGCACTGACTCATTTGTCTATACCGCCACCAATGCCGCCGGCACATCGGCGCAGGCCACCATCACCATCACGGTCGGCTCACCCACCATCGTCGTCTCGCCGTCCACCAGCTGGAGCGCCACGCAAAACGCCAGCTATACCCAGGTACTGACCTGGAGCGGCGGGACCGCGCCCTATACCTTTGCCGCCGTCACCGGACTGCCGAGCGGTTTGTCGGTCACCGCGACCAGCGCCAATAGCCAGACCATTTCGGGTACGCCAACGGCCTATGGCTCCTTCTCGGTAGTGGTCGCTGCCACCGACAGCAGCACGCCGACACCGGTTGCAAAAACAGTGACATATACCCTGACGGTTGCACAAGGCGTGCCGGTGGCTGTCAACGATAGCGCCAGCACCACCGCCAACCAGGCCATCACGATTGCGGTCACCGGCAATGATAGCGGCGCCATCACCAGCATCGCCATCGGCACCGGCGCGAGCCATGGCACCGCCGTGGTCAGCGGCCTGAGCGTGGTGTATACGCCAACCAGCAATTACTTCGGCAGTGACAGTTTTACCTATACCGACACTGGACCGGGCGGCACCTCGAACGCCGCCACGGTCACGCTGAGCGTGGCGGCATTGCCGGTGCCGACGTCGCCCGCCCAGACAGCCACCGTGCAGCCAGGTCAAGCGGTCACGCTGCATGTTGGCGCCGCGGCCGCCAATGGCCCGATCACCAGCGTCACGCTGACCAGCACGCCCAGTTCAGGCACCGCAGTCGTCAGTGGCACCGACATTATCTATACCGCCGTCACCGGTTACAGCGGCAACGTGACGTTCACCTATACGCTCAGCAATGCCTTTGGTGCTTCGGCGCCAGTCACCGCCACTGTCAGTGTCGGCGCTGTGCCGGTGGCAGTCAACCAGAGCGCCACCGGTGCCGCGGCCTCGACCGTGCTGGTCAATCTGATGACCGGTGCCAGCGGCGGGCCATTCACGGGAGCTGCCGTCGGTACGATCACGCCAGCCAACGCCGGTACTGCCGTGATTACCGATGCCGGCACCTCGGGCAGTCCTTCTTACCGGCTGCGCTTCACCGCAGCAGCGGCGTTTGCCGGCACCGCCAGCATTACCTATACCTTGAGCAACATTGCCGGGGTCTCGGCCGCCGCCACGGTGTCCATTACCATTGCTGCACGCACCAACGCCGCCACCGATCCGCAAGTCACGGCCCTGGTCGCGGCCCATACCGAAACCGCCAACCGTTTCGCCACGGCGCAATTGGGCAACTTCAGCCGCCGTCTGGAAGCCTTGCATGGCAGTGGCTGGGCGC
>JAMFSU010000014.1 GCA_026225475.1 Duganella sp.
CACAGACTGAAATCTGGAAGGATGCACCATGGGCCTTCCTGGTCACTGAAAAGGTCTTGTATGCACGCAGCAAGCACCTCAAGGGCGTGTATGTGATGCCGGACAATTCCTTCAACTTCGATGAAATCGAATTGAAGTAAGCCGGATGCCGGTCGCAGCAGCGCAGCCCGCGCTTGCTGCGGCCAGTCATGATTCCGTTTTATCGCAGCGCAGGCGTTTCGTACTCACGTTGTGCGGCTTATCACGTTGTTGACTGTTTGCAGGAAGCTCCATGTTTTCTTATGTTTTGAAACGCCTGATGGGATTGATTCCGACCTTGTTTCTGGTCGGCGTGATGGTGTTTCTGTTTGTCCATATGCTGCCGGGTGATCCGGCACGGCTGGCGGCCGGTCCTGAGGCGGACGAGCAGACCGTGGCGCTGGTGCGCAGCGATCTCGGCCTTGATCTGCCGATGCATCAACAGTTTGTCCGTTTCTTCGTCAATGCGGTGCAGGGGGATTTTGGTCTTTCCCTGCGGACCAAACGGCCTGTCATTGAAGAAATCAAAGAGCGCTTCGCACCGACCATGTGGCTGACTTTGACCAGTATGGTCTGGGCGGTGATTTTCGGTTTGTTCATCGGTATTTTTTCCGCCGTGTGGCGCAATGAATGGCCGGACCGGGTCGGCATGACGCTGGCGGTGTCGGGCATTTCCTTCCCGCCGTTTGCGCTGGGCATGGTGCTCATGCAAGTGTTTTCGGTGCAACTGGGCTGGTTGCCGACCGTGGGTGCCGATAGCTGGCGCAATTACATCCTGCCGTCGCTGACGCTGGGTGCCGGTGTGGCAGCGATCATGGCGCGCTTCACGCGTTCCTCGTTCATCGAAATTTTGAAAGAAGATTTTGTCCGTACCGCCCGCGCCAAAGGCTTGAGCGAGCGCATCGTGGTGGTCAAGCACTGCCTGCGCAATGCCTTGATTCCCGTGGTGACGATGATGGGCTTGCAGTTCGGCTTTCTGCTGGGCGGCTCGATCGTGGTCGAAAAAGTCTTCAACTGGCCCGGCATGGGGCGCTTGCTGATCGACGCTGTCGAGATGCGCGATTATCCGATCATTCAGGCCGAGATCTTGTTGTTCTCGCTGGAATTCATTTTCATCAATCTGGTGGTCGATGTGCTGTATGCCGTGATCAACCCCAGTATCCGTTACAAGTGAGACCCCTATGTCGACTTCCATGACCCCTTCGACACCGCCGGCCGCGCAGACCGCGGCGGCACCTGTGATCTCTGCCGGCAAGAAGATCCGCACGCCCTGGAGCGAATTCTGGCGCAAGTTCAAGAAACAGCCGCTGGCGCTGGGCGCGGGCGTGTTTGTGATTTTCCTGGTGGTGCTGGCGTTTGTCTCGCCTTACATCGTGCCATTTGATGCAGAAAATTACTTCGACTATGACGCGCTCAATGCCGCGCCGTCGCTGGTGCATTGGTTCGGCGTGGATTCGCTGGGGCGCGATATTTTCAGCCGTATTCTGATCGGCACGCAATTGTCGCTGGCGGTGGGTTTTTCGTCGGTGGCCGTGGGTGCCATTGCTGGCAGCTTTCTCGGCTTGGTGGCCGGTTATTACGAAGGTTGGGCGGATCGGGTGATTATGCGCATCTGCGATGTGCTGTTTGCGTTTCCCGGCATCTTGCTGGCCATCGGCATTGTGGCCATCCTTGGCAACGGCATGACCAATGTCATTATCGCGGTCGCCATTTTCAGTATTCCGGCGTTCGCTCGGCTGGTGCGCGGCAATACGCTGTCGCTCAAGCAGTTGACCTATATCGAAGCGGTGCGCAGTATCGGGGCCAGCGATACCACCATCATCTGGCGCCATATTTTTCCGGGTACGATTTCGTCGGTGGTGGTGTATTTCACGATGCGTATCGGCACCTCGATCATTACCGCTGCCAGCTTGTCGTTTCTGGGCCTGGGTGCGCAGCCGCCGACGCCGGAGTGGGGCGCGATGCTCAATGAAGCGCGCGCCGATATGATGACCGCGCCGCACATTGCGATTTTCCCCAGCCTGGCGATTTTCCTGACGGTACTGGCGTTCAATTTGCTCGGCGACGGCTTGCGTGATGCGCTCGATCCCAAGCTGGAACAGAAATAAGCTTCGATGATCTGATGACCGCGCTACGGCGCGGTAGCCCCATGTCCCTACACGTTCCTTATATTGGCCGCCTGGCCGCCGGTGCGACCGACAGCATTGCCGACGTCGCCGGTGTCACGGTCGGCCATTGCACCTTGAATGACGCTGCCATGCAAACCGGCGTCACCGTTGTGCTGCCGCACGGCGGTGATTTGTTCCGCGCCAAGGTGCCGGCAGCGGCGGTGGTGTTGAATGGTTTCGGCAAGAGCATCGGTTTGCTGCAGATCGAAGAACTCGGTGTGCTGGAAACGCCGATTGCATTGACCAATACCTTCGCCGTCGGCACCATCGCCACCGCGCAGATGCGGGCAGCAGTGGCCGCCAATCCCGGCATCGGCCGCGAGCTGGCCAGTGTCAATCCGCTGGTGCTGGAGTGCAATGACGGCTATCTCAACGATTTGCAGGCGTTCGCCATCGAGCAACAGCATTATGATACGGCGCTCGCCAATGCCTCAGCGCAGGTAGCGCAAGGCGCTATCGGTGCCGGACGCGGCATGTCCTGTTTTGAACTCAAGGGCGGTATTGGCAGCGCTTCGCGCCAGGTCAATGTTGCCGGGACTGGCTACACGGTTGGTGCGTTGGTGTTGGCCAATTTTGGCAAGCTGGACGATCTGATCGTCGCCGGTGCGCCGTTGGGGCATGCCTTGACTGCGGTGCAAGCCAGCGACGCCACGCCGGAGAAGGGCTCGATCATCATGCTCATTGCCACCGACGCGCCGCTCGATGCACGTCAGTTGCGCCGTCTGGCCGCGCGCACTGGCGCTGGTCTGGCGCGTACCGGTTCGGTCTATGGTCATGGCAGCGGTGATATTGCACTGGCATTTTCGACTGCGCAAACCGTACCGCATCAAGCCGATGGCGTGCCCATCACACCATTGAACTGCCTGCACGATACCTTGCTCGATCCGCTGTTTCATGCAGTGGCCGACAGTACTGAGCAAGCCATCCTTAATGCCTTGTTTGCCGCTGAAGCGGTGCAGGGCCGCGACCAGCATCAGCGTCGGGCATTGCGCGAGGTGCTGGCGACTATGGAGAACACATGAATATTCTGATTTCAGTCGATATCGAAGGTATTGCCGGGGTCTTTCATCCTGAACAAACGCGTGCCGGCAACGGCGAATACGAGCGTGCGCGACGCCAGATGACGGAAGAAGCTAATGCCGTCATTCGCGGCGCTCTGGCGGCGGGTGCGCAAGACATCGCCGTCAATGATTCGCATGGTGGTTTTCGCAATCTGTTGCCGGACCTGTTGCATCCGGCTGCCCGCATGGTGCTCGGCAAGCCGCGTGAGCTGGGCATGATGGGCGGTCTGGATGAAACAACCGAGGCAGTCATGATGGTGGGTTATCACGCCCGTTCGCAGACACGCGGCATTCTGGCGCATACCATCAACAGCTTTGCGTTCGCGCGGGTCTGGTTCAATCAGATGGAAATGAGTGAAGCCAGTATCTATGGTGCCCTGGCCGGTGAGCATGGTGTGCCGGTGATCTTCGGTAGCGGTGATGATGTGTTCGTGGCGCAAACGCAGCCGATCTTTCCGCAGGCGCAGTTTGCCGAGATCAAGCAGGCGCACGGTGCCAACAGCGGCGCCTCGTTGTCGCAACAGGCTGCCTGCAGTTTGCTGGAGAAGACGGCGTATGCGGCTGTGTCGGCCCATGCAGCGCAAGCAGTTGCCGCTTACCGGATACCGACGCCGTTACGCTGCCGCCTGCAAGTGCAGACGGTGGCCTTGACTGATTTGTTTTGCCAGTTGCCCATCGTCGAACGAGAGGATGCCGTGACGCTCAGTTTCGCGGCGCCAACCGTTGGCTATGCGGTGCGGGTACTCAACAGCTTTTCGGCGATGTCGTTCATGATGAAATAGCCTGTCTATGCGATAGACGAAAAAAGCCGGATCAAGTCAA
>JAMFSU010000015.1 GCA_026225475.1 Duganella sp.
CGGCTGCCGGGCCGCTCCCGGCTAGGTCGTCCGAAGAAAACAAAGATTCAACGACGCACAGAGGTAAGCGGTTGCCAGCCCGCCCCCGGCTAGCTCGTCCGAAGAAAACAACGCATCAGTATCTAAGAAAAGAATGTCCGAGGTATATCAACTCATTTCCGATTACGCACAAAGATTTCCCGCTCTGCCGATTCCTCCAGCAACAGTGCGGAGGAGATTGCCAGCCGCAACAGTTTGCTGCGGTGGTTTTCGCCGAGGAGTGGATGTTCATCTTCGTCTGCTTCGAGGTCGCTGAATTCGATCAATTGCAGCAGCGTTGCGATACCGGCGCCGATGTCTTTGCTGTACTCGATGAAACGTGTTTCTGGCGCGTGATCACTTTTGTTGTGCCAGGAACAGGGCTTGAAGGTAGGGTGGGGGAAAGTGTTAGACGAATTGTTGCTAGGCATATGCGCCTCCTATGGTGAAGTTACACCGCTTCCTCGCTCTCAAACGGGGAGGGCGGCAAATAGCAAGGTTGAGAGACCGGTAACACCACACCGGCAGGCCGAAGCCTCCTTACCACTGCCGCCCATAGAAGGCACAGCGTGGCACGGACGAAAAAATACCGCTAGGCAGCGGTCGTCCGCAGTGAAGATGTCTGGCTCTCAAACCAGGTTCCCTCTTTTTCAGGAACGTGCCGAGCATACCCGCCTCACTACCGAGCGTCAATCAGACAACACTGAACCACAACCGCCACAACAGATACGTTGCCACCGCCGCCGACAACCACGCAAAAGCCACCTGCAAACTGCGCGCAGGCAAATGCGGTGCCGCCAATCGACCGGCCGTCATGCCAGCGACTACGGCGGCAATGAACACCGCACCGCTAGCGTTGACCTGCGCACCCGCCTGCAACGCGCTAACGGTCGCACCCAGCGACACTAGCGCCACCACCAGCAGCGATGTGGCGACGATGCCGTGCATGCGGATATTGGTCCATTGCTTGAACGCCGGCACAATCAGAAAACCGCCCCCTACCCCCAGCATGCCAGTCAGCAGACCCGAGAGGGCGCCGATGCCAGCCAGTGTGGTGGCGCAACTGCGGGTCCAGTTGAGACGGCCGGTTTGCGGTGCCAGCATGCAATTCTTGTTCAGGCTTTGCAGTCCGGCACCATCGCCCAGACCGGCAACTGACACATCGCTACGTTGCAACAGCAAACGTGCCGAGGCGGCAAACATGGCAAGCGCAAACAAGCTCATCAAGACTTCGTGCGGCAACACATGCGACAAGCGCACGCCGAGCGGCGAAAAGGCAATTCCGGTGGCCGCCATCAGCAGCGCAGCGCGCCAGCGCACCAGTCCCTGGCGCAAACCATCGACGGCACCGACGGCAGCGGCCAGTCCGACCGCCAGCAGCGCCACCGGTGTGGCTTGCGGCAAGCTCCAGCCGAGCCCTAGCACCAGTGCCGGCACCGCGAGAATGCCGCCACCGGCACCGGTCAAGCCGAGCACCATGCCAATGGTAATGCCAAAAAACAAAGCCAGCGTCATAGGGTCTTTCTCAACGACCGCGCTTGCGCCAAGCGTGCAAGCCCATGCCGGCCACCATGGCGGCGACGAAGATCCAGGCCGGCACGTGCCCAGCCGCCGCGCTCACTAAGGCCGGTCCCGGACAAAAACCGGCCAGTCCCCAACCGGCACCAAATGCCAGACTGCCCAGGATCAGCGGCCGATCAATTTGCTGGTTGGCAGGCAATTGCATGGGGGCGTCGAGCAGGCTGCGCGTGCGTCGTTTGGCGATGGCGAAGGCCGGTGCGGCGACCGCAATCGCGCCCCCCATCACTAGCAGCAGCGACGGGTCCCATAAGCCGCTGAGGTCGAGAAAATTCTGGATCTTGGCCGGGTCGGTCATGCCCGAGAGCAGCAGGCCAAGACCGAATAGCAGGCCGACCAGCAAGGCGGCAAGATTGCGCTTCATCATGCTGCCGCCCCAACGCCGCTATGACGCAGCAGATAGACCACCACGAAACCGGCCAGCATGAAACTTGCCGTGGCCAGCAAGGATCGCGGCGAAGCGCGCGCAATGCCGCACACGCCATGGCCGCTGGTGCAACCCGCCGCATAGCGTGTGCCGATACCGACCAGCACGCCGCTGATGATCAGCAGCGGTGTGCTGGCGGTAATCGTCGGTTGCGGCAATGCGGCCAGCAGACGCCAGAGCGGCACCGCCAACAACAGGCCGGCCAGAAACAACCAGCGCCAGGCGCGGTCGTCGGCTGGTGTGCGCATCATCAAGCCGCCCAGGATGCCGCTGATGCCAGCGATGCGGCCATTGAGCAGGATTAGCAATGCCGCCGCCAACCCGATCAACAGTCCGCCGCCCAGCGACTGCCAGGGGGTGAAGTGGGCCCAGTCGAGTTGCATCAGAGTGCTCCCTTTTTCGCGGGCTTGGCAGCACGCGGCACGCTGCCGCAGAAGCTGGAGTAGAGTGCCTGCATCACCGCCATCACATCGGCGCTGGCGAGTCGGTAATAGATGTATTTGCCCTCGCGACGGGTATCGACCAGACCTTCCTCGCGCAGCACGCCGAGTTGTTGCGACAGCGTCGGTTGCACGATGTCGGTGTTGGCTTGCAGCTCTCCTACATTGCGTTCGCCTTCGGCTAATTGACACAGCAGCAACAGCCGGTCTTCATTGGCCATGGCTTTGAGCAAGGCGCAGGCGCGACCGGCCGAGGCGCGCAATTGCCGCATGGCATCCGGCGCTGGTCCTAAGGCTGGGATGACCGGGTTTGTTATGTTGGTCGTATTCATGCGAACATTCTATTGAAATACAATCTATATTTCAATAGAATGTTTTTCAGATTAAGTCTTTTGTCCGGAGATGCAGATGGTGTTGTCCAACAGTACGGCGAGTACGGCGATGGCACTCGCCAATGTCGAGGCGTTTTTTGACATGGAGACGTCTACTTATACCTATGTGCTGTATGCACAGGAGGGCGGTGCCTGCGCGGTGATTGATTCGGTGCTCAATTACGATCCGAAATCGGGACGGACCTCCACTGATGCTGCCGATCAAGTGATCGCCTTTGTCGCGGCCAGGGGGTTGCAGGTGGCTTGGTTGCTGGAGACGCATGCGCACGCCGATCATTTGTCCGCTGCGCCGTATTTGCGCCAGAAGCTGGGCGGCACGATTGCCATTGGCGCCGCGATACGCACCGTGCAAGGGGTGTTCAAGAAGGTGTTCAATCTGGAGCCGGAGTTCAGGCTCGATGGCTCGCAATTCGGGCACCTGTTTGCGCCCGATGAAGTGTTCCAGGTCGGCGCCTTGCGGGTGCGCGCCTTGCATGTGCCGGGCCACACGCCTGCTGATATGGCCTATGTGGTGGAGGATGACGCGGGCAATGCGCAACTGGTGTTTGTGGGCGACACCTTGTTCATGCCTGATGTCGGCAGCGCCCGTTGCGATTTCCCCGGCGGCGATGCGCATACGCTCTATCAATCGGTGCGCAAGTTGCTGGCCTTGCCGCCGCAGACGCGACTGTTCATGTGTCACGACTATCCGCCGCCTGGGCGTGCGCCCAGTTGCGAAACCAGTGTGGCCGAACAACGGGCGCGCAACATCCATCTGCATGACGGCATTGATGAAGCCGGTTTCGTCGCCATGCGCGAACAACGTGACGCTGGCCTGAACATGCCGGTGCTGATCTTGCCGGCAATTCAGGTCAATATCCGCGCCGGTGAGTTACCGGCGCCGGAAGCCAATGGCGTGCGTTATCTGAAGATTCCGGTCAATGCCTTCTAAGAAC
>JAMFSU010000105.1 GCA_026225475.1 Duganella sp.
GGCTAGGTCGTCCGAAGAAAACAAAGATTCAACTACGTACTGAGGTAAGAGGCTGCCGAGCCGCCCCCGGCTAGGTCGTCCGAAGAAAACAAAGATTCAGCTACGCACTGAGGTAAGCGGCTGCCGAGCCGCCCCCGGCTAGCGCGTCCGAAGAGAACACAGTATCAGCAGCCAAGAACCGAACGAGCGTAACGGTATTACCTGCATCGCTGCAGGCCGCTTCAAACAAGTTTGTCCTCAGGCGATCGCTAAACCAGCAACACCTGTTCAACCGCCAACGCCATCGACAACAAGCGTTGATCATGTCCACCAGGCGCGGCCAGACTCAAGCCAACCGGTGCGGCACCGCCCTTGGCATCGTGGCAGGGCAGGGAAATGGCGCAACCGTCGAGGAAGTTGATCAAGGTCGGATTGCGCAGGATCAAACCATTGGCAGTGTAATAGGCCTCGTCACTGGCCAGCAGATCGTTGATCTTGGGCGCGATGATCGGCACGGTCGGCATGATCATGGCATCGAAGCCAGCCAGTTGCTGTTCGACTGCTGCTTGCCAGCGTGGCCGTATATGGAGGACCTCCAGCAGATCGGACGCGCTCATGTCCTTGCCACGCAAAATGCGCGACACCACGCGTTGATCGTAGTGGTCGTGGCGCTCGGCAATCAGTTGGCGATGCCAGGTATAGGCTTCGGCAGCGGTGAAGCCGCCCTTGCCATTGATCGCCGCCAGTTCGCCAAAGGGCTTGATTTCTTGTTCGACGATCAGCGCACCAGCCGCCGACAGGCGTGACAAGCTGTGCAGGAACGCGGCGGCCACCGGAACGTCCATGCCATCGAGCACCACATTGGTCGGCAACAGTAAGCGCAAGCCGCGTAACGGATGCACCGCCGGTGCCACGTAGGTTTCCCCGGCCAGCACCGCATCCATCATCGCGCAGCAGCTAACAGTGGGCGCCATGGCACCGATCGAATCGAGGTTTTGCGACAGCGGCAGCACGCCTTGCAAGGACACGCGGCGGGCGGTTGGCTTGAAGCCGGTAATGCCGCAGAACGCTGCTGGAATACGGATCGAGCCACCGGTATCGGAACCGACACCGGCCACGGCCATGCCGTCGGTCACCGAAATCGCTGCGCCCGACGACGAGCCACCCGGAATGCGGCCGCCATCCAGTTCGCGCTGCCAGGGATTGCGCGGTGTACCGTAATGGGGATTGATGCCAAGGCCGGAATAGGCAAACTCGGTCATGTTGGTGCGGCCGACGATGGCCGCGCCAGCGGCGATCAGGCGCTGTACCACCACCGCATGTTCTGTCGCTGCCGGATAGCCGCGCAAGGCGACCGAGCCGGCCAGCGTGGTTTCACCGGCGACGTTGAACAAGTCCTTGATCGAGACCGGCAAGCCGTCGATCGGTGAGCGCGTCAGGCCAGCAGCCCGCAAGGTGTCGGATGCCAGTGCCGCAGCACGGGCGCCGTCGGCATAGAGGCGGGTGAAGACGCGCGGGCCTTCGCCGTCTGGCGCGATGGCGCGTTGCAGCGCTTGCTCGGTCAATGCTTGTGCGCTGCTGCGGCCGGCTTGCAGATCGGCGATGTGTTGGGTTAGGCAGGTAGTCATGGAGCAGTCCAGTGAAAAAGGCGACGCACAGATCAGGCCACTACGGCCAGGATCTCGGAGTTGTAAGTATGCCGCAAACTGCGTCCCCGGCGTGGGTCGAACAATTCCATCGTGAATGCCGTAGCGGGACGGATGCCGCCGATGGCGCCGACGGTGCCGCAGGTCATGCCGCAACCTTCGGTCAGCGTAGTGCTGCCACCGCTAAAGCCGGCGATCAGATCTTGCGGCGTGCGCAGGCTGGCCAGAGGGCCTTCCTGATACAACACGCTGACACCGTTTTCGACGATCCATGAACGGATGATCAATTCATCCCAATAGTCGGCCACTTCGCTGAGCTTCCAGGCTTCCATCGCCACCGGCTTGATGCAGGCTTGCTTGGAAAACGCCACGCTGTGGGCTTCCAGTTTGCGATCGGTATGGTCGGAGGCGATGCTGACGTACATTTCACCAGCGGCATTGAAGACGAAGGTTTCCACTTCGCCCGAGGAATCCGGCCCCAGCACTTGCACGCTGGCGGCCTGGGTGAGCTGGTTGCTGGCTACCCGATAATACAGCGGTACTGCGCTCGGGCGCGGGATGCCCAGTGCTGCCAGTTCTTCGATATGGTGTTCGATGGCGGCGATGTCGCGGCCAGCCCAGCCGGCGATGATGAGGGTGTCGATAGCGACGTCGAGCGTGCCGGCGTCAGTGCGGAAAGAGAGTGTCATGATGTGAGTAGTGATGAGGTCAGCAGGCGGTGCTGTCGCCGTAAGGCAGGCCAGCAGCACCGCGGGGGAGAAATGAGAAGCTTAGTTTTTCTTGACGAAGACGATGACCAGGAAGCTGGCAGCAAATTCCAGTGCCGCGACAAAGTACAGGCCCGACGACAGCGAACCGGTGCTGGTTTTGAGCGCGCCGATCATATACGGTGCCGCAAAGCCGGCCAGGTTGCCGATCGAATTGATCAGTGCAATGCCGCCAGCGGCAGCAGTGCCGGCCAGGAACGCACCTGGGATCGACCAGAACACCGGGAACGCGGCCAGAATGCCGATCGCGGCCAAGGTCAGCGCGGCCAGTGCCAGTACGGCATTGCCCAGCGCCAGACCCGTCAGCACCAGACCGATGCTGGCAACCAGCGTAGCCAGGGCGCAATGCAGATGGCGCTCACCGGTCTTGTCGGAATGGATGCCGTTCCAGATCATCGCCAGGGTGCCGGCGATGAACGGGATGGCCGACAGCAAGCCGATGTTCAGATTACCCTTGATGCCGATTTCCTTGATGATCGATGGTGTCCAGAACGCAATCGTGGCATTGCCGCTGACCACACAGAAGTACACGGCAGCGCACAGCCAGATACGGTAGTTGCTGAAGGCAGCCTTGAACGACAGGTGTTTGCCGGCAACATTGTTTTCGGCTTGCAGTGCCTGGGTAATCGCTTGCCGTTCGGCGGTGCTGAGCCACTTGGCGTCGCTTGGTTTTTCTGGCAGATAGAGCAAGACAAAGAAACCGGCGATCAGCGATGGAATACCTTCCATGATGAATAGCCATTGCCAGTTGGCCAAATGGCCGACGCCGTCCATTGCGCTCATGATGAAACCAGCCACCGGGCCGCCGACTACACCGGCAATCGCAAACGAGGTCATGAACAGGCCATTGACGCGCGCGCGCCGTTGCGCCGGGAACCAGTAAGTCAGGTACAACACCACGCCCGGAAAGAAGCCGGCTTCAAACACGCCCAGCATGAAGCGCAGAATATAAAAACTCATCGGCGTAGTGACATAGGCCATCGCCATCGATGCCAGGCCCCACAGGATGGTGATGCGTGCCAGAGTCTTGCGTGCACCAATTTTTTCCAGCAGCAGATTACTGGGCACTTCAAACAAAAAGTAACCAATGAAGAAGATACCAGCGCCCAGGCCGTAGATGGCTTCGCTGAAGTGCAAGTCCTGCAGCATCTGCAGTTTGGCGAAGCCGACGTTGACGCGGTCGATCCAGGCCAGCACGAACAGAAATACCAGAAACGGAATCAGTCGCCAGGCGATCTTGCCATAGGTGGCTTCCAGATCGATGGCGGGAGGCTTGTCGTCGCGTGCACCCGAGGTTGAATTGCTCATGTAATCCTGCTCCCACGTTAGTTTTGTGTAAATTCAGTATGCGTAGCGTGGTCGACACTGTCCAACAAGAAAATCTGGGCGTAGGCGAATGGAAAATCTTATGAGCAAAAATGGGACGTTTTTGCTGCTGCTTTGTGGCTGTTGTGCGCACTCTTGGTGCTGCACTGCAGCGTCAGTCTGCTAGCGTCTTGCTTGCAGTTTTTTGGCGATTTTATGGCGATAGCGGCGGCAATCTGGCAATCTCCGGTCCCCAATTGAGTGCGAAGTCGGCGGCCGCTTCCTGGGCAATGCGGGCCACTGTTTCGGTCAAAGGATTGTCATTGTCGGCGCGAAAACTGGCTAGTATCAGCAGCGCCGGGAATTCCACATCGACACGCAAGACCTGCAAAGCATCTTCATTGAGTTCGCGCTGGATGATCGCCGGTGGCACCGCGGCGACGCCAAAACCGTCGGTCACCAGCCGAATCATGGTCGCCACCGAGGCGATGCAATTGACGTGCGGGCTACCGCGTTCGCTATTGGACAACATCCGTTCGATCACGGCATGGGGGCCCGAATTGCGTGCGAAGCTGATAATCGGAAAGGTCGCCAGATCCGACAGGCTCAAGGTTTCGCTGCCGATGTTGAGCTTGGCGCTGCCGACCCAGCGCATCGGAAATTCGCACAGGCTGATATTGGTGATGTGCGGGCCGATCACCGGTTCGGCTTGCAGCACGATATCGAGATTGTTCTTGTTGAACTGTTCGCGCAGATGGATCGTGGTATCACTGGCGATTTCGATTTGCAGACGCGGGAACATCTTGTGCAAGCGGCCGATGAAATCGGGAAACCAGCTATGCACGATGGATTCGATCACACCGATGCGAATCACGCCGGCAAAGACCTGCTTGTCGGACATGTCATCCTTCATCTCGCGCATCAGCTTGACCATGCGCTCGGCATACACCAGCGCCTTGCTGCCATCGGTGGTCAGCGTCACCTCGCGCGCGCCGCGATCGAACAGGCGCAGGCCAAAGTCTTGTTCGAGCGTGGCAATGCGGCTCGACACGGCCGCCTGGGTAGTGTGCAGGCGTTCTGCGGTGAGCCGGAAGTTCTTCAGCCTGGCCAGCCAGACGAAGGTTTCGAGGAAGCGGATGTTCATGGTGGGCGACAGCAATCGGTGGGCAGGTGACGATATACACACTACGCGCAATGTGGCATCGGCGGCGTGTTGCACTATTGTCTCAAAGCGGGCTGGTTTTATCCAGCAAGCGTTTTGCGCGATTTCCCGGGAGTGCCAGCGGCGCTTTGGGCAAAGGGCTAGAATCGCTGCTCCAGATCGGCATCTGACATCTGGAACACCAGCATAGCCAGCCCAGAGGATCATCATCATGCCAGTTACCGCCATTGACCATATTCAACTCGCCATGCCAGCCGGAGGCGAAGATGCTGCACGGCACTTTTTCAGCGGCATCCTCGGCATGCCGGAATTGCCCAAGCCGGCCGCTTTGCAGGCGCGCGGCGGCTTGTGGTTCCAGTGCGGGGCGCTGCAACTGCATCTGGGCATTGATCCGGCATTTCAACCGGCCTTGAATGCCCATCCGGGTTTGATCGTTGATGCATTGGCACCCATGACGGCGGCGCTGAGGGCCGCCGGTCATCCGGTGCAGGACGATGCGCCGATTCCCGGCTTCTTGCGTGTCTATACCGCCGACCCATTCGGCAACCTGATCGAGTTGCGCGAAATCGTCGCACGCTGACGTCAACATTGACGCAATGCGGTGACAGGTCAGCGTCGCGTTGAGTGCTTTTGTGCGGCATCAATGCTCGCCTGTTTGGTGCAATGCGGCGTATTTTCTCTCCATCGAAGTGCATCTGCGCATGATCGCGGTGCAGCAAAAATGTTTTTCATTTTTGAAAGGATTTTTCCTTTACTTTTGTAATTAATGAAAATATATTTACATTTTTCGGTATTAACATACCGATCAGTTTGCTAATTGCCACGTATATTTTCATTTCGTCACACCCTATGCACAATTCGAAAAATACTTCTTTGCAAGGCGGCGGCGCTGTGGCGCGCATGTTGGGGAAGTTGTATCCGGATTTGTCGAAGGCGCATCGCAAGACCGCGGACTACGTGCTGGCCAATACCTTCCGGGCGGCGACCATGACGATTGATGAATTGTCGGATGCGGCGGGGATTTCACTGGCCACGGCCAATCGTTTTGCCCATGCGCTGGGGTTTGATGGTTATGCACCGTTTCGCAATGCACTGGTGGCCGACTTTGCCTCGTCACTGGCGCCGGTGGAAAAGATGCGCACTGAAGTGCAAAAGAGCGCGACTAGCATCGAGATCATTGATGCCGCGCTGAGCAATGACCTACGCAACATCGAAGCAACCCGGCGCAGTCTGGTGCCGGCGCATTGTGATCAGGCAGTGGAAATGATTTTGCAGGCTGATCGGATCTTCGTGATCGGCTTCGGCGCCAGCGCTTTTCTGGCGGGCATCATGGTACATGCACTGGAACCATTCTGTCGTACAGTGTTGTCCGGGGTGCATCCGGGCGGACCGTCGCAGACTGGGCGCCAGTTTTTCAAGCTCGACCAGCGCGATGTGGTTATCGCCATGGCTTATCCGCGTTATGCCACCGATACCGTGCGTTTGGCGCGGCGGGCGGTTGAAAAAGGAGCCAAGTTGATCGCTTTCACCGATTTGCCGCATTCACCGTTGGTGCCACTGGCGGACGTCACCATTTATTCCCAGACTGAACGGCAATTGTCGCCGACCTCGGATGCGGCTGCGCTGGTCTTGATCCAGGCCATTTGCGATGCCGTCGCGCATCGCGCCAAGCGCTCAGTACAAGCGGCGTCGGAAATGACCGAGTTCGTGCTGCCCTGGTTGTACCAGGCCGAGCAGCAGAGCGCCACCGGCAATACTGGCAAGGTCGTCAAGACCACTAAAAAACCGCGTTCCAAGGCAGGGCAGGCATGAGTATTCCCAAGACAATTCCAGTGATTGCGATTCATGGTGGCGCTGGCACGATCACGCGTGCGGCCTTGAGCGCAGCCGACGAAGCCGCTTATCACAGCGCCTTGCATGACATTCTGGCGGCAGCGCAAACGGTATTGGCCGACGGCGGCTCGGCACTCGATGCTGTCACTACCGCCGTACAGATGCTGGAAGATTGCCCCTTATTCAACGCTGGCAAAGGCGCGGTGTATACCCGTGCCGGCACGCACGAACTGGATGCCGCCATCATGGATGGCCGCAATCTGGCCGCTGGCGCGGTGACCAATGTGACCTGCGTTCGTAACCCGGTACTGGCCGCGCGCGCCGTGATGGAACACAGCGCCCATGTGCTGCTGGCAGGCGCTGGAGCCGAGACATTTGCGCGCCAACAGGGGCTGGAGATGGTTGATTGCACGTATTTCCACACCGAAGCACGTCACCAGCAATGGCTGCGTGTGCGCGGCGAACAAGGCATGGTGCTTGATCACGATGGCGCAACGCTGGCGTTCCGCGAATCGGCGCATGCGGCGTCAGCCGCTGTGACGCCGGTGCGTGAACCGATTGACCCCGATCACAAGTTTGGCACCGTCGGCGCAGTGGCGCTGGACATGCACGGCAATCTGGCGGCCGCGACTTCAACCGGCGGCATGACCAATAAACAGGTCGGCCGCGTCGGCGATACACCGATTGTCGGGGCTGGCTGCTATGCGGCCAATGCGACGGCGGCAGTATCGACGACCGGCACTGGCGAAATTTTCATGCGCACCGTGGCCGCCTATGACGTTGCGGCGCGCATGGCGTATGGCGGCACCGCCTTGCAACAGGCAGCCGAGCAGGTAGTCATGGACGTATTGCCGCGCTATGAAGGTCGCGGCGGTTTGATCGCGCTGGATGCACAGGGCAATTTGGCGCTGCCATTCAACACCGAAGGCATGTATCGCGGTTATGCCCGCGGCGAGGCAGCGCCGGTGACGGCAATTTATCGCTAGATCGTTTTTTTCATGGCAGCTCAGCACATCAGTAACAGGAACAGGAATATGCAAGATTCACAAACGACAACGGCGAGCAGTCAGCAGCAGTCCCAGCGCGTGCTGACGGTCGATCAGCTCAGTGTGCGGTTTACCGGCGCCGAGCGTACCGTCGATGCAGTGCGCGATTTGTCGTTCCATGTCGACCAGGGCGAGACACTGGCCATCGTCGGTGAATCCGGTTCGGGCAAATCAGTGTCGTCGCTGGCCATCATGCGCCTGATCGAACATGGCGGTGGTCGTATTATCTCCGGCAACATGCAATTCCAGCGCCGCAACCACAGCACGCTGGATCTGGTGAGCGCGCCGCAATCGACTATGCGCGGCATCCGCGGTGCTGAGATCGCGATGATTTTTCAGGAACCGATGACTTCGCTCAATCCGGTCTTCACGGTCGGTGAGCAGATTGCCGAATCGATCCGATTGCATCAACACATGGGACGCAGTGCTGCTCGCGCCGAAGCCTTGCGCATGCTGGAAGTGGTGCGCATCCCGGAAGCGCGGCGCGTGCTGGGGCGTCATCCGCATCAATTGTCGGGCGGCATGCGGCAACGCGTGATGATTGCGATGGCCTTGTCCTGCAAACCTTCGTTGCTGATCGCTGATGAACCGACCACGGCGCTGGACGTGACAATCCAGGCGCAAATTCTGCAACTGATCCGCTCCTTGCAAGAAGAGATGGACATGGCCGTCGTGTTCATCACGCATGACATGGGCGTGGTGGCAGAGATTGCCGACCGTGTGGTGGTCATGTGTCGTGGCGAGAAGGTCGAAGAAAATACCGTACACAAGATTTTTGCTGCACCGGAGCATCCCTATACGCAGTCGTTGTTGGCCGCGGTACCGCGCCTGGGTGCCATGCGTGGCACCGATGCTCCGCGCCGTTTCGGACTCGATGCGACGGCCGAAGCTGCGCCCGCACTGATCGCCGACCATCTGCAAGGCACCGCCGAAATCACTGCGCAACGCGAGCCGATCCTCAAGGTGCGCGATCTGACGACGCGCTTCGACGTCAAGAGCGGGTTGCTCGGTCGCGTCAAGCAGCGCGTGCATGCGGTGGAAAAGGTCAGCTTCGATTTGTTTGCCGGTGAAACCCTGGCCATTGTCGGCGAATCGGGTTGCGGCAAATCGACCACTGGCCGCTCCTTGTTGCGCCTGGTCGAGATCAGCGGCGGCAAGGTCGAATTCGGCGGGCGTAATCTGGCGGAGTTGCCGCGCCATGCGCTGCGCGAATTGCGGCGCGATATTCAATTCATTTTCCAGGATCCGTTCGCCTCGCTCGATCCGCGCATGACCGTCGGTTATTCGATCATGGAACCGATGCTGGTGCATGGCATGAAAGCCGGTGCCCAGGAACGGGTTGATGCCTTGCTGACGCGGGTCGGTTTGTTGCCAGAACACGGCCAGCGCTATCCGCATGAATTCTCTGGCGGCCAGCGTCAACGCATTTGCATTGCACGGGCACTGGCCTTGAATCCGAAGATCGTCATCGCTGATGAATCAGTCTCGGCCCTCGATGTTTCGATCCAGGCGCAGATCGTCAATCTGATGATGGATTTGCAGGCTGAACTGGGCATTTCCTTTGTCTTCATTTCACATGACATGGCGGTAGTGGAGCGGATCAGTCATCGTGTCGCGGTAATGTATCTGGGCCAGATCGTCGAGATCGGTCCGCGCCGCGCGATCTTTGAGAATCCGCAGCATCCCTATACCCGCAAGTTGATGGCAGCGGTGCCGGTGGCCGATCCGGCCTTGCGTCATTTGAAGCAGGCGGTTGCCAACGATGAAATCCCCAGTCCGATTCGCGCCATCGGTGATGAACCAGAGGTACAAGCCTTGAAGCAAGTCGGTCCCGGTCATTACGTGGCAACACATCGTATTTCCGGTGCTTTTTGAATAAGCAGTATTTGAAGTCGCAATTGACGTTGTCACCATCAATCAACCAGGAAACCAGGAGCCTAACAATGACTACTCAATCTTCCCGCCGTGGCACTGCTGTCGTCCGCTGGCTGGCGCTTGGCGCCATCGGCACCACAATGCAGTTTGCTGCCGTGCATGCATGGGCAGCCAAGAGCGTGACGCTGGCCGTCGCCTCGACCTTCACCACGATGGATCCTTATGATGCCAATGACACTTTGTCGCTGGCGGTA
>JAMFSU010000106.1 GCA_026225475.1 Duganella sp.
CCATCGACTTGCGTGACCGTGGCCTGGCCAAGCAAGCGGATCAAACCAAAACGACCAGTCGCACCCAGTTCTGCCCGCAAGCCACTGTGCTCGCTCTCCCATTGCAATTGCGTGGCGCCACTCAAGGCCGTGCCTGGCCAAGCCATTGCCTGCCATTGCTCGTGATGGTTGGCGTAATGCAATTTCTGCTCGCCGTTGATCAATCGCATATCGGCGATACTGCCGGTACCGAACGGCTTGAGTTCAAAGCGCACCCTGGCATCGCCTTCGGCAAACAGGCGGTTGCTGATGCGGGTCAATTGATTGAGGGCGGCAATGAATTCCGGGTCCAGTTGCAACTGGCGACCGCCATCTGCTTGCGTGGCGATCCAGTGGTCGCCTTGCCGTTCCAATATGCCGGACAATTGCTGTTCAACGAACTGGGCAATCAAACCACCATCGCGGCGCAGAAAGCGTGCCAGTTCAGGCAAGGACGCGTCATTGTCGACCTCGGCAAACGGGTAGCGCCCGCCGAACGAATCATTCCAGGCGGCGACGATGGCGCTGCGCCAGATGGCATTGAGGTTGGCCGCTGCCGGCTGCAAGACCACGTTCAAGGTTTGTTCCAGGGGCCGTTCGAACACGGCATGACCAAAACCGCTCCACTGCTTGCCCAGGCTGGCGCCGACGCGACTGGCGTAGTCCCGGCTGTCGGCCAGATCAGAGGTCTTGCCTTGCAGGATCGCTTGCGCGGTGTTGCGCGACATCGCCTCCGGATCGCGGCTCATCATGATTTGTTGCAACTTCAGTCGCACCGCCGTGATCCGTTCCAGATAGCGCGCCAGGCTCAGATCAGCCGGTGCCGCAGCTCCAGCAGTGGCATTGGCAGTACTGCTCTGATGCAAACGCAACAACGGATCGAAGGCGCTCCTCAACGGCGCTTGCTCCAGCGCCAGTGGCCCCATCTTGGCGGGATCCGGCAGCTTGCTTTGCACCAGCTGCTGTGCCTTATTAACCAGGCTCTCCGCCAGCGAGGCGGCTGTGGTGCCGGCGCTGGCCTGATAGGTCACGGCATTGAACAAAGCCAGTAGCGGCGAGCGTTGTGCATCGGCCAGCAAGGTCAATTGATCAATCGTGCCTGACAAACTATCGTCGCCGTGCCATTGCGCACTATTGAGAAATAGCTCCCAGGCACGCGCATAGTCGGCAAAATAACGTTGCCGCAGCGCCTGCTTCAGGTCGCGATCAGCCTGCATCTGCGCAGCGGCACCGCTATCGGCCAGCACCCAATCGCGCTCGCTGTTGCGCTGCCGATCGGCTTGATCGATGGCCTTGCTGATGCGCTCATCCCAAGCCGCTTTGGTGAAAACACCTGGCACCGTGACCTGAATGCTGAACAAGCCACGACTGCTGGTATTGCCCAACAGGTTTTGCAGGCTCAGCGCCGGGTATTTGCCGGCGTGCTCGTCCAGGATACTTTGGTACACCACATCGGTGGAATTTTGCAAGCCGATCACCGCCGTCAGCGCTTGCCGCGCATTGTCCACCAGCACAGCCTCGGGCGTGATGGCCCATGGTGCATGGCGGGCAAGATGGTTGACGTGAAAGCGAATCATGCGCTGGCGCAGATCGTACCAACTGCCATGCGTCATCTCAGACTGCGACGGCATCAATGGCTGGCCACTGGCAAGCCATTGTGCATTGAGGAAATCGACATCCGTGTATTGCGGCTGAGCCAGCATCAGATAGGTTTTGAGATCGGCATAGGCGGCCTTGACTTGCGCTTCGCCGCTATCGGCCAGCGCCTGGTCGGACAGGGCGTTGCGCTGTTGCAGTTCGGCTTCCAGTTGGCGCTGCAATGGCGCGCTCAGGATGCGCTGGCTAGCCGTTTGATAGTGCGGCCACAGTGTTCGCAATAATGCGGCCTCATGATTGAGGCCAAAGCGCGTGCTCAACGGAGCACCATGCTGCTGACGTTGTTCCAGCATGCCAAGCTGCTGCTGTAGTTGATCCAGATCGCGTGCGGCGGCGACCGGTGTTTGTGCACCTTGCAGGCGGGTAATGACCGCCTTCGCATCATTAATGACCTGGTGATTGGAAGCCGACGATATCAGGCTGCCGATCATCCACAACACCAACAGGCCCGTACATGCGCAGGCCGCCAGCGTCGCGGTCGACCAGCCGACGCGACGGCCGCGTAACTGGCGGCTATGGTCGGCGATGGCTTGCCAGTTGGCATATTGCCAGACCAGCACAGATGAAGCTGCCACCGTCTTATTGGTATTAGCAACTTTAAATACAGGGGCGAAAAAGATGCCATGAATAGCGATCTTACCTAACCGAGAGCTTTGCAGACGCGTCACCAGCCTACTTAACGAGGATGCCTGCGTCTCGATGTTGCGAGACAATTGTGCCATCCCTGAGCGTGCAAGTTGTTGCTTCAGATGGTCGATCCCCTGCTCCGCAAGGCAGCGGCACAACGTCAATAGGTTTTTATCAATCAACGATGGTGTAGCGAATGGCTTAGACCAGCCACAACCAATCGCTTGCGCATCCTTCGGCGGTGCACCATCAAGCTCATTGACATGCATCACGTATGCCGGTGCAGCCCAGCCCAGTGCACGACTTTGCAAATAGAATTGGTGCGCCAAGATATCGCGTCCGCTCGCGTCATGTTGACCATCACTATTGCCGATCACCGTCACCACTGCATCGACCGGCCTGCGACGCAACGCAGCAATTTTCTTGAGCCAGGCGGCATGGGGAATTTCACCTGCGTCACCGTCACTGCCAGGCTTGCCGCTATACAACAGCAGCGCTTGCGGCGTAAGCGCCCAACCGTCACGCCGCAAGGTCGGAGCGACTTGATCGATGGCATGCGCCTCGCCACACAATAGCAGCCAGCGATCGCGCCGACGCCATTTCCAGCCATGGGCTTCTTGCAGACGGAATTTAAGATCAACGATACGACTTTTGGAAAATTCAACCTCGCCCACGGATCCCGCGTCTGCCATTTTCATCGGAAATTTGATGAAATCTGCAACCCAATTCCCGATGCGTCGCATCCCAACGGCTGGTCGCGCTAAAACTGCCAAACCGCACAAAGAAACGATCATGACGAACGCCACGCAGAGCCCGACAATCCATCCGGCACGTTGCTCTACTGAGGCGAGCCCAAACAGTGATTCTCCCTTGAACCAGATCAGCAGACCTGGCAACACAGCGAACACCATAGCGCATGTGATATCGAGTCGAAATTTTTTTAACATCGTGAAAATACCTGCCAACTGATTAAATAAAAAATACAAGGAGAAAACATGCTTCAACTCAGACAATAAGAAACATACTGTGACGCAATCAGCCTTGGATTCGGCTCACATTGACATACACAGAGATCGTCGCTTAACGCAGCTCGACGCCCGTCTGGGCCTGTCATCGTATGCTCTGTGCCAACGCAGACAATATATCCAGTCGTCTCACATTCGGGGCACCAAACTTCTGCGTTCTCATAGGCCTGTTCGCGTCCGTTGATCGTGTCAAATGCATCTCCTTCAATGACAGTTCCGCCGTTGGTCGTGCGGTCACCTCTAGTAATGTCAAAGCGTACGGCCAATTTCCCACTCCTTTTATGTACAAAAGTATCGTTCTCTGCGCGCAAGCAGCATGTCATGCCTGGGGTATGTCTACCGCAGTGCGGCAACAGACCAATTGAAGATTTTCCTTCTGCCCAAAAGCAACAAGCTGCACACCTGCTTCTTTCTGCGCCGCCGCGAGCGCACAGGCAAGTGCAAGCCAGGGAGCAGCGCTGGCGGCATTGCCGACGCACATGTCCACATCGATAGACAAAGGTTTCATACCTGCTTTCACCAGCGCAGTCGTCAAGACTGAAGATTGCGCAATATCCATGCCGGTTTTCCACATGCGCACAACATCAGACGGCTTAGCCTTGCTCCACTTCAATGCGTACTCAAGAACGTCAGCGGCTACTTCACATTGGCCCGACATGGGGCGGTGGACATGCGCAAGAGGACGCAACCGATGCCGCGTTACAACGTCAAGAGGAGCCAAAAGAAAGACAACACCGGCTTCTGCGCCGCACACTGGTGGCGCTTTCTGAAGCAGATCATTTAGCTCCACAAACACCATTAACCGCGCAGTGTTAGCCTCATTGACTACCAACTGATCGAGCCAAGTATCAAGCGACATCAAATCTGTCTGCACAATTGCTTTTGTCATTTCCGCAGCTGTCAGTGCATGCTTTTCCCAGCATCGCTGCCATTGCCGCAAGACATCCGCTGGCAACGCAGAACCGCACAAATGCAAATGAACTTCCAGCGGCACAGTCATCGGCAAAGAACGAATTGACTCAGCCATGGAAGACACAATCTGTTGAAACAACCAGGTAATCAGTTGTTCTTGCCGTTGCCCATCGCGCCGCAACCCGGCATACTCCATTCCAGCCACAGGTACCAACCACCGTGCTTTCATTGGTGCCGTATCAGGTGTCGGCAATCGCTGCGTGTTCAAAAACAAGCTTCCGGAAAGCAGCCCTGCAATGTCATTCTCTTCGTCCGCTGAGAAAATATAATTTGAAGCAAGTACACAAAGTGGACGACGCGCCACGTCAAATAGCCGTTCAACGTACTGATCGCGTGCTTGATTCCAGGCAATCGCATCAAGGCAACGTCCCTCGTGCACGCTATACCGCCTGAGCACCACAAGAGAGGAAATGCCGATGGGATAAACCGTGAGGCAGATCCAGAACCACGGTGTTTGCATGGGTTCCTCTTGCGGCCATAGCAGCAATACCGAGGCGGCCCCCAGCAACATCAAGATAATGAATACCGCACCCCAGAACAGCGGCGACGGAGGTTTTCCCGGCAGTTCCTCAACGGGAGGCAGACGTGAAAAATCGACAGGCATGCCTAACACCTTCTTTGTTCGTTGCGATAAGAGGAAAGCATCATCTTTTATCTAATTTTTTTGATCGACATCGTTTTATCGACAGTATCCAAGCACACAGTCAAAATCCATTGGGCCGTGGCCGCAAACTGCGCGACACCACATCCCATAGCGCAAGAGCTTCAGGTTCATTGAGCGATGCTTTTTCGATTTCATGCTGCGACATCAAGTTATTTGGCGATGCCGTTTTCATATCCAAACTGACAAATGGCTCCTGCTCGCTAGGCGCGCTTGGATTCGCTTCCAGAGAAAATACATGCCGAAGAACCTTCGGTGATATACCTGCCAACAGCCATTCTTCCGCCTTCATTCCTTGCAGTGCCACCTGTCCTTTACGTACCGTCCTCCCGCCTTCAACATGTTTCAGCCCCTCCTCGATCTGGTGACCACGTTGCAGCAATGTGTCCGTTTGATGCAAATTGGCGTCGGTCTCCAGGACGAATGCGACGTCCAGATGGTTAAGCAGAATGAACTGATTCGATATCCTTTCATCATCACTCGCCTTGCCCGGCAAAAATCCACCGATGAAACACACTCCCGGCTCCGTCGGAATGTCTTCATCGTTGCGACCTCGGACCTTGTCTAGCAGATCAAAGATGAGACGCGTCTTTTGTGGGACGTTGTTGCCTATTATTTGTGAACTTGGATCATCCTTATAGGTTGATGTAGTCACGTCAGACGCTTTTATCTGCAAGTGGATGCGATGCCCTCGGTCCCACTTATATCCTTCAATAATGCGTCCGATGTTCCCGGAGTACAAATCCTCAAGATGAATAAAATAGTAGGTCTCTGAGGTCCCTGCTGGACCATAGGAAAAGAGGTATTGATATCCATCTGGATGCTTCATCCCCTTCAATTTTTTTTCTCGCGCATCCACTTCCTCACGATAATCTTTCAGCGACATCGCCTTGGACTCAAACGTCACGCCATGCAGCGTCGCACTGCCAAACACCGAAACATCGGCCGGCATGTCAATCAGGTAACGTCCCATGCATTTCGGCTGCAATTGATTCTTCAGTTCCATCACGGTTCTTGTTTCCTCTTCGCTTAATGGTGCGGTGCTTTGTCCGCAGGCGGATAAACTTAATGTTATGCAGACTAATATTCCAAGGATGGTTTTCTTCATCGCCGACAATCCTTGTATTCCAGGTTCGTCCCTATGACATTCTGGGCAATCTTGGTGATCGCCCAAACGGCAAACAGTTGTTGTGGCAACTTCTTGTAAGCACCTTCATGTTCTACATCTTGATATGCCACGCAGGCTTTCATCCTCTGCATGAATGCATACCCGGAACGGACCGGCACAGTGCCGTCGCCATTTTCGCCAGCCGCACGCAAGACATATTTTGTCGATATTGATGTGCCTTTCGTCTGCTGCATCAACATCTGCTCACCAACGCCGTCGTCACGCAGCACGTTGCCTTCTTTCATGTCATCAATGGCCGCAGGATTTCCAAACCGTCGGATGACTCCGAATAGCTGCCGGTCCCACACGACGTCACCCCAGGCTTTATATTTCGCGTCGTTGCCGTAAAAGGCATAGGTGTGGGGATGAAATTGATTTGCTATAGCCAAATGAAATTTCTTCACTTCTTCATAAATCAAATCTCGATATGCAGTCCAGTCTTTCTCAACGAATTTTTTATCTTCATCTAGAGGATTAATCAGGTTCTCATTGCACAATCCCCACCACTTGCCGCGCTGCGTATAAATTTCACCATAAGGATCATCAGTCACAGGCATGCTCACCAAATGCTCGCCATCCCTGATCTTGAGCCAATGTCTTCCGTATTGCGTACTCGGCAGCAACTGCAGTGGACCCGGCGATTGGGCAAACACTGGCGTCATCGTCGCTGCATCGGGACCGAGTACGTAGCCGGCAATACCTTCGGTCCCGGCTTTCACGCGCTTATAGGCAGTAGCAGCACCGGTTGTCGGCATCACGCCGTGCACAATGCCCAATACCTTGTCGCGCTGACCACCCTCCAGCACTTCCGAATAGTGGCGCGCCACTAGCCCACCCATGGAATGGGTGACGATGATGACTTTCTCGCAGCGATAGCGAAACTTGTCTCGATAATAGGCCGTGAATTCATTGATCTTCTCGGCCAGCCTCTCAGCGGAGTCAGCATTTGATTGCAGCCAGTTGTAGCCAACCGCATGTACCGGAAACTGGTACTTGCACGACAGCGACCATTCTTCCTGCGTCAGCAATGCAACGCCCGGTGCTGTTGCCACCAACTCCTTCATCAACCGCGCGCGCACGCCATTGCGTCCGTAATCAGTCGCAGGATGTATATCGTTGAGTGCATTTTCCAGCCATACCAGCCAGTCGCCGTAACTCATCAAGGCAACCTCGCCCCAACCGCGGCGGCGTAGTTCGGCTTCGTCTTGGGCTGTTCCAGTCGGGACATCTCCTACGCTAGTGACTTCCGTGACCTTTGGATCCAAGCTGGACTTACGCATTTCTGCGCCAGCGAACATCCATTTCTTCGCCACAAGTCCCGAATTATTAAGCATCCAGACAGAGGCGCCTTTGTTCGTTTGCAAATTGGTCCCCATCACCCCCGGCACGAAGATCACAGGAATGATTCTGTCAGCCACCATATTGCATTGCGCCTTACTGCCATCAGGCTTCGACAGCACCGAGGTATAAGTACGCGCACCGTCCTCTTCTATCACCGCAGGAATGACACGATTTTTTATTGCCATACGCAATTGCTCCAACTTGTTGCTTGCCTACATTCGTCTTGATCCGCTGTCCACGGTCTTCGCTTGATGCATTTCCTTAAAACCCACGGGGCCGGGGCCGCAAGCTGCGCGATACCGCATCCCATAAGGCCAAGGCTTCTGCTTCGTTGAGTGATGCCTTTTCTATGGAATGGGTTCGCATCAAATGATTCCCCGACGCTGTATACAACGTCAGCCAGATATAGGGTTCTTGCTCGCCGCTGGCGCGCGCATTTGCTTCCAGGTAGAACGAATTTCCGATTGTTCTAGCCTCCGTTGTGTAAGCGGCCAACCATTCTTCCGCTTTAAGACCCTGTAAGTCGACACCGCCCTTGCGTATTGTTTTCCCGTTGGCGTCTTCGCTGAGCATCGCGTTGATATCAGCGCCACGCTGCAACAAAGTATTCGATTCGTGGCCATTGGTATTGCTATAAAAATCTACCGCAACATCTTGATGTCCAAAAAGGACAAACTGAACATCTATTTTTTCGTCATTACTCGCCTTGCCCGGTAAAAAGCCACCGATGAAACACACTCCCGGCTCCGTCGGAATGTCTTCATCGTTACGACCTCGGACCTTGTCTAGCAGATCAAAGATGAGACGCGTCTTTTGTGGGACGTTGTTGCCTATTTGCTGTGCGCCTGGATCGTCTTTAAACTCGGATGTCGTTACATCAGAAGCTTTTATTTCCAGTCGAATTCGATGGCCTCTGCTCCACTTGTATCCCTCAATGATCCGCCCCAGATTGCTACCGTAGGTATTCTTCAAATGGACGAAATAATAGGTTTCAGGTGCACTTGCGGGACCATGTGCGTACAAATATTGGAATCCCTCCTGATGCTTCTTCCCCTTTAATTCTTTTTCTCGCGCATCCACTTCCTCACGATAATCTTTCAGCGACATCGCCATGGACTCAAACGTCACGCCATGCAGCGTCGCACTGCCAAACACCGAAACATCGGCCGGCATGTCAATCAGGTAACGTCCCACGCATTTCGGCTGCAATTGATTCTTCAGTTCCATCACGGTTCTTGTTTCCTCTTCGCTTAATGGTGCGGTGCTTTGTCCGCAGGCGGATAGAATTACTGTCACGCAGGCTAATATGGCCAAGATGGTTCTCTTCATCGCTGGCATTCGTTGTCCTTCATCCTCGTCTCCGTGATATGCAGGGCATTCTTGCAAATGACCTCTCAGGTAATAAGTCGCTGTGACAGCTTTTTGATCGCTGCCGTCTACCCGACATCCAAATAAGAAACACAGGCATTCAACTACCCCACCTTATGTTTAAGCCGAATGTTCTAAAGTACCCAAAGCGCACAACTTGCACGTTCATAAACGGACTACTCAGGATCAATACGCAGCTTGAGCTTGTCGGGAGAAATTCCTTTTTGCCGCCCAGATTCCCCCTCAGCACCGGTGGCCCCGTCGATCACACTGCCGTCGTCGCGAACGACTGAAAATTTTCTGCCAGACACCCGACTATTGTCATGAGGCCATGCCAGGAAGAACTCTTCCTCTAGTGGTGCATGTTTCATGCTATTGAGCGACTGCGCCAATGAGCTTGGTCCTTGACGCCGGAATGAAGCAGATTTGATCGTGCGATCGCCACAGGTGCCGTCTTCAATACCGGTCGCCGACATTCTGAAATAGGAACCGCCACACTTGAGCAGCAACTC
>JAMFSU010000107.1 GCA_026225475.1 Duganella sp.
GCCGGGAACCCCGCAGGGGCGATGCAGTAGCGGTCGCCTTTCTTTGCTTACTTATCTTTGGGCGAGACCAAAGAAAGTGAGCGGCTGCCGGGCCGCCCCCGGCTAGCTCGTCCGAAGAGAACAAAGAGTCAACTACGCACTGAGGTAATAGGCTGCCGAGCCGCTCGGCTAGCTCGTCCGAAGAAAACAAAGCTTCAGCAACTAAGAAAACCAAAAACACACACCGGCCTTTTCTTCACTGAACGGCATTAGAAGATCGGCAGGCTGTTTTGGCATTTTCAAGGGTTTTCTGCGGCACAACGCGTTTCGCCATAAAATCGCAGCAATTGTTATTCTTAGCATCTGTTCACGCCAAGCAGCATCACCACATTAACGCTCAATTTTCGCGCCGACCATGAAACCAGAACTGCTGTCCCTGATTTATCTTTCCGAAGAAAGCCAAGCCATCATAGGCAATGTCTTTGACATCCTCTATGCCCCCGATCAAGAAACGCGGGTGGCGGCTATTGTCGGCCACGCCAAGCATGTCAAGGTGGTACTGAGCAATGGATCGACCGGGCTCACGGCGGCAGAAATGGATGCCCTGACCCAACTGGAGCTGGTGTGCGTGCTCGGTGCCGGCTTCGAAAATGTCGATAGTGCCCATGCGGCGCGGCGCGGTATCAGGATTGCCACCGGCGCTGGTACCAATGACGATTGTGTGGCCGACCATGCAATGGGGCTGGTACTGGCCATCATGCGCAATCTGCGCCAACTTGATCTGGCATGCCGTGCCGGCATCTGGCGCGACACGTTGGTGTTGCCGCCGCAATTGGCCGGCAAGCGGCTGGGCGTGCTTGGGCTGGGCACCATCGGCAAGAAGATCGCCCGCCGCGCGGCTGCCTTCGATATGGAAATCGGCTATTTCAACCGAAGCCAGCGCGCTGATGTCGATTACCGCTATTTTGAAAGCGTGCTGCAGTTGGCAAGCTGGTGCGACGTGCTGGTCATCGCCACGCCGGGCGGCCCGGCCACGCGCCATCTGGTCGATGCCGGGGTGTTGCAGGCGCTCGGCCCCGATGGTTTTCTGGTCAATATTTCTCGCGGCAGCGTGGTTGATACCGCCGCGCTGGCTGCTGCGCTTGCTCAGGGCACGCTCGGTGGTGCCGGCCTCGATGTCTATGAAAGTGAGCCGCAGCCACCGGCACAGTTGCTGGAATTCAAGAATGTGATACTCACCCCACATATGGCCGGCTGGTCACCGGAGGCGATTAATGCGTCGGTGTTGAAGTTCTTGCGTAATACAGAAGCGCACTTTTCGGGCAATCAGGCCTGAAAGTACCTGGTAAGTGCCTGGTAGAAAGGCTGCTCGCGGCGTTTTGTCAGGTACGGCAGGGAGGCAAGCAACTTGCTCGGAACTTGCTTGGTACGGCTATTCCAGATAGTCTTGCCGCTTTGTCGCGTCGGGCGGGTTCAAGGAAGCTGCCAGGCTGACGTAAATAAGTTATTCCTTACCCACATTTGCCCGTGAATTCACCAGAACAGAGAAAGCCGCGCACCATGGACATGCCATCTCATCAACTCACCATGACCGTCTTGATGACGCCTGACATGGCCAATTTTTCCGGTAACGTCCACGGCGGAACCATTCTCAAATTCCTCGACCAGGTCGCCTACGCCTGCGCCAGCCGCTATGCCGGCCAATATGTGGTGACGTTGAGCGTCGATCAAGTGATGTTCCGGCAGCCGATTCATGTGGGCGAACTGGTCAGTTTTCTGGCCAGCGTCAATCACACCGGCACCTCGTCGATGGAAGTCGGCATCAAGGTGGTGGCTGAAAACATTCGTACCCAGGAATTGCGCCACGTCAATAGTTGCTTTTTCACGATGGTGGCGGTCGACAGCGCACGCAAGCCAGTCGCCGTGCCAGCGTTGCGACCGTTCAACGCAGAAGAAAAACGCCGTTTTGAAGCCGCCAAGCTGCGCAAGAAGTTGCGTGCCGAGTTGTTGCAACGCTTCGAAGAAGCCAAACTGACCTGAGCGAGGGCATTACTTTTCCGCTCAATTTGCCAATTCTCGGACCAGTGGTCGGCATGCTGTGGCTGTTCGCTGCGCAGGTAGCCTATCCGCCTTTGCTGGCGCGCTAGCCGTCACACAAGGCGGCATTTTCACGATACCAGTGCGCCATGATCGTTGCGACCTTGGACTTGCTGATCACCATTGCCGCGCTCAAGTCAGCAATTTCGGCAGTGAGGCGCTGAGCAGGGCGATCCCCGATAGCGTCAGAAAACTCAAGACCAGACGGCGAAATGCCAGTTCGCTGATCCCGAGATAAAGCCGTGTGCCAAGCAAAGTCGGTATCAGAATGGCGGGTGCCACGATCGCCATCAGCGGCAGGATCGCGCGCGTAATCAAGCCGCTGCTGAGGTAAATCAGCAGTGTCACGGTTTGCATTGCCAGGTTGAAATTTTGGATGATGGCGCGTTGCTGGTCTTTTTCGAAGCCGCGCAGATTGCACCACAGTGTCGGTATCACGCCGCTGAAACCGCCGATGCCACCCATGAAGCCGCCGACCGCGCCGATCACGCCATCGAGTGCTGCACCGCCGATGCGCAGCTGTGGCAGCCGATTCATCATCAGCATGACCGGACACCATATTGCCAGCAACAGGCCGAGCCCGAGCTTGAACAGATTGGCATCAAGCATGGGCAACACCAATACCCCGAGCGGAATACCGGCCAGGCCGCCGATGATGAACGGCAGCAGTTGCCGGCGGTTGGCGCGGCGGCGCACCGTCAGCGCCGCCACGATCTGTCCCAGCCAGGCGCCGAACACGACCAGCACTGCGGCGACCACTGGATCGATATGCCACGCCCAGAACGACATGGCGACCATACCAAACGCAAAACCCGACAAGCCTTGTACGAATCCGGCCACCATGGCGCCGATGGCGATGGTCAAAATAGTTGCATCCATGTTTTATCCCTGAAATCTTATGGTGTTTTGCGCCAGGCCTTGGCGAGTGTTTCAATGGCCGTGACAATGGCGGCTTGGTCGACGCCACCGAAGCCCATCACCAGCCCGGCCTGCTGCACTGGTGATGCAGCGCTTGCCAGCCAATAGCGCGACAGTGCTTCAACCTCCACCCCAGCGGCATCGGCGGCCGCGATCAAGCGCTGTTGCTGTGCCAGGTCGGGCAGGCGCACTGTGCAATGCAGCCCGGCGTCAATGTCAGGCAAGACAATGCCGCCTGGGCGGATGCGTTGCCAGGTATCACACATGGCATCGCGGCGCGCGCGGCTGGCCCGCCGCATGCGCCGCACATGGCGCTGGAAATGCCCTTGGGCGATGAACTCGGCCATCACGGCTTGATCCGGCATGGAGGAGTGACGGTCATATTGCATGCGTAGATTGATCAGGGCCTGTGCCAGTGGCGGCGGCGCCACGATGTAACCGAGTCGCAAGCCGGGAAAGGCAATCTTGGAAAATGTGCCCATGTACAGCACCCGTTGCTGGCGGTCGAGCGATGCCAGCAAGGCCAGCGGGGTGCCGCTGTAACGGTATTCGCCGTCGTAGTCGTCTTCCAGGATGTAGCTTTGATTGGTATCGGCCCAGGCCAGCAATTCGAGACGACGCGCCAACGACAGCGTGACGCCGCTGGGATATTGGTTTGACGGTGTTACATAGACCAGGCGCACGTTGTGCCCTTGCTGTTGCCACTGCTGCAATTGCTGGATGCGCAAGCCTTCGGCATCGACATCGATGCCGGCAATACGTGCGCCGTTCAGTGTCAGTGCCGCGACCGCGCGCGGATAGCCGGGGTTTTCGATGGCCGCCAGATCGCCGGGATTGAGCAACAGTTGCGCACACATGAACAAGGCCTGCTGGGTTCCTGCGGTAATGATGATCTGGTCGGGATCACACACCAGGCCACGGGCGTGGCGCAGATAGCCGGCCAGCAGCGTGCGCAGTTGCGGGTCGCCAGCCGGATCGCCATAACCGATCCGATGTTCCGCACCACGGCGCCAGAAGTCTGCCTGCAAGCGCGCCCACACATCGCCCGGAAACAAATCCAGTGCCGGTACGCCGAGCCGGAACGCGCGCGGCTTGCCGCCCCTGGGCATGATCTTGGCCGGCTGCGCCATGCGCGCACCAAGCTGCGACAGGCGCGGTACCGCCGCGCTGTTGGCAAGTACCGGCGCTCTGGCGATATCGGTGGCCGGCGCCGAGACATAGGTGCCATCGCCGACCCGGGTATTGATATAGCCTTCGGCATATAACTGATCGTAGGCGCGAACCACGGTAGTACGCGAGATATTGAGCGCCAATGCCAGCTCGCGCGAGGTCGGCAATTTGGCCTGGCGATCAATGCGGCCTTGCAGGATGCGATCGCGCAGGCTTTGGTAGAGCTGCACACTCAAGCCTTTGCCGGGTGAGAGCGCCAGCCCGGTGAGATCGAACGGAAACGGCGAGCTGTTCATGGCAGGCATCGCTGGCATGGCAGGTATAAAGGGGCGCAGTCGATGTGCATTGGTCTGATGAAATTGGTGATTATTGGCTCTTTTGAGAAACCAAATTTACCATTAATCTACGTCCTATGTTCAACCACGTAAGCACTTTTCAAGCTAAATCATGATGCCAATCTCGCCTTCGCACACTAGCAACGAACTCGGTCAACCGGTCGGTTTGGCCATGCCTGACTGGACTCCGCGGCCCTTGCCGACGCAGCAGCCGCAAGTTATCGTCGGGCGTTATTGCCGGGTCGAACCGATCACCGTGGCGCATGCCGAGCAATTGTTCGATGCCAATAGCGACGACGCCGAAGGGCGCAACTGGACCTATTTGTTCGCCAACAAGCCGGCTGATCTGGCCGCGTATCGCCAGTGGGTGCAGACCATGAGCCAGAGCAAGGATCCAATGATGCATGCCATCATCAATCTCGATAGCGGCTGCGCGGTGGGCGTGGCTTCCTTCATGCGTATCGAGCCCAATTACGGCGTGATTGAAATTGGCAATATCAATTTTTCGCCGCGTCTGCAGCGTACGCGGGCGGCTACTGAAGCGATGTTCCTGATGATGCGGCATGCCTTTGATGTGCTTGGCTATCGCCGCTACGAGTGGAAATGCGACAGCCTCAATATGCCTTCGCGGGCGGCGGCGCAGCGTTATGGTTTCACGTTTGAGGGGATATTCCGGCAGGCCGTGGTGTACAAGAACCGCAGCCGCGACACTGCCTGGTTCTCTATTACCGACCAGGAATGGCCGCCGATCCGGCGCGCCTTCGCGCACTGGCTGGCGCTCGAGAATTTCGATGCACAAGGGCAGCAAGTGCAAAGTCTGGGGGCCTTGATGAGCTTATATCGTCCGGCACTGGCCACGGCGGCGCAGGCTGTTGCATAATTTCACCTTTGCCATTTTTACGATTGTCAGCACATGCGCGCAGCTTCCTTGTCTTCCCGCCAGGCCATCCTGCTATTGGGGTTAGTGGTGCTGGTATGGGGCACGACCTGGCCGGTCAATAAGGCGACCTTGCATTATCTGTCGCCGGTATGGGCGGCGGCGATCCGGTCCTGTATCGGCACTGGTGTGCTGCTGTTGATTTGCCTGGCGCGCGGGCGCCTGAAATTGCCGGCGCGCGGTGATCTGCCGGTGGTGTTCAGCCTTGGGCTGTTGCATATGACAGCGTATTCGATGCTGTGCAATATCGGCATGCAACATGTCGGCGCCGGCCGCTCGGTGGTACTGGCCTACACCACGCCGATGTGGGTCGCACCAGGGGCGCGCCTGTTTCTTGGTGAAGCCTTTACGGCGCGGCGTGCGGCCGGTACCGTGTGTGGCTTGCTGGGGCTGCTGTTGATCTTCAATCCGCTGGCGTTCGACTGGGGCAATCAGGCTTCGGTGTTTGGTAATGGATTGATTCTGTTGGGCGCGATGTTCTGGGCCGCCAGCATTTTGTATATGCGCGGCCATCGCTGGGTCGGTGAACCATTTGATGTACTGATCTGGCAAGCCTTGCTGGCCAGTTGTATCCTGGTCCCGAGCGCCTGGGCACTGGAGGGTCCGCCACAATTCGACTGGCAAGCCGCGGTATTGATCCAGGTGGTCTACAGCGGCGCGTTTGGCATCGCCATTGCCTATTGGGCCATCAACAAGGTCAATCATGCGTTGCCGGCCATGACTACTTCGCTCGGCCTGCTTGGCGTGCCGGTATTTGGTATCGTCTGTTCGTCGCTGGTCTTGGGCGAAACGCTGGAGCCCAGCTTGCTGGCCGCGATGGCCTTGATCATCGCGGGCATTGCCATCGGCGCCTTGCCGGCGCGTCAACGGGCGCTCTGATCGTTAGCTGCACCTCGCCGCATGGTTTGGGGGAGGCGGTACTGCTGGCGATCAATAACGCGCAACGTGATGCGTTACATTCACGTTAGTCATGGCATGATGGCGTACCCGTGACGACCTTATCTCAGGTTTCATCCAAAAAAACCAAAGCAGCAGCGATGATTACACTGAGTCAATTGCACATCTATCCGATCAAATCCTGCGCCGGCATCAGCTTGAGCGAGGCCCTGGTCGGCCCGCTCGGGCTGGCGCTGGACCGCCGCTGGATGCTCATCGACCGTGCCGGAAACTTCCTGTCGCAGCGTACTTGTGCACGGATGGCAACCATTGCGACGGCGCTCGATGGCGAATTCCTGACGGTCACGGCACCAGCCATGCCGGCCTTGCGGCTGCCGTTGCTGCTCAGCGCAGGTACGCAAATTGCAGTTGCTGTTTGGCAAGATCGGTTGTTTGCGCTCGATTGCGGTACGGTCGCCCATCAATGGTTTTCCTTATATCTCGGCGTCGATGTGCGGCTGGTGCAGTTCGATCCGGCCTTGCGGCGTGTCTGTAGTGCCCAGTGGACCGGTACGACTGACGCGACTGTCCAATTCGCCGATGGCTTTCCTTTGCTGGTGACGAACCTGGCGTCGTTGCAGGATCTCAATGTACGGATGGGCAAGAAGGGTGCGCCGCCGTTACCGATGGACCGGTTTCGGCCGAATCTTGTGCTCGATGGACTGGACGCTTATGAAGAGGATTACCTTGATACCTTGACGCTGGGTGCGCCCGGCGCAGGCATCGTGCTGCAGATGGTCAAGCCGTGTGCCCGTTGCGAGATTCCCGGCATTGATCAACACACCGGCTGGCGTGATACACAATGGCCGCATGAGCCGCTCGATACACTGGCGCAGTATCGCGCCGATGCGCGTGTCGACGGCGGTTTGACATTTGGCCAGAATGCCGTTGTGCTTGCCGGTATTGGCCAACTGTTGCAACTGGGGCAGACGGTGCAGCCCGCACTGAATTTTTAGCTGACAGCCAGGCCGTCTGGTCTGGACGATGGTGTAGAACTGGAGAAACCAAGTAATGAAGTGGTTGGTATCGATGAAATGGCTATACCTGACAGCGTTGCTGTCAGCGAGTTTTCCGATGGCGGTCATGGCCGCTGAGCGTACCGTCTTGATCGGTTATGCAGCGCCCTTGAGTGGCGCTTCGGGTTCCGTCGGTACCAGTCTGGTGCAGGCAGCCGAGTTGGCGGTGGAGGATATCAACCGGCAAGACATCCAGATCGACGGCGAGCACCTGCGGTTTCAGTTGCTGACGCAAAATGACCGTTCTGACCCGCGCACCGGTTTGCTGGTGGCTGATTATTTTGTCAAAAGCAATGTTGTTGGTGTGATCGGTCATTGGAATTCCGGGGTCGGTATTCCTGCCTCGCGCATCTACAAGGACGCCGGGATTGTCCAGATTGCCCAGGCAACCACTTCGCATGCCTATACCCAGCAAGGATTTGCCACCGCGTTCCGGATCGTGCCGCATGATGACGAAGGGGCGCGTTACACGGCGCAATACGTGGTCAGGCAAATGAAGGGCAAACGCATTGCCGTTCTTGATGATCAAACCTTGTTCGGCGCTGGCTATGCCGATCAGTTTGCCCAGACGGTGCGCGAACTCAAGGGCGAACTGGTGAACCGGCAGAGCATCAGCAGCCATACTTCCGACTTCAATGCCGTATTGCGTGCGCTCAAGCAGGCCGATCCCGACCTGGTGTTCTTTGGTGGCCTGGATGCACAGGCGGCGCAACTGGTGCGCGAATTGCGGCGCTTTGACATTAGTGCGCCGCTGGTCGGTGCGGGCGGTACGGTCGGCCAGCGCTATTTGCAGCTTGCTGGTCCGGCCGGCGAGGGCACGGTGGCGCTGGAGCCAGGCTATCCAGCGCATCAGGGCGCGCAATGGCAGCAATTCGAAAAAAACTATAAGAGCCGTTTCGGCGACGACATGGGCTTGTATGCGCCATTTTCGTATGATGCCATCGAGGTACTGGCTGCTGCGATCAAACAGGCGCGCTCGCTGGAGCGCGGGAAAATTCTCGCCGCCATGCACCGTATCAGGCACAATGGCCTGACTGGGCAAATCAGTTTCGATGCCGAAGGCAATCTGATCAATCCGGTGTTTACCGTTTTTCAGGTCAAAAACCAGAAATGGCTGCCACTCAAGACCATTGGTGGCAAATCCTGATGCTGTCGTTCAACCACAATTAGTTTATTCCCATGCCTGTCATCCGCGTCATCACCGCAGTCAATTTGAACAAGTCAGGTCTGGTGCAATATGTGCGCTGGGGTCTGGCCGATACTGATACCAATCTCTGGAAAGTCATGCCTGAACAAAGCCATGTCATCCATGTATTAGAGGCACTCAAGTATGGTGAGGATGTGTGGACCGTCATCGCCGATGGCGAGCGTGTCGTGGCGGGGCCGCGTGTTCATGCGGTAAAGCTCAAGCCGGGCCTGAAAACCATCGCGATGATGCCGGTCGATGGCGCTGAGCAGGGACTTGAGCTGTCACAGCTGCAGCAGTTCTGAGACGAGACTAACAACCGCTGGCATTCCGGAGCGCAGGCAGCGGCTCCGGAATCTGCCGGGACTGCTTACTTCTTCGGACGACCGACTTTGAGCGGTGTCAAACCAGCCAGTAATGTCTTGAGCTTGGTGGTTTCCAGGTTCTTGATCAGCGATACGCCGATACGCAGCAAATCACTCTTCTTGATTTCAAAGCCCGCCTTGAGGCAGGTTTTTTTGACTTGACCGAGCACCACATATTCAGTTTCCGGCATTGTGAAGCTGTCGCGCACTTGCTTGATCTTCTTCAGTTTGACTTCCACTTTTTTCTCGGTCTTGACGACCAGCTTGGTGGTTGGCTTGGTGTTCGCAGCGACTGGTTTCAATGCTGCGCTGACCGGCGGTTTGGCTGATGCTTTGGCGATCACAGTCTTGGCGGCTGGCTTGGTATTGCTGACTTTAGCCGCAGTCACAGGCTTGGTTGTCGCCACAGTTTTTTTTGCGGCTGGTTTGCGCACTGCTGGAGCCGTCTTGCTTGCCGGTTTGATCAGCGGTTTTGCGGCCACGGCAGGCACGCTGGATTTTGCTGGGTTTTTTTGTGTGGCCATGTTGGCTCCTTTAGAAATAATATAAACAATATATATATTTGCACGAAATTTTGCAATCGTATTATACGTATGAGCTTGAATGTAAAGCGATTTCTGTATTTTTCGTTCAAATGAATGCCATGTAAACGTTTGCATCCTCAGGTGAACTTGGCAATATGATATTGGATTGCCTTGCTAAGCCGATAATGGCGGCGCAGTTGGAGGCGCTTGCAGAGGGAAGCGGAGGGCGGGGGAACCGTCGGGCGTAAAAAAGGCCTGTCGTCACCGGGGGCAATGAGGACAGGCCAAGAGGGATGAAAATGAAATCTCAGTAGCTCAGCAGAACTCGCAACGACGCTAGTGCGACCCAGTCGTCAGGCCAGCTTGGCCAGTCGTATCGGTGTCGCCGGAGCTGGCTCCGCCATGTCGGCATGCACCTGTTGCAGGTAGGCAGAAAACGCTTCGCCAACCTCGTCGTGCTTGACGCCCATGGCGACCGTGGCCTTGAGGTAACCTAGCTTGGAGCCGCAGTCATAACGCTGGCCTGCATAGCGATAGGCGAGCACTTGTTCGTGCTGCATCAGGGCAGCGATGCCATCGGTCAATTGAATTTCGCCACCGGCACCTTTTTCGACGTGTTCCAGATGGTCGAAAATGGCCGGCGTCAATACATAGCGGCCGACCACGGCCAACGTCGAAGGCGCGGACTCGGGCGCGGGTTTTTCGACAATCGCGTTGATCAGGCTGAGGCGTTCGGCCGATTTTTCCAGGGTGCTGACATTATCTTGTGGCGTATACGCCGTAACGCTGACGATGCCATACTGCTTGGTCTCGCTGCGCGGAACATCCTGAACTGCCAGCAAACTTTTTTGCTCCTGGTCAAATACATCGAGCATCTGCGCCATGACATTCTTGCCGCCTTCCGGTGCATCCATGAAATCGTCTGCCAGCACCACCGCAAAGGGCTCATCGCCAATCAGCGATTTGGCGCACAACACGGCGTGGCCGAGACCGAGCGGTGACGACTGGCGTAGATAGACACAATTGATGTGCTTCGGAATCACATTGCGGGCGAATTCCAGCAGCTTGGTTTTACCCGCGGCTTCGAGTTCGCTTTCCAGTTCATAGGCTTTGTCGAAGTGATCCTCGATAGCGCGCTTGTTGCGGCCGGTGATGAAGATCATTTCGGTAATGCCTGCTGCGACGGCTTCTTCGACTGCGTACTGGATGAGCGGCTTGTCCACCACTGGCAGCATTTCCTTGGGCTGTGCCTTGGTGGCAGGGAGGAAGCGGCTGCCCAGTCCCGCCACGGGGAAAACTGCCTTGGTGATCTTTTTCATGTCAATTCCTTTTCAGTGATGACGGCGCCGACGCGCGATCGTGAACTTATTTGTGCGGCTGCACCGGCTGCTTCTTTTTTGTCTTGGACAATGACAGCAACATGGCGCAGGAGTGAAACAGCGGCGCTGCACTTGGGCAGGCCTGGCTTAACATGCCAGCGGCCAGGGTTGGCCAGTGGGTACGCAGGCGGCTTGCGGTGGAAGGGCTTTGGCTATCATTCATGATGGCGTCCATGTGGTTTTAGTGTGAGTAGTGTTGTTGCTAACGACCAAGCGACAGCGGCACTGCGATGAAGGCAAGAATAAGGTGCCGCAGCAGTTGGTGACTATAGGAAACTTTCTCTTTGCTGTGTAGGACATGATGCTGTGCAACATATTGCCAGCGCCTGCCGCGCCCTCGTAGTCAGGATCTTCATGTTGTCCTACAAGGAATATAGAGGCCGTCCGATATTGGCGCCTGCCAGTGCCGCCTAAGATGACTGAGCTGAAACAGTCTGGCTGTCAGCCGCGCCGATTGGTCTGGTACCAGCGCGGTGCGTAATACCCCAAAACGTCAAAAAACAATAACGCTGAAAGGAACAACAATCATGTCTCATGGAATCATTGCCTGGATCATCATCGGTGCCGTCGCTGGCTGGCTGGCAGGTATCTTGGTCAAAGGAGGCGGCTTCGGTCTGCTGATCGATATATTGGTCGGTATCGTCGGTGCCTTCATCGGCGGCTGGATGGCCGGTTTGTTCGGCATTGGCGTCAGTGGCGGCATTGCCGCCTCGATCGTCACCGCCACCATCGGCGCGGTCGTGTTGCTGCTGGTGCTGCGCTTGATACGACGCGGTTAGCAGTTCCGTTCCTATCGGTATGTGGTCGGCTGGTGGTGCATTCGCCAGCCGTAGAGGGTGATCCGACAGCATGGCAGCGTCCAGGAATCAAGTCCGATTACCGAGTCGTTGTGGCGTTTCCACGTTGTCAGAGATGTATCGTGTGCGGGCATCTTCTCGTGTACATTCATCTCGTGCAGAAGAGTCCTTCATTGCGGGAGCGAAGATCATGCAAACCACCTCAAACGACGGTAGTTTCAGTACCGTACAGGCATCCAGTGTGGCGGTAGGCTCAGCCTCACGTGCGGTGGCAGCAGTGCTGCCATATCCGTATCAACCGAGTCAGCCGCATGTGTTGACCGAAGCGCTCAAGGCACAACTGGCGGCCGCCAACCAACAGCGCCGCGAAAATCTGTATCCGCGTCTGGTGCAGACCTTAGCCACGATTGTACAGAGTGCGCCTAGCCACAATCAATCGCAAGAGCGCGCCATGTCGCTGGAAGAATTGGCTGAGGCCAATCGGGCACGGCGCAACCGTTTGCGGCAAACCGGCTATGCACTGCCAGAGCAAAGCATGGCCTAGTGCCGTGATTGCGGTCCTGTCGACGCGCACCAAGTAGGACAAATACCTCGCTTTTCATGTCTTCACCGCATTGCCTCAGCCCCTAGAATGGTGGGCCGGTGACGACATACAAGCTGGCGCTGCGTGAAGTCCTTTATTCAGAGAAAATCGCCTACATGAGCCGTATCAATCCCCAGGCTGGCCAGCGCGCCGCCATTGCTGCACTGGTCGATGTGCCAGTGCTGATCACCAGTTATTACAGTCTGCGTCCAGATGTCGGCATTGCAGCACAGCAAGTGGCGTTTGGCACTTCCGGCCATCGCGGCAGTGCGTTGTTGTACAGCTTCAATGAATGGCATGTGCTGGCGATTACCCAGGCCATTTGCGACTATCGCGCCGCGCAATCGATTACCGGCCCGCTGTTTTTGGGCATTGATACGCATGCCTTATCGGCACCGGCCTATGCCAGCGCGCTTGAAGTGCTGGCCGGCAATGGCGTGCAAACCATGGTCGCGCGCGGTACGACCTTTACGCCGACCCCGGCGGTGTCGCATGCGATCCTGTTGCACAATCGCATGCATCCATCAGCACCGGCCGATGGCATCGTCATCACGCCGTCGCATAATCCGCCCGACAATGGCGGCTTCAAGTACAACACGCCCAATGGCGGCCCGGCCGATACCAATGTTACCAACTGGATCGAGCAGCGCGCCAACGCACTCCTGCATGAAGGCTTGCGCAGCGTCAAACGCATAACGTTCGATCGCGCCTTGCGCGCTGCCAGCACGCATCGTTACGACTATCTTGAAACCTATGTCAACGATTTGCCCAATATTATCGATTTGGCAGTCATCCGCGATGCTGGCATTCATATTGGCGTCGATCCTTTGGGGGGCGCCGGTGTCCATTACTGGGGCGCGATTGCCGATCGCTATGATCTGAATCTGGAAGTGGTCAATCCAGACGTTGATCCGACCTTCCGCTTCGTGCCGCAGGATTGGGATGGACAGATCCGTATGGACCCGTCCTCCTCTTACGCCATGCGCGAATTGATCGCGCTCAAGGATCGCTTTGATATTGCGTTCGCGTGCGATACCGATCATGACCGCCATGGCATCGTCACCAAAAGCAGTGGCTTGATGCCGTCCAACGATTATCTGTCCGCTGCGGTGTCTTATCTGTTCCAGCATCGGCCCGAGTGGCACGCCGACACGGGCGTTGGCAAGACGCTGGTCACGAGCCAGATGATCGACCGGGTGGCAGCGCATTTGCAACGGCCGTTGCAGGAAATGCCGATCGGCTTCAAATGGTTTGTCGACGGCCTCCAGGATGGCAGCCTTGGCTTCGGCTGTGAAGAAAGTGCGGGCGCTTCATTCCTGCGTTTCGATGGCACGCCCTGGAGCACCGACAAGGATGGCATCACGGCCGCGTTGCTGGCTGCTGAAATGACGGCGCGTACCGGCCGTGACCCTGGCCAGATTTATCATGATCTGACCGAGCAACTGGGCTTGCCCTGCAATGGCCGGATTGAAGCGGCAGCAACGCCTGCGCAAAAGAAACTGTTGTCACGATTGTCGGCCGACAATGTCGAGTCAACGCAACTGGCCGGCGAGCAAATTCGCCAGATTCGGACGACCGCACCGGCCAACGACAAGGCCTTTGGTGGCGTCAAGATCATCAGCGACAACGGCTGGTTTGCGGCGCGTCCTTCGGGCACCGAAGATATCTACAAAATCTATGCGGAAAGTTTTCGCGGCAAAGAACATCTGGAAAGTATTTTTGCCGAAGCGCAAGACATTGTTTCCAGTGCACTGGAAACCGGCTCCTAGCATAAACAACGGGTGGCTTGCCTTATCGAGGCAGCGCCCGGCCAATCAGGTTTGTTGTGCCGTTGCGCGGAAGCGCTTCAGCGCAATGACTGATCGTCCTACAGCCAATTGAGCGCCTGTCCTGCTGTTCATCGGCAGGTGGTTTGCCTAAGATGATGCTAAGTCTTTTGCAAGGAGCGCATCATGCCGCGTGGCGACAAATCCTCTTACACCGACAAGCAGAAGCGCCAGGTGGCGCATATTGAAGACAGCAACGAAAAGCGTGGCCTGAGTCATCAGGAAGCGGTGCGCCGCGCTTGGGCTACCGAAAACAAAATTTCCGGCGGCGGTCGCAAATCCGGCTCCGGCCGCAAGCACTGATCATGTTTATCGAAAGCATGATTCTGCACGCCCAAACCGAAGCGCAGTGCCAGCCGCACGGCGATCTTGTTGCGCATCAACAACCGGAGTCCAGTATGAAAAAAACACCGCAAGTCGGGCAAGTACCCAATCAATCCAATCCGCCGGTCACCAAGACGCCGCAAATGCAGCAGTCGCAGACACAAAGCCAGCAGCAGGGGCAAGGTGCGTCAGCGCCGCGCCGGCAATTTGTTGATCCGCTGGGCCGCCCCTTGCATCAGGGCAGTCCACGCTTTACCGATCAGCAGGCTGGCGGTGATTTGACCGGTGACGAGTCCGATGCACGCGATGACAATTTTGTCGTGAGCGGCCGCGGCCAAAGTGCACGTGATGTATCGGCGCATGCCGAGTTGGTGCCGCCAGCGTCGGCTGACGCGCAGCGATATCTGGCGGTCGCCGATGTGGCGCCAGTGGATGTCGATGCAGCGCCGCAGCCTGATGGCACCGAAGATCCCGGCGCTAACGCTGATGACGGGCTGATGCCGCGCCAGCTTGACGGCAGCGCTTCCGAACAGCACTGATTCCAAGCTCTGGCGCTAAGCCGGGTAGGGCCACTGCGCAGGCAGTGGCCATTTTGTTTGTGAAAAAAAGCTTGGGCCAGCTTGACTTGGCTTGCCTGCGATGAGTTAACCTTGGCCGGGAGCGCATATCGACATCCCCACCGTTTATTTTCTGATTGCCGGCATTCTGCTGGTGTTCATGGTGTTTCTAGAGTCATTGCTGGAACGCTTGCCCTTCAATGTCGCCATGCTGTACCTGCCGATCGGCTGGGTGCTGGGGCCGGCCGGACTGGGGCTGGTGCATATCGATTTATTGCGTCATGCCGACAGCCTGACGGTGATTACCCGCGTGGCGTTGCTGTTATCCCTATTCACGGTGGGGCTGAAATTGCGGGTCGCTTTTCGCGGTCCTGCCAGTCGGCTATGGTGGCTGCCCATCCGTCTGGGTGTGCTGGCGATGCTGCTGACGGTGCCGCTGCTGGCGTTGGCAATCTGCTTCTTGTTTCATCTGCCATTTGGCGTGGCCTTGCTGCTCAGTGCCATTCTGGCGCCGACGGATCCGGTGCTGGCTTCTGACGTGCAAGTGAAGAACGTCGATGCGCCGGACAAATTGCGTTTTAGTTTGAGCGGCGAGGGCGGTCTCAATGACGGCAGTGCTTATCCGTTTGTGCTGGCAGCATTGATGACGCTGGGCGTGGCCGGGGAGTTGGTCGACACGGCGTATTTTGGCTGGCTGATGCTGTGGGGCGTGGTGGCCGGCATCGCCTGTGGTGCTTTCAGTGGCTGGGCCATGGCGCGTCTGGTGCTGGTGGCGCGCCAGCGTTTCGGCCTGGCACTTGGCATGGAAGAGTTCATGGCCATCGGTATCATCATGCTGTCCTACGGGGTTGCTGAATTGATCCATGGTATTGGATTTCTTTCGGTATTTGCGGCGGGACTGGCCATGCGTCAAGTGGAGTCGGCGCGCAGTGGCAACCGTCCGGCGGCCGAGCTGATCGCTGCCGCGCGCGGCAATGATCGTACCGCAGCCGCGACCCATCCGGAACAGGCACCGGTCTATCTGACCGAAACCGTGCTCGGCTTCAATCAACAACTGGAACACTTTGCCGAATTCTTCATGGTGTTGCTGATCGGCATCTTGCTGTCGGAACTGGGCTTTTCGATGGAAGGCATGTGGTTGGCTGCCTTGCTGTTTTTTGTGGTGCGTCCGATGGCGGTAGCCCTGGGGCTGCTCGGTTCCGGCGCCGATTCTTCGCACCGGTGGCTGATTGCCTGGTTCGGTATTCGCGGCGTCGGTTCGCTCTACTACCTGTGCTTCGTGCTGCAATACTGGCATGATCCGCTGCAATTGCGGGTGGCGCGCGATGTGCTCACGGTGTTGGCTTTGTCGATTCTGCTGCATGGCTTGTCCACCACGCCGTTGCTGCATCTGTATTGGCGCAAGTATCGGCGGCGCAGCGAGTGACTGGCATGGCCGCAGCGTCAGTGCTTGCCGCACTCAGAATGCGTGTTTGTCTGATACAGATGCGCAGGTCAGCAGCGTAGCCTTGCATTGTAGTGAAGCAGACCGCCGGCCCGGCCGCTGCTGTTCACGCTTGAAAGGAATTGCCATGCAGCGACCACAAGATATTCCGCCGGTAGAAGTCCCGCCGCTCGATCCGACCCCGCCTCAGGAACCGATTCCACATCAGAATCCGACCTGCCGCTGAACCCCAGGAGGCGCAGTGATGCATACCCCGCAAGATATACCAGCGCCGGACGAACCAGCGACGGATATACCGCCTGCCGAACCGGCGCCAATCCAGGACCCGCCGCTGAACCCCGGCGAGCCCGGTTCGCCCGAATTGCCGGATCAGGTTGATCCGCCGCTCAGGCTGTTTGAGATGGCGGCACGATGGACGTGATGGGCGCTGGCAACTTCATCTTTTTACAGGGAGCACAGCATGACAACCAGTACTTTGGATCCAGATGTTTTACCGATCAGTGACCGTGAACTGAACAAGGGCCACGATAATCATGCACTCGGCCCGGGCGACACCTCCGACAGTGGCAGTGATATGACCAGCATCAATAGCGAAGCCGACACCGATTCGCACGGTACCGGCGAACGTGGCAGCGTCGAGCGTACGCGCAACGCAGCGGCGCCCGAAATACCCGATGCCGTGGAGCAGGTTGCCAGTGACGACGAGCAGGGGGAAGACATCGTCGCCGCCGATGAAAAGCAGCTGGCGCAGCAGCAACAGAGTGCAAACAACGCCACGCAAGCCAAGCGCGAACACGATCTTGACGACGCCTTGGAAGATACCTTTCCCGCCAGCGACCCGGTCAATCTGAGCCCGGACGCACCCAAAAAAGTCGCCAAAGGCCCTTGAGCCAGCAACCCTGGTTCAGCCGTCCCAGCCAGTGCTGTAGCGGCTTGGCGGCTTGCCAGAATGACGCGCCGCACCTATACTGCCGGGATAGCATTGCCTTGGGTATTGGCTGCCAGCAATGGCAGCGGATTTAAACGGGAAGCTGGTGCGTTTGTCTTTTAATGTCGCTTATCTTTGCTTATCTTGATGATGCGTCCTGTCAAAGGCCGACAACTCCGGCGCTGCCCCCGCAACGGTAAGCGAATGTACGGGTCCGCATGATGTCACTGTGTTGTTCCAACATGGGAAGGCGCGGACTCCGGCGCGGTAGTCTGTTTGGCTTGTCCAGACAATGGCGACCCGCCAGTTCGTGAGCCCGGAGACCGGCCCTTGGTGAACGGCATGTTTTGCATCGCGGAGGGCGATCAACGGACGGCTTACTGGCAGCGATCTGGCTGCCTGCACTGTCTGGTTTTTTTCCTTGTTCAACGTGATTGCGTGAATTTTCACGCGATGCAATGCGGCCGCAATATTGACTTCGACGACCTCAAGGAAACCAGATGGCCACGCTTCAATCCACCTCCGCTGTAGCAGATTCCCTCGATGAGAAAACCGGCGCCAGCATCTGGCATGACCGGATTGCCCCTGGCCTGGTGGCATTGTTGCTAGGTGCCGCCCTGATCTACGTGACCGGCTTCGCCTCCAAGGTCGAGCTGCACAACGCCGCCCACGACGGTCGCCATTCGGCCGGCTTCCCCTGCCACTGAGGGAAGTACCGCATGATCAATCTGACTGTATTGCGACGGATCGGCTCCGTCGTGTTGCTCGCTGGCGTGTTGGCGGGCTTGTTATTGACCGGTTTGCAGAAATGGCAAGTGTCGCCGATTATCGCGCAGGCTGAGGTCTATGAAGAAGCGGCTGCGGCCAAGGAGCATGAAGAGCACCACGCTGCCGAGCTTGCCGCTGCCGCTACCAGTGCAGCGGGGACGCCGGCCTTGGTGCATGAGCATGCACATGAACATGCGCACGGTGCCGATGACTGGGAGCCAGCCAACGGCGTTGAGCGCAGCGCTTACACGGCGCTGGCCAATGTCACCATTGCCATCGGTTTCGGGTTGTTTCTGGTCGCGGCGATGACCATGCGCGGCCGTCAGGTCGGCTGGCGCGCAGGCCTGCTGTGGGGCGTAGCCGGTTACCTGGTGTTTTTTGTCGCACCTGCGCTGGGCTTGCCGCCGGAAGTGCCGGGCACCATGGCCGCACCGCTGCATGCGCGCCAAATTTGGTGGGTCATGACGGCGGGCGCAACCGCCGGCGGCCTTGGCTTGATCGTGTATGCGCGCCATTGGGCGTTCAAGCTCGCTGGTGTGGCATTGCTGCTGGTGCCGCATCTGATCGGTGCGCCGCAGCCAGAAATGCATGGCGGTGCAGCACCTGAGGAACTGGCGCGCGCTTTCATCCATGCCACGGCATTGGCCAACGGCGTATTCTGGCTGGCGCTGGGCGGCCTGACCGGATACTTCTACAAGAAATTTGCCTGAACCCTGCAGTTCGCAACCACCATGCCGATCCGTCCCCTGAGCCTGAGAACAGCTTCTGAGTCGGCCGCATCGGCATTTTAGCCAGAGAATAGTCATGAGAACCCACCACCGGCATGTGCTCATGTGCACCGGTCCACGCTGCACCGAAGATGGCGTGCTGGCCGAAGCCATGTTCGCCGTGCTGGGCGAACAGATCGATGCGCGCCCCGAATTGCGCGTCAAGCGTACCCGCACCCATTGCATGGTGGCCTGCAAGGCGCAGGCGCCGGTGGTAGTGGTCTATCCGGAAGGCGTCTGGTACCGTTGCGTCGATGCCGCTGCCATCGAACGTGTGGTGGTGGAACATCTGCAGGGTGGCAAGGAAGTCACTGATCTGATTTTTCACCGGCTCGGCAGCGGCGATGTGAATCCCGAGGAAGCCGAACATGCTTGAGCGCTCCAGCAATTCTGGCAATTCTGGCAATTCTGAGAATGTCCGCACGGCCACACCGGCACGCATTGCGTTATTGACGCATGCCTCCACCGAGCTGGCCATGCTCAATCACGCGCTGACGCAATTGCCAGCAGACTTCCCGGCGACGATTGGTATCAACCTGCAAAATCTGGCCGGCGAATCTGGTGAGTCGTCCATGAGCGCGCTGCTGCAAGGCGAACTGGCCGAGGCCGACATCATCGTGCTGCGCATCCTCGGCCGTCTTGGCAGTGTGGCCGGTTTTGCCGAATTGCTGCGCCATGCGCAAGCGCAAGGGCGGCATCTGATTGCGCTTAGCGGCACTGGCGAACCAGATGCAGAACTGGCGGCGGTGTCGACCGTACCGGCCGATATTCTGCGCCAGGCGCTGGCGTATTTTCATGGTGGCGGCAGCGTCAATCTGGCGCAGTTCCTGCGGTTTGTGTCAGATCGCTTGCTGTTGACCGGTTTTGACTACGAAGCAGCGGTCGCGTTGCCCGATCATGGCATCTACCATCCGGATCTGGAACAGGATGCCGGCATCGCCGACTGGCTGCGGTTGCGCATCGATGTCGCCGGTCGCCGCAAGCCGGCGGTTGGCATCATCTTTTATCGGGCGCACTGGATGAGCGGCAATACGCGCTTCATCGACGCGCTGGTGACGGCACTGGAGCAACGCGGCATGGACGTGCTGCCGATCTTCACGGCCTCGCTGCGCAGCACAGCGGCAGATTCGGATTTGCCTGCTGCCTTTCGTTATTTTGCCGGTGCGCAAGGCGCCCATGTGGACGTATTGATCAATACAACGTCGTTTGCCATGGGGGAAATCACGCCGGGCGCGCCAACCCCGGCTGGCTGGTCAGTTTCGGTGCTGGAAAAGCTGAACGTGCCGGTACTGCAAGCGATGACCAGCGGCATGACACAAGAACAATGGGAAATCTCGACACGCGGCATGAATCCGCTGGATGCGGCCATGAATGTCGTGTTGCCCGAGTTCGACGGTCGCATTATCAGTGTGCCGCTGTCGTTCAAGGCACCGGCGGGCGGCTCTGGTGAGGTGGTCGAGTTCCAGCCACTGGCCGACCGTGTTGAGCGCATCGCCGGGCTGGCTGCGCGCTTTGCCCGTCTGCGCGCGCTCGATAACCGCGACAAGCGGATTGCCTTCATTTTTACCAATTCCAATAGCAAAGCTTCACAGATCGGCAATGCCGTCGGGCTGGATGCCCCGGCGTCGTTGATGCACATCCTGCAAGCCATGCAGCAGGCCGGTTACGCGATTGCCGACTTGCCCGACAGCGGCACTGCCTTGATTCACGCGCTGGTTGACCGCTGCTCGTACGACAATACTTTTCTGACCAGCGAACAATTGCAGCACGCGGTCGGCCGCGCATCAGCGCAGCGCTATGCCGAATGGTTCGCCGAATTGCCGCTGGTGTTGCAACAAAAGATGCAGGCACAGTGGGGCGCAGCGCCCGGTGAGGCTTACGTGCATGACGGCCAGTTGGCATTTGCCGGTATCGAACTGGGTAATGCCTTCGTTGCCCTGCAACCGCCCCGTGGTTACGGCATGGACCCGGATGCGATCTATCACCAGCCCGATTTGCCGCCAACGCACCATTACTACGGACTGTACCGCTGGCTCAGCGATGACTGGGGCGCGGATGCGATTGTGCATGTGGGCAAGCACGGCACTCTGGAATGGTTGCCGGGCAAGGGCGTGGGGCTGTCAGAAAATTGTTTCCCCGATGCGCTGCTGGGCGACATGCCATTGTTCTATCCGTTCATCATCAATGATCCGGGCGAAGGTGCGCAAGCCAAGCGGCGCGCTCATGCAGTGGTGGTCGATCACCTGACGCCGCCGATGACCACGGCCGACAGCTATGGCGCACTGGCGCAGTTGACGCAACTGGTCGATGAGTATTACCAAGTAGAAGTACTGGATCCGTCCAAGCTGCCGCTGCTGCAACAACAGATCTGGGAGTTGGTGAAGCAAACCAATCTCGATAGCGACTTGCAGATGAAGTTGTTGCATCACGACCATGATCATGACCACGACGGCGGCCACGGTCACCATCATCACAATCACGACCATGAACACGATCATCCACACGACCACAGCCACGATGGCGAACTGCCTGAAGCCCTGAGCGGCATGGACGGCGCCGGGGTGGCGCATTTGATTGAAGACCTTGATGGCTATCTGTGTGAACTGGGCGCAGCGCAAATCCGCGATGGCTTGCATATTCTCGGCCGCGCGCCCGACGCCGGACAAATGCCGGACATGCTGGTATCGCTGACGCGCTTGCCGAATCAAGACATCCCCGGTTTGCAGGAAGAAATGGCCAAGTTGTTCGGCCTCAAGCTCGACATGCTGCTCGACAACAAAGGCCAGCGCCTCAATGCCGACAGCGCTCTGGCGCGCATTGCCGGACGGGCCGTGGTCACGCGTGCCGATGCGATTGAAGCCATCGATGCCTTGTGCCTGCGCCTGATGCAGGCCATGCAGGACAGCAACTATCAGGCCGACAGCATCGCCGCCAATCTCCACAGCTTGTTCGGTGATCTCAGCATCGACAAGCCGCGTCTGCAAAGCGCGGTGACACGTGCACCTGCCAGCATGCTGGGACAGATGAAGATGCAGGTGCGCGCCAAACCAGCGCCGCTGCCAGTCGCGGCATCAGTAAGCGCATCAGTAACGGCGTCGGCCAACGCGGCCAGCATCGACCAGTTCGCCGGCTTGCGTCGCGTGCTCGACTTCACCTGCCGTCAATTGCTGCCCAATCTGCAACGCGCCGGCGACGAAATCGGCAATCTCCTGCTGGGCCTGCAAGGCGGCTATGTACCGGCCGGGCCGAGCGGCTCGCCGACACGCGGCATGGCGCATATCCTGCCGACCGGGCGCAATTTTTATTCGGTCGATCCGCGCAGTGTGCCGTCACAATCGGCCTGGCGCGTCGGTCAGCAATTGGCGCGGGAAGTGCTGGAACGGCATCTGCGTGAAACCGGCGCTTATCCGGAAAGTGTCGCCATCAGCATCTGGGGCACCAGCGCCATGCGCACCCACGGCGATGATGTGGCGCAAATCCTCTGCCTGCTTGGCGTCAAGCCGGTCTGGCGGCCCGGTAACCGGCAAGTGTTCGGCATCGAAGTGGTGCCGCTGGCCGAACTGGGACGGCCGCGCATTGATGTGACGACGCGCATCTCTGGTTTTTTCCGGGATGCGTTTCCGCAATTGATCGACTTGATCGACGACGCCGTCCATGCCGTGATTGCGCTCGATGAGCCGGCAGAACAAAACTTTGTACGCAAGCACTATCTGCACGAACTGGGTCAGTGGATCGGTCAAGGCTTGCAACAGGATCAGGCCGAGCAACGCGCGGGGTATCGCATCTTCGGCGCCAAGCCGGGCAGCTACGGTGCAGGCATTTTGCCACTGATCCAGGAAAAGAACTGGCAGGCCGACGCTGATTTTGCCGAGGCTTACATTAACTGGGGCGGTTACGCCTATGCGCGCGAAACCCAGGGCAGCGACCAGCGCGATGCATTCCGTACGCGTCTGGCGGGCGTGCAGGTGGCCTTGCACAATCAAGATAATCGCGAACACGATATTTTCGACAGCGATGATTACCTGCAATATCACGGCGGCATGATCGCCACCATTCGCGCCTTGACCGGCCAGCAGCCGCGCCATTATTTCGGCGATAGCCACGACCCGGCACGGGCCCAGGTGCGCGACCTCAAGCAGGAAACCCTGCGCGTGTTCCGTTCGCGGGTGGTCAATCCCAAATGGCTCGATAGCATTCAGCGCCATGGGTATAAAGGCGGACTGGAACTGACAGCGACGGTCGATTACCTGTTCGGCTACGATGCCACTGCGCAAGTCATGGACGACTGGATGTACGAGCAACTGGCGCAAACCTATGCGTTTGATCCCGGCATGCAGCAATTCCTGGCAGAAGCCAATCCCTGGGCCCAGAATGCGATTGCCGAGCGGCTGCTGGAAGCGGCCAGCCGTGGCATGTGGGAACAGCCGCAAGCGCAGACGCTGGCGCAGTTGCAGCAACTGTATCTGCACAGTGAAACCTTGCTGGAGGCGCGTGGCGAAACCCCGCGTGGTGCATAAATGACGGATCTCAACAGTAGCTTGTTTCCATTTAGCGCTATCGTCGGCCAGCCGCAGCTCAAGCAGGCCTTGCTGTTGTGTGCGGTTGATCCGACGCTGGGCGGTGTCTTGATTCGCGGTGACAAGGGCGTGGCCAAGAGCACCGCAGCGCGGGCGTTGACGGCCGTGTTGCCGCCGATTGCACGGGTGCCTGGCTGCGCCTTCAATTGCCTGCCGCACGCTCCGGCTGCCGCGTGTGCCATCTGCACTGCCGGCACGCCGCACGCCAGCCTGGCAGCAGTGCCGTTTGTCACCTTGCCGTTGGGCGCCACCGAAGACCGCGTGCTCGGCACGCTCGATTTGGCGCGTGCGCTCAAGGGGGAAGTCAATGCCTTGCAGCCGGGCCTGCTGGCGGCCGCGCATCGCGGCGTTTTGTATATCGACGAAGTTAATCTGTTGCCCGACCATCTGGTTGATGTGTTGCTGGACGTGGCCGCCATGGGGGTCAATTTGGTGCAGCGCGAAGGCTTGTCGGTGTCGCATCCGGCGCGCTTTACCTTGATCGGCACCATGAATCTGGAAGAGGGCGACCTGCGGCCGCAGTTGCTGGACCGTTTTGGCCTGATGGTGGAAGTCACGGCACCACGCGACAAGCAGGTGCGCGCTGATGTGGTGCGCCGCAGACTTGCCTATGAAGCCGATCCGGCGGCCTTTGTGGCGCACTGGGAAGGCGATCAGCAAACACTGCGCGCACGTTTGATGGCAGCCCAGGCGGCCTTGCGGCAAGTGGTGCTGGACGATGGCTTGCTCGAGTTGATCAGTCATTTGTGCTGCGAATTTGAGGTTGCCAGCTTGCGCGCCGATATCGTCATGCACAAGACCGCGCGCGCGTTTGCGGCGCTCGCCGGGCGCTTGCAGGTCACGCCCGACGACGTGCGTGCCGCAGCCGAGCTGGTACTGCCGCATCGGCGCCGGCGCAAACCGTTTGAACAGCCGGGGCTGGATCAGGACAAGCTCGACGAGTTGATGCAGCAGGCCGCGCAAGAACAATCGCAGCAACAATCCAAGCAAGAGCAGCACCAACCTGAATCCGCCAATGACGATACCGCGTCATCACCGCAGCAAGAGGATGACCAGCAAGACGGTGACCAAGGCGATGGTGGCGCTGAACAACTGTTTCAGGCGACAGCGGCAACTGCCGCACGGCAATTGAAAGTCGACGCGCCGCATAGCAGCAAGTTCGCCACGTTGGCGGGACGCCGCAACGACGGCGCTGATGGCGTGCGCGGCCGCACCATACGCACCGTGCCGGATAGCAATCCGGCCAGCCTGGCAGTCGGGGCGACGGTGCGCAGTGCGGCCTTGCGCAGTGCCGCCGCAGGCAGCGACAGCGTCACCTTGCAGGCCAGTGACCTGCATGGCAAGGTCAAGCTCGCCAAAGCGGCCAACCTGATCTTGTTCGTGGTCGATGCCTCCGGGTCGATGGCGGCGCAGCGGCGCATGGAAACGGTCAAGGGCGCGGTGCTCGGCTTGCTCACCGATGCCTATCAACGTCGCGATCAGGTTGCCGTGATTGGTTTTCGCGGTGAGCAGGCGCAGTTGTTGCTGGCGCCGACGCGCAGTGTCGATCTGGCCGAGCAAGGCTTGCGCCATTTACCGACCGGTGGACGCACTCCCTTGCCGCATGCCTTGCAACTGGCCTTGCAGACGCTGGAGCAGGCCGCCGAGGCGCCGCCGCTCCTGGTGCTGTTGAGCGATGGCAAGGGCAATGTGGCGCTCGAAGCCGGGGCCGATCCCTGGCGCGAAACCCTGGCGCTGGCCGGGCAACTGGCGGCACGCGGCATTCCGGCCCTGGTGCTCGATACCGAAAGCGGCTATGTGCGCCTGGGCCGCGCGGCGCAACTGGCACAGGCGCTGGGCGCCGAATACCTGACGCTGGAAGAACTTTCCGCTGACAACCTGGCGCTGACAATACGCGCCCGGATGCCAGCTTGACCAATACCGTAACAAGGAAACAACCAAGATGATTATCTGCATAGGCGCAGGTCCAGGCGATATCGGCTACCTCACCCAGCGCGGCGCGGAACTGATCCGCAACGCCGACGTTGTGGCGGGCTTCGATGCCGTCGTCAATGTCGTGCAAAGCATCATCCCGGCCAGCGCCGAGGTGGTCTTGATGAATTACCGCGATCAGGTAGCCCAGCTTGATCAGGTGGCCGCCGCGCACCATGCCGGCAAGCGCTGCGTGGTGGTGTTCATGGGCGATATTCATTTCAGCGGCTTCCAGTATCTGGAACGGGTCGAGCGCGCCTGCGGTCACGCGGTCGATACCTTGCCGGGTATTTCCTCGGCGCAAATCCTGGCCTCGCGCGCCAAGGTGTGCTTCGATGAAACCACCTTCATCACGTTTCACCGGCGTGGCGATCTGACACCGTTCAAGCGCCATCTGGTGCATGTGCTCAATGACGGCCGCAATGCGATTGTGATACCGTGTCCATGGGATGCGGCGCGCTCCTTCATGCCGCGCCATATTGCCGCCTACCTGCTGGAAAACGGCGTGCAGCCTGATCATCCCACCGAAGTCTGGGAAAACCTGACCCGTGCCGAAGCCGAGTGGCATGGCACGTTGGCGCAATGCGCCGAGAAGGAGTTCAGCGACATGAGCATCATGCTGATCCGTACCCATCAGCCCATGGCGAGCCAGATCGAACCGCCGCCGGAGCTGGCATGAGTATCGCGCTGCCAGTAAGCGCTGCCGCGCCTTACGGGATCGTCGTGGCCGGTCACGGCAGCCGCGATGCCGATGCCGTGCGCGAGTTTGAGGCGCTGGTCGAACTGGTGCGCCAGCGCGCGCCGGGGCAGGTTGTCACGCATGGCTATCTGGAGTTTTCCAGCCCGACCATCAGCGAAGCGGTGGTGGCCAACCTGGCCGCCGGTAGCCGGCAGGTGGCCGTGGTTCCCGGTGTGTTGCTGGCAGCACGCCATGCCAAGAACGACATGCCAGCCGAAATGCTGGCCCTGGCGCAAGCCCATCCGGGCATCGACTTTCATTTCGGCGCCGCGCTCAATCTGCATCCGCAATTGCTGCAACTGGCGCAGGAACGCATCCTCACTGCCGAAGCTACTTCTGCCAACACGGTGCGGCGCGACGACACCTGTCTGGTGCTGGTCGGGCGCGGCACCACCGATCCCGATGCCAACGGCGAAGTATCAAAACTGGCGCGCATGCTGGAAGAAGGCATGGGCTTCGGCGGTGTCTACGTCTGTTATTCCGGCACTGCCAAACCGCTGGTGGCCGACGGCTTGCGTGCTGCTGCGCTGCTTGGTTTTGCGCGGGTGGTGGTGTTGCCGTTTTTCCTGTTCGATGGCGTGCTGGTCAAGCGCATCTATGCCGCTGCCGATGAACTGGCGCTGCGCGAACCGGGCCTGGAAGTCTTGAAGGCGGGTTATCTGGGGGTGCATGCGCATCTGGCCGATGTCATGCTGGAACGTGCGCGCGAAGCAGTCGAAGGCCGTGCCGACATGAATTGCACCCTGTGCAAGTATCGCGTGCAGATTGTCGGTTTTGAAGAGCAGATCGGCGAGCCGCAGCGCGCCCATCATTTGCAGGTGCGTGGCTTGCTGGAACGCAAGCTGCCGACGGTTGATCTGGCACCGCCGTTTCCACCCTATGTGCCGCATCCGATCGAGAAGGAAAGTTTCGAGATCATCGCCGCCGGACGCGACTGGTCCGGCTTTGCGCCTAGCCATTTGACTGTGTTGCAACGGCTGGTGCATACCAGTGGCGACTTCAATGCGGTTGACGATATCTATTTTTCAGCCGGCGCAGTGGAGGCCGGCATCCGCGCCTTGCTGCGTTGCAAGCGCGTGGTCACCGATGTGACGATGGTGCAGACCGGCCTCAAGCGTGCGCTGGTGGAGCAACTCGGCATTGAAACCTGGTGCGGCGTGCATGATCGCGAAAGCCATTTGATGGCGCAGGCGCAAGGCATGACGCGCTCGGCTGCGGGTATCCGGCGCGCCTGGGAAAAGTTTGGCAACGACATCGTGTTGGCCATCGGCGATGCGCCGACGGCGATTGCCGAAACCACGCGCCTGATTCGTGACCACGGTTGGCGGCCACAGCTGGTGATCGGTTTGCCGGTCGGCTTTGTCGGCACGCGCGAAAGCAAGGATGATTTGCGCCGCTGCCTGCAGGTGCCGCGCATCACCAATAGCGGCACCCGTGGCGGCTCGCCGTGGGCGGCCACAGTGGTCAATGCGATGATGATCGATGCCATCGGCCAGGTGATTGCGCAGACCGGGCAAGCCGCCGCGCCAGAGCAAGACAATGCAGGAGCTTGAACGCGCTGAATTTGATTTAACCGTGCTGGCCCCTAACGGCTTGCGGCGCGGCCGCACCACCGGCAGTTGTGCCACAGCGGCAGTCAAGGCGGCGTTGACCTTGTTGTTGCAAGGACCGCGGCTGGACAAGGCGGAAGTCAGTCTGCCCGATGGCAAGCATTATCTGCTGGTGCCGATTGCCGCCGTACAAGCCTTGGCTGATGGCCGGGTACGCGCAGAAGTGTTCAAAGATGGCGGTGATGACCCGGACAACACCCATGGCGCCACCATCTTTGCCGAGGTCGCCCGCAATGCCAGTGGTGACATCCGCTTCTTCGCGGGCGCTGGCGTTGGTACCGCGACCCAGCCCGGCTTGCGTGTGGCGGTTGGTGAACCGGCCATCAACCCGGTACCGCGCAGCATGATGCGCCAGGCAGTGGCGGAAGTATTGTTGGAGTTGGGTGTGGACCAAGCCAGTGGTTTTGATCTCAGCATCGGCTGCGAAAACGGTCAGGTGATTGCGCAAAAGACCTTCAATCCGCGCCTGGGCATTATTGGCGGCATTTCGATACTGGGCACCTCGGGTATCGTCGAGCCAATGTCGCTGGCGTCGTGGATTGCATCGATCGAGGTGTATATCCACGTGGCGCTGGCCGACAACAGCCAGCCGCAGGGGGTTGCCACCAGCGTGGCGTACCTGCCCGGCAAGATCGGCCGGACCTTTGCGCGTGAGGTCTTGCAATTGCCGGAGGTGCGCTCGGTGCAGATTGCCAATTTTCTCGGCGATGCGCTCGATTTCACCCAGGCGGCGCTGGTCGAGCAGGGCGCCGAACTGGACGTATTATGGCTGGCCGGGCATCCCGGCAAACTGGCCAAGGTGCTGGATGGGGTATGGGATACCCATTCCAGCAAGAGCAACATGGCGATGGGCGGAGTTGCCCGCATGGCGCGCACGCTGGCGCCGACGTTGGGGTTTTCCGATGCCCTGATCGCCGACATTGAAAATGCAAATACCGTGGAAGCTGCAATTGAACGTTTGAAACCCGAAGCCGGTGCCACTGCCTTGTGGTGCGCCATCGAAGCGCGCATTGCACAACTGGCCCAGGCGCGCTTGCCGGCCGTGCGCCGGGTCGAGGTGCGGTTGTTCGATCTGGATGGCAATCTGTTGGGAGCACAGGCATGAGCGCGGCGATGTTCTGGGGCATCGGCGTCGGTCCGGGGCCAGCCGGCTATCTGCCGCTGGCGGCCATGCAGGCGTTGCAGCAAGCCGATCTGATCTATCTGCCGCGTGCGCGCAGTGCCGATACCTCAGTCGCCTTGCAGTGTCTGGACGGTGTTGCCTTCGATGCGACGCGGCTGCGCGAAGTCGAGTTCAACATGGACCCCGACCGCGAGGTGCTGCGCGCGCATTATGCGCAACTGGCGCAGGAAATTGCAAGCACCTTGCGCGCCGGTCGCAGCGTGGCTTATCTGACCATCGGCGACACCTTGACCTATTCGACCTACGGCTATGTACTGGCGGCCTTGAAAGACTTGATGCCGGGTTTTGCCCATCGCACCTTTCCGGGTATCACCAGTTACGCGTCAGCGGCGGCAGCATTGGGTTGGCCGCTGGGGGTCGGCAAAGAACGCACATTGATCTTGCCGTGCCCGGAAGATGCCGCCACGCTGCGTCAGGAAATCCTCAGCCACGACATCGTGGTACTGATGAAGGTCGGTGCGCGCCTGCCCTGGGTGCTGGCGCTGTTGCGCGAGATGGGCATTGCCGCGCATTGTGCATTTGCGCGCCGCATCGGCCTTGATGGCGAGGTGCTGGCCAGTGGTCTGGATGATCTGCAAGTGGCCGGCGACCATGCCGTCAGCGGCTATCTGGCAACCATGCTGATCCGCAAGAACGCGCTCGAAAAAAGACATGAACTCACCGCTCAAGCTGCGGTATCGACATTGAAAGTGGCAACATGAAAGTCTATTTTGTCGGCGCCGGACCAGGCGCTCCCGATTTGATCACTCTGCGTGGCGCGAAATTGCTCGGCAGCGTGCAGATGGTGTTGTACGCCGGTTCGCTGGTGCCGACTGAAATGCTGCAACATTGCCGCGCCGATGCGGAAATGATCGACACCGCCCAGCTCGACCTGGAACAGCAGCAAGCCTGCTATTTGCGTGCGCAACAGCAGAATATCGACGTGGTGCGGCTGCATTCGGGCGACCCCGCCATCTATGGCGCCACCGCCGAACAAATGCGTCGGCTGGAAGCCTTGGGAATCGCCTATGAAGTGGTGCCCGGGGTGTCGTCGTTTACAGCGGCAGCCGCTGCCGTGAGCGCCGAGCTGACCAAACCGGAAGTGTCGCAGACGGTGATTCTGACGCGGGTATCGGGGCGTGCCTCGGCTGTGCCGGAACTGGAGTCGATTGCGCGGCTGGCTGAGCATCGCGCCACCATGTGTATTTTCCTATCGGGACCGCATCTGAAAAAAATCGTCACCGATCTACGCCTGCATTATCCTGACCAGACCCCGGTGACGCTGGTGTATCGCGCCAGCTGGCCGGAGCAGAAGGTCTATCAGGGCACCCTGGCGACGGTGCTGGAAGAGACCAAGCGCGGCGCCTGGAATCTGACCACGATGATGTTGGTTGGTGCAGCGCTCGACAAGGGCGCGCAAGTCGAGTCGAGCTTGTATTCCAAGGATTTCACGCATCTGTTTCGGGTGGTCAAAAAGAACAAGGGCGCGCGTGGCGATGTTGATGTTGATGACGCTGATGCAGTCGATGCGGTCATTGACGATGCCGCGCAGGCAAATGGGCAAGGGAGCTGACTGTGAGCACAAAACCACCATCAGGCTTGGGTATCTGGATGATTCGCGCCGACAGCGAAGCCTTGGCGGCGCGGGTGCAGGGCGTGCTCGGCGGTACCTTGTACCGGCCCTGGCTGCAAGCCGGGATGCCGCAAAAGCAGCAATTTCGTGCTGCCTACTGGCATCAGGATCAATGGTTGATGATCGCCGCCAGCGGCGTGGCGGTGCGTTTTTTGGAGGGCTTGCCGCAAGATAAGCATAACGATCCGGCGGTGGTGCTGCTCGATGAGGCGGGGCGCTTTGCGGTGTCTTTGCTCGGCGGCCATGAAGGCGGCGGCAACCAGTTGGCCTACCGGATCGCCAATGTGGTCGGCGCGGTGCCGGTAGTGACCACGGCCACCGAAGCCTTGAAGCCCTTGGTGTTGGGCATCGGTTGCCGCAAGGATGTGCCGGCCGAACGGATTGCCGCGGCGGTGACACAGGCCCTGGACTTGCTCGGGCGCAGTCTGCGCCAGGTGCGCGAAGTGGCAACCATTGATCTTAAAGCGCAAGAACCGGGTCTGCTGGCCTATTGTGCTGCTAATGATTTGCCCTTGCGCGTGATTGCGGCCAGTGATGTGGCCGCGCGCGGCTGGGTGACCACGCCGTCGGCCTGGGTGCAGCAAAATGTCGGCGTCGATGGGGTGTGCGAGCCCTGCGCCTTGATCGCCAGTCCGCGCGGGGTGCTGGCCTTGCCCAAGATGGCGCTCGATGGCGTCACGGTGGCGGTGGTGGAAGATATCGGCCTGTCTGATCCTGACGATCAGATCGGCTCAACAAATGAACATGAAAATGGAAAGTGAAGTGATGGCTGGAGTATTGAATCTGGTATCGGTCGGTCCCGGTTTTGAGGATTTGATCATACCGCGCGCGATAGCGGCGTTGCAGGACAGTGATGTAATCGTTGCCTATGAACTGTATCTGCGCTGGATTGCGCCGCATATCGTCGGCAAGCAAATTCATACGCCGCCGCTGACGCAGGAGCGCGAACGCGCCTTGCTGGCGATTGAAAAAGCGCGCCAGGGGCAGAAAGTGGCCCTGATCTCCAGTGGCGATATCGGCATTTATGCGATGGCCGCGCTGGCCTTTGATGAGATGCGCGAAGAGGACACTTACACGGTCAACGTGATTCCTGGCGTGACCTCGGCCAATGCCTGCGCCTCCTTGCTCGGTTCGCCGCTGTCGCATGATTTCGCCACGCTGAGCCTGTCCAATCTGCTGTGCCCGTGGGAGTGGATAGAAAACCGTGCGCGCCACATTGCCCAAGCGGATCTGGCCTGTGTGTTGTACAACGTGCAAAGCGCGGGTCGCCAGGAAGGCGTTTATCGCATTCTCAAGCTGATGCTGGAATCAAAAGCGCCGCATACCTTGTGTGGTGTGGTGCGCAATGCCTACCGACCCGGTCAGCAGGTCAGCATCCATCGGCTCGACGAATTGCCGGCGCTGCAATTCGATATGCTGACCAGCATCGTGATCGGCAACCGCTTCACGCAGCGCAAGCGCGGTTTCATTTTCACGCCGCGCGGTTACAACGACTGGCAGGAAGAAACGCAAACCACCGCGGCTAATGTCGTGGACTTGCCTGCGCATGCCGCCTGGGTGTTTGCTGGCACCAGCGATGGCAATGCACTGGCGGCGCAACTGGCGCGTCAGGGCCATCAAGTGGTGGTGTCGACGGCGACCGAATATGGCGGCGCGCTGGCCTTGCAGGATTGTCCCGGCGTCACAGTCTGGGCCGGTCGCCAAGGCGTGGAAGCGCGTAAGCAGGCCTTGCAGCGGCATCAGGCCAGTGTGCTGGTTGACGCCACCCATCCGTATGCGACGCAGATGTCGGAGCAATTGATCGGCTTGTCGCGCAGTCTTGGCATTCCTTATGTGCGCTATGAGCGGCCTAGTGGTGTGGCCATCGATGCGGTGCAATGCGACTCGATGGCACAGGCGGCGGCGCAGGCGATGGCCAGCGGCGAGCGGATTTTTCTGGCGACCGGCTCCAAGGATCTGGCAACGTTTCTGCAAGCACCCGGTGCTCAGGACAAGCAATGGTTTGTGCGCGTGACCGCCGAACCGGAATTCCTCCAGCGTGCGCTCGACCTGGGGATTCCGCGCAGCCGTATTTGTGCTATGCAGGGACCGTTTTCGGAAGCCTTCAATCGCGCCCTGTGGCAAGACTGGAACATCGATTGTGTGGTCACCAAGGACTCCGGTGATACGGGCGGCTATCGTGCCAAGGTGGCGGCGGCACAGGCGCTGGAGATTGCCTTGTTGACGGTGCGCCGGCCGCAGCTCGACTATCCGCAGCAAGCCAGCGATCTCGCTGATGCCTGTGCACGGGTAGCCGCCTGCTTGGCTGCGGCAGCAGGAACATGATGGCAACTCCGGCCCAGCCGATTCCGGTGACCATCGTCACCGGCTTTCTTGGCGTCGGCAAAACCACTTTGTTGCGCAGTCTGGTGCAGCGCCGCCAGACGCGCCGTCTGGCCTTGCTGATCAATGAATTCGGCGAAGTGGCCATTGATGGTGATCTGGTGCGCCATGGCAACCATGATGCCAGCCAGGTACAGATACAGGATTTTCCGTACGGCTTGATCGCCTATGGCAACGATGATCAGTTCGAACCGGCCATGCTGGCGTTGGCGGCACGCCGGGCGCAGGTCGATCATGTATTGATTGAAACCTCGGGACTGGCCTTGCCGACGGCGGTCATGGAGCGCTTGCAGTCGCCTGCGCTGGCGCCGCATTTTATTCTCGACGCCACGCTGGCGGTGGTCGATACGCCGTTGCTGCTGGACCAGCGCTTTGCTGCTGGCAGCAATGACGCCGACGGCGCAATTGCCGCGATGTTTGCAGCGCAACTCGAATTTGCCGATGTAGTGGTGCTCAACAAGATTGATGCGCTAGGCGAGGAACAGTTATTGCAAGCCGAGCAGCAGGTGCGCGCCTGCGCCCCCAATGTGCGGTTTCTGGAATTGGCGTTTCAGGCGCAGTTGGACATTCGTCTGGCGCTCGGTCTGCGTTTGCATCAAGCGACGTTGGCGACGCATCAGCATACCTACACGCCAGTGCGCATGCCGGGTGCCGACACCAATGTGCTGGCCGATCAGCAACGCTTGAACGGTCATGCCCATTCCGGCCTGGCTGCGCACACTCACGGCTTGGCCACGCATAAGCATTTCCATGAACAAGACCCCGGCTGGCTGTCGTTTACCTTGCGCAGCCAGATGCCGCAAGCGGTCGACAAATTGAAGCTGGCGCTGACTGCGGCGGCACGCAGTGAACCTATTCTGCGCACCAAGGGTTTTGTCCGCACGCGCAATGGTGAGCGCAACGGCGAACGCGATGTGCTGCAACTGGTGCAAGGCGTGCGCACGCGGGTAGTGATCAACGCCGACGCGGTCGCGCCGGCCACCAGTGACAAGTCGGAACTGGTGTTCATCGGCTACCACCCGAGCCGCAGCAAGGTCGCGGCATTGTTGAGTGAAATCACCGGCACCAGTTGGCAATAACAGAACAGGAGAGCAAGATGAAAACCGATCCGGAATCACACAAGCGCATGACCCAGCGCCACAAGGAAGGCTTTGAAAAGAAAAAAGCCGCAGCGCAAAAGGAAAAAGGCCTGCTCATCGTGCATACCGGCACCGGCAAGGGCAAGTCCAGCGCTGCCTTCGGCATGGGCATGCGGATTCTTGGGCATGGCATGAAACTGGGCGTGGTGCAATTCATCAAGGGTGCCTTGCACAGCGCCGAGCGCGATATTCTCGGGGTGCATGCCAACTGCGACTTTCATGTGGTCGGCGCCGGTTATACCTGGGACACACAAGACCGCGATGCCGACATGTCGACCGCAGCCACTGGCTGGGCCGAGGCGCGGCGCATGATGGAGGACCCCAGCTACGACATGGTGATCCTCGATGAGCTCAATATTGTCCTGAAATACCAATACCTCGACCAGCAGCAGGTGCTCGATGCATTTGCGGCGCGGCGCGAGATGCTGCACATCGTCGTCACCGGTCGCCATGCGCCGGATGCCTTGATCGAACTGGCCGATCTGGTCAGCGAGATGCGGCCGATCAAGCATCCTTACAAGGAGCAGGGCATCAAGGCGCAACGAGGGATCGAGTTTTGACCCTGCCAGGCACCGCCGCCGAAGGGCCGCTGCAAGCCATTTGTCCGGCCTTGTTCATCAGCGCGCCCGGCTCCAATCATGGCAAGACCACAGTCACCGCGGCACTGGCGCGCTGGCATCGCGAACAAGGCTTGCGGGTGCGGGTGTTCAAGACCGGGCCGGATTTTCTCGATCCGACCATTCTGGCGCGGGCCAGCGGCCATCCGGTGTATCAACTCGATCTGTGGATGATGGGCGCGGCCGAGTGCCGCCGTCTGGTCTATGCAGCGGCACAGGCCGCCGACCTGATTCTGATCGAGGGTGTCATGGGCCTGTTCGATGGCGAACCGTGCAGCGCCGATCTGGCCGAGCTGCTCAAGCTGCCGATTGCCGCCGTGGTCGATGTCGCCGGTGTGGCGCAAACGCTTGGGGCGATCAGTTATGGCTTGGCGCATTACCGGCCCGGCCTGCAGTTGAGCGGCGTGCTGGCCAATGGGGTGGCCAGCGCCCGCCATGAAGAAATGCTGCGTCAGGGCATGCCATTCGGCATCGAGTATCTGGGCGGCTTACCGCGCGATTTGCAGTTCAAATTGCCGGAACGCCATCTGGGACTGGTGCCCGCCGCTGAAGTGGCCGATCTCGATGAGCGCATCGGTGCGGCGGCAACTGTGATCGGTCAGCAGGCATTGGCGCGGCTGCCGGCACCGCAAAGCTTTACGGCGATTGATGCGGCACCGTTGCCGCCGCTGTTGCAAGGACAAACGATCGCGGTGGCGCGCGATGCGGCGTTTTGTTTTATTTACCAAAGCAATCTCGATGTGTTGCAACAGATGGGTGCTCGGTTGCGGTTCTTTTCACCGTTGCAGGATGCGGCATTGCCGGAGGCGGACAGCGTCTATCTGCCCGGTGGTTATCCGGAACTGCACTTGCAGCAATTGCAGGACAACGCCGCCATGAAGCAAGCCTTGCGCGCCCATTGCAGCGCTGGCAAGCCCTTGTATGCCGAATGCGGCGGCTTGCTGTATCTGCTGGAAAGCCTGACCGACAAGCACGGTGCGCGGGCCCGCATGCTCGGCATCCTGCCAGGACGTGCGGTGATGCAGCGACGCCTGCAGGGGCTCGGTTACCAGACCCTGACGTTGCCGCAGGGTGCGTTGCGCTGTCATACCTTTCATTATTCGACCACGGTCACGGCGTTGGCAGCCATGGCGACGGGAGAGCGTTTGTACGATACCTCGGCTGGCGAGCGCGTCTACCGTCAGGGCAGTGTTACGGCAACCTATCTGCATGCCTGCTTCATTTCGGCACCAGCGGTCGCAGCGGCGCTGTTTTTGCCACCGCCGGCCCAGGATCAGGAGACTTCGTCATGAGTAAACATCGTTATCCGCAAGACCAGATCGATACCGTCTATCGCGTCATTGCCGAACGACGCGACATCCGCCATTTCTTGCCCGATCCAATTGATCCGGCCTTGTTGCAGCGGCTGTTGCAGGCAGCGCATCTGGCGCCCAGTGTCGGCTTCATGCAGCCGTGGCGCTTCATCCGCATTGGCTCCCGAGAACTGCGCAGCGACATCCATGCGCTGGTGGAACAGGAACGCGTGCTGACGGCACAGGCACTCAATGAGCGCGAAGACGAATTCATGCGGCTCAAGGTGGAAGGCATCCGAGACTGTGGCGAAGTGCTGGTGGCGGCCTTGATGGATGGCCGCGAGTGCCATGTGTTTGGCCGTCGCACCTTGCCGGAAATGGATCTGGCCTCGGTCGCCTGTGCCATCCAGAACATGTGGCTGGCAGCGCGCGCCGAAGGTGTCGGCATGGGCTGGGTATCGCTGTTCGATGCGCAGCAACTGGCGCAGCTATTGCAGATGCCGACCGGCGCGCGGCCGGTGGCGGTGATCTGTCTGGGTCACGTTAAAGAATTCTATGCGCGACCGATGCTGGAACAAGAAGGCTGGGCCGCGCGGCAGACACTCGATGATCTGCTGTTTTGCGATGGTTGGGGAAGGAAAGAAAAACAATGAATCAAGCGACTTTGGTGTTTGGCGGCGCCCGTTCCGGCAAGAGCGCGCATGCAGAGCGGTTGGCAGCAGCAGCGGCTAAGCCGGTGGTGTATATCGCCACGGCTGCCATTGGTGACGACGAAATGGCGGCGCGCATTGCCTTGCATCGTGAGCAGCGTCAGCAGTCGTATGCGCACTGGCAGACGGTCGAAGAAACTCTGGCGCTGGGTGCGGCCATCCTGCAGCACAGCACGCCGGACAATGTGGTGTTGGTCGATTGCCTGACAGTGTGGTTGTCCAATCTGCTGTTTTGCGGCGACCAACAGTATCCGGAAATTGGCCGTATCACGCCGCCGGCGCAGTTTGTCAGCGAGCGGGCCAGTCTGTTGCAGGCGCTGGCACACGCACCGGGCGCGATTGTGCTGGTATCGAACGAAGTGGGCATGGGGATCGTGCCGCAGGGCGCGATTTCGCGCTGGTTTGTGGATGAGGCAGGGCGCTTGAATCAGGCAGTCGCTGCGCTGTGTACGCACGTCGATTTTGTTGCGGCCGGATTGCCGTTGCATCTCAAAGGTGCGCCATGTTGAGTGGTATTGCACTGAGCGCGCTGGCCTGGCTGGCTTGCGCCGGCGTGATGCTGGACTGGTGCCTGGGCGAGCCGCGCCGGTGGCATCCGCTGGTTGGTTTCGGCCGACTGGCCAATGCCATAGAGCGCAGCTTGAATCGTCATCCCGGCAGCTTCCTGCGCGGCGTCCTTGGCTGGTCGCTGGCGGTGTTGCCGCTGGTCGCCCTGGCAGGCGGGATCACACTGCTGCTGGGGCGGCAATCGTTTTGGCTGGCAGCGGCGTGGCATGTGCTGCTGCTGTACTTTTGTCTCGGCTTGCGCAGCTTGCGCGATCATGTGCTGCCGATTGGGATGGCACTCAAGGCCGGTGATCTGGCCGCTGCGCGCGGCTTGACGGCGCGCATCGTCAGCCGTGATACCACGCAATTGGATGAGACCGATCTAGCCAAGGCCGCCGTCGAGTCGGTGCTGGAAAATGGCAACGACGCGGTGTTTGGCACCTTGTTTTGGTTTGCTGTCGCCGGTGGCCCTGGCGCCTTGCTGTTTCGGTTGTCCAATACGCTCGATGCCATGTGGGGTTATCGCAATCCGCGTTTCCTGGCATTTGGCTGGGCCGCGGCGCGTCTCGATGATGTGTGGAACTGGTTGCCGGCGCGACTGACGGCAGCCTCTTATGCGGCACTCGGCAACTGGCGTACAGCACGTCATTGCTGGCGGACCCAGGCACCATCCTGGAGCAGCCCGAATGCCGGACCGGTGATGGCGTCCGGTGCCGGTGCATTGGGCCTGGCATTGGGGGGCGCGGCGATCTATGACGGCGCAATCGAACAGCGCCCACCGCTGGGCATCGGTCGACCGGCTTTGGCGGCTGATATCGCTCGCGGTTGGTCGCTGGTGGCGCGCACGGCCTTGTTGTGGCTGTGTGTGCTGTTGCTGTTGTCGGCCATCGTGTTGTTGACGCGCGCCACGCTGGCTGCCGGAGGCATCCATGCTTGAGCACGGCGGCAACCTCAATGACGCGGTGGCGCACTACGGCATCGCCCGCGGCGACTGGTTGGATCTGTCGACCGGCATCAATCCGCAGGCTTATCCGGTTGTGTCGCTGCCGCCGGATGTCTGGCAGCGTTTGCCGGAGTCCAGCGCCGAACTGATCGCAGCGGCCTGCGCCTACTATGGTGCGGCGCAGATGTTGCCGGTAGCAGGCACGCAGGCAGCGATCCAGGCCTTGCCGCAATTGCGATTGCGCCACAGCGGCGTGGCGCAGGTGGTGGTAGCAGCGCCTGCCTATGCCGAGCATGCGCATCGCTGGGCGCAAGCCGGGCATCAATTGCAGGAAACGCGGTATGCAGACTTGGCGGCCATGGTTGATCATTGCGATGTCATGGTGGTCTGCAATCCGAATAACCCGACCGGCGCGCGCGTCGCACCCGCCACCTTGCGCGACTGGGCGCAGCGGCTGGCGCAGCGCGGCGGCTGGCTGGTGGTTGATGAAGCATTCGCCGATACCATGCCGGAACTGAGTGTCGCCGGTGCGGCGGGTGTACAGGATGGCTTGATCGTGTTGCGTTCGGTCGGCAAGTTTTTTGGGCTGGCGGGCTTGCGGCTGGGATTCGTCGCGGCGCAAGCCAGTGTGTTGACGGCCCTGCAGGAATGCTTGGGGCCGTGGTCGGTCAGCACAGCGGCGCAACATATTGGCACAGCCGCCTTGCGCGATCTGGGCTGGCACCGTGCCATGCGCGCCAGATTATTGGCAGAGGGGGCACGTCTGCATGACTTGCTGGCGGAGCACGGAATCCATGCCAGCGGTAGCGCCCTATATCAATGGTGGTCACAGCCGCAGGCGGCCGAGTTGCATGACTGGCTGGCGCGGCAAGGCATCTGGCTGCGCCTGTTTACGCACGGCAGCGGCGGCATTCGCAGTGGCCTGCCGCCTGACGAAGCTGGCTGGCAGCGCTTGCGGCTGGCCTTGCAAGGGTGGCATCAACAGCAAACAAGACACGCAGGGAGCAGAGCATGAGCGATATGCCATTTCATACCTTGATGGTGCAGGGGACCACCTCGGATGCCGGCAAGAGCACGGTGGTGGCGGCATTATGCCGTCTGTTGCATCGCCAGGGCGTCAAGGTGGTGCCGTTCAAGCCGCAAAACATGGCGCTCAACAGCGCCGTGACTGCCGATGGCGGCGAGATCGGTCGCGCTCAGGCCTTGCAGGCGCAAGCCGCTGGCATTGCTCCCCACACCGACATGAATCCGATTTTGCTCAAACCATCGAGTGACACCGGCGCGCAAGTGATCGTACACGGCAAGGTACGCGCCGACATGAATGCGCGCGACTATCATCGCTACAAAACCAGCGCCATGGCGGCGGTGCTGGAGTCGTATGAACGCTTGCGCGCGCAATATGAGGTGGTGCTGGTCGAAGGTGCTGGCAGCCCGGCTGAAATCAATCTGCGCGCCCGCGATATCGCCAACATGGGCTTTGCCGAAGCGGTCGACTGCCCGGTGATTCTGGTGGCTGATATCGATCGCGGCGGCGTATTTGCGCACCTGACAGGCACGCTCGATTGCTTGTCCGAGAGCGAACGTCAACGCGTGATCGGCTTCGTCATCAATCGCTTTCGCGGCGATCTCAGTCTGTTGCAGCCTGGCCTGGACTGGCTCGAACAACGCACCGGAAAGCCGGTGCTGGCAGTGCTGCCCTATTTGCATGGTTTGCATCTGGATGCCGAAGATGCGGTGGTGGCGCAGCAAAGTGCCAAGGGTGATTTCAAGGTGGTGGTGCCGGTCTTGCCGCGCATCAGCAACCATACCGATTTCGATGCGCTGCGTGCGCATCCCGGCATTGATCTGCAGTTTGTCGGCCCGGGCCAGCCGATCCCGGCGGCGGACCTAGTCATCCTGCCCGGCAGCAAGAACACCCGCAATGACCTGGCCTGGCTCACGCAACAAGGCTGGCCGCAAGCGATTCGCAAGCATTTACGTTATGGCGGCAAGCTCATCGGCATCTGTGGCGGTTTTCAGATGCTGGGTACCAGCGTGGATGACCCGCACGGCGTGGAAGGCGCAGCGGGCAGCACGCCGGGGCTGGGCTTGCTGGACATGCACACCACGTTGACGCCGCATAAACAATTATTGCAAGTCAGCGGGCAATGCGCTTGGCCTACCCAAGCTGGCGCGCTCAACGGTAGTGTGCGTGGTTACGAAATTCATATGGGCGTGTCCGCTGGCGCGGCCTTGCAGCAACCGGCGTTTTACATCGACGGGCGGCCGGAAGGGGCGCGCTCGCTGGATGAGCAAATTCTGGGTAGTTACCTGCACGGCATGTTCGATACGCCGCAAGCCTTTACCGCGTTGCTGGATTGGGCTGGGCTCGACAACGTACAAGCGATTGATCTCAATGCACTACGCGAACAAAGTCTGGAACGCGTGGCGGACGCGACGATGCCCTTGTTCAGCGCATTGCTCAATAAGATGGAAAAGTAAATGGAGCGTGTGGTTGCTGCAACGCAGGCCTGTTGGCAGCGTTGCAGTGACACTGACAATGCGCGTATTAACCGCGCGCGCGCGTTTCTCTGCTATGGGCAGGCGTGGCTTGCGGCATGTGTTCATTGGTGACCTTGGTCAACGCGTTCATGACGTCCCAATAGATTTGGGGCGTGTCATCCTTGAACCAGTTCAATAAAATCTCATCGCTGATTTTTTCCGCCTGGCGATTCAGTATTTTGTTTTCTGCATAGTCGAGACAGGGAAGAACAAGCGGCCGCTGCGCATCCGATTTGACGTTGGCGCGTGGCACTGGCGTGCGTGCGGCAAGCAGGATGTGAAATGTTTCATTGGTAAACATATTACTGGCGCCGCCGGCTGGCGTGAAGACGCCATTTTTTTCGGTTCCTTTGACGTGCGCTTGCATGACTGCGCCCATGTCGTGCAGATAAGATGCGGGAAACTTCTTGCCTTCGAGGGCAAGGTGTTCGCCAAATTCGTTCACTTTACTGTGATAGACCGAGCAAATCAGAAGATCTTTGAGTTGGGACATGAATGCAGGGTCTTTTTCGCTCGCATTCCGCATACTGACCAGCGCCGTTTCGATCTGCTTGACGTTCGGCTGTTGCACTTTGACTTGTTGCACGGCCTTTTCCTGACGCCCGAATCGGCTGTGCAGCGCAGTTTTCATGTCTCTCGATACAGGGAGTTTTTCGATGAATTGAAAAACGCGGCCATTGTGTACGGCCTCTGGCTGCTTAGATGGCATTGCAGAGCGTTTGTTGGGGCGGCCAAGGCAGCCGCAGAAGAGCGTGGTGATATTCATTAAAACCTCAAGCAGCTAGAAAAGTGTTGTACGGTGCCCGTCATCGCCGTTCGGCGTGCACACGTTAGTCGGAAGGTTCCGCAACAAGCGCTCGACGTAGTCAGGCGATGGCTCAGGTTCGGCGTCCAGATGGAGTGGGCTACCTTCCAGAATGCGCTCTGCGGTACTGACCAACATGTCGAATGCGTCCAATACCGACGGCAGATCAATGTTGTACAGCGGTAGCAGCAGTCCACAGCTCAGATGCTGGTTCTCATCCAGGGCGATCATCGGACGCCAGTCGCCCAGCGCCATCGGACAGTCGCGCAAGACGCGGAATTGCGCCGTTTCAGGAAAGTGTAGGTTGCTTGGCCCGAGGTCAGCGACCATCATCCAGCTGTCTGCCTCGACCAATTCGAACGTCAGTGAAAAGCGCTGATCAACAGCGAGGCCGATGATGGCCTGATCGGGGGGGATCATGTCACTGTCGAAACCCAAGTGCTGCAGGAGTTGGTCGAGCAGCGATTGAAATTGCTGCAGGTCATTCATGGAAAGTGATTCACTTGCAAAGGGCAGGTCTACGTGTCATTCGGATGCGTATTGTGATGCAAGCGAAGACGCGTGACTTTCAAATTTCAAGCTTGCAATACTGCTAATTGTCAATATGATAATTGTCTAATAGTTGCTTTTTTGTTATTTTTAATCGGTGCATTTTCACCGCCCCGTAGATCATACCTTCAGCGAAACGCACTCAACCTGTCGAAAGGCTGAGCCTGGCGTTCCATGATTGTGTGATCGGCAGCACCATCGGCATGCCAACCGGCACCGATGAAATGCCAGCCGTCAGCGCGCTGGTCCCAATGTGGCGCGACATAGCGCTGACCTGGACGCGACAATTCCCAGTGACCTTCGCACCAGACGAACCAGGTATTGGTGTGTTTCCAGTAACCACTGCTCCACACCACACCAGCACGCGGCGATGGCACTGTTTCCTTTTTCGGTGGCGGCGGGGTCATTGGCACTACAGCGCTTGGATCGACAATAGTGGGCAGCGGTGCAGGCTTTTTGCCGGCGAGGATGGCAGAGACGCAAAGACGTATCGGTAACATGGTTGGCTTTCAGTGTGTTGATGATTCACTGTAGCGTCAAAGCCGCCTGTGTTCAGCGTCCGAATCCAATTGTTACACCTGTCCTACATTTCGTACCCAGGCTTGAATCTGCTGTTACAGGCCGCTTGAGGGGGAAATGCAAAAAAAGACTGTTGAGTAGGTTGCCGTATAAACACCAGGAATTCCCCGATTGGGAGAGATGGGGTTGCTCGTTAATATTCACTCAACAACAGGAGATTTTGGCAGTTATACACTCAGTGAAAGCGGGGA
>JAMFSU010000108.1 GCA_026225475.1 Duganella sp.
GCTCGCCCGACAACTCTTGCAGCATGGCGATACCCGCCTTGCGCAAGGCATCGAAATCCAGACCGTCCGGGTCTGGACCGATCCTGTCGATGTGATCGGGCGTTTTCATTAGTTAGCGTTTTTCCTTACGGGCGCGGCCGCCGGCTTTGCTGTCGACCGGCGGGCTGTCGACCGCGCCCAGCAACTGTGCGCGCAACTGCTGCTGCAGCGCCTCCATCAGACTATGCACCTGTTGATAGGGCAGTTGCCCCAGCGCGTTCAGTATCAGTTTGACCTCGGCCCCTTGCAGCCGGTACTGGCACGCATCAGCGCCACTGGCATTGGCTTGGCCGTTGAGCTTGCCGATCAGTTCATAGACCAGCTTGAACGGACATTCGGCCAGCGCCGCAATCACCAGATTGCCCTCGGCCTGGGTCAGGCGCAGTGACACTTGCGCCGGTGCCGGATCGACCGCTTTGCCGTTCATGCCTTGACCTTCGGTTCGGGATCACGGGCGCATTGGTCCATCAGCGGGTCGAACCACAGATTGGTGATGTAATACGACACCCAGGTCTTGTCCTTGGCATTGCTGCCATTGTCGTAGGAGCAGCCCACCCGCATCTGCAGAATGTAGGCATGCCGGGCACCGTCCGGATCTGCCACCCACTGCAGTTGCAGGCGATTGCATTTGCTGCCGTAATGGGCCTGGCGGACATCGATTTCGCTCTTGCCATTGAATGCCATCATGGCGAAGGCATGCAGCAGCGCATATTTTCCGCTGCCGGATTTTCCCACACCGGCGGTGATTTCAAACGCATTGCAGCCCTTGAGCGTATCGCTGATGTTGTGCCAGCGACCATCGGCCGGCACGCTCAGGCGGCCGTCGCGACCACGCCTGCCATCGGCCACGATGCGCCCGCCCATGTCCAGTTCATACCCGGCCACCGGTGCCTCTCCTTCTGCGGCAGCACCCAACTGACGCAAAGTCAGTACATCGGTGCGGTGCGCATTGCCGAAGCTCAGGCCGCCTTCCGGACCATTGAGCTGAATCGACCAGATCGGACTCTTGATGTCGATGTCCTGGTAAAAGCTGAGCAACTTGCCTTGACTCAGTTGCGACACCTTGAGGCCATCTACGGCAGTCTTGTCAAAACCTTCGTCGACGATATTGAGCATCGAATCGATCAGTTCCGAAAACGCCGATGCCGATGGCATTTCGCCATCGTTGAATTTGCGCTTGAGCGTATCGCGATTGCGCGGCGCCATTGTTTTTCTAGTCATGGTCGTCTTCCGAAATGATAAAGGTTGAGCCGATCTCCAGGCTGCTCAGGGCCGTGCGCGAGGCACTGTGCGGCAGGTTGTCATCGACCACATCGAGTGCGTGCCGCAACACCGGCACGGCAATGCTCCAGGGGCACAGCGGCGTGATGTCGGTGCTATCGCGATCTTGCTGGTCGGCACCGCGCGCGGCCGTGTCGAACAAGGAATAGGTCAGTGTATTGGCCGAGGCAATGCGCAACATCGAAAAACCAGAGGCGCTCTCCACATAGGGCAAGTCCCCGACAAAAGCCTCCAGGTCGTGCTGGCGCACCCGCCAGCCAAAGTGGGTGTAATAACCGCAACGGGCTTGCCATGGGGTGAGAAAGTCGGAAATGGCCTGGTTCAACAGGTTGAGGTAGTGACCATTGCCCAGCGGGCCGGCGAACTTCACCTTGCAACGCACCTGTATCCGCTCATACACCGGATTCTCAACCGCGATACTGCTCCAGGGCGAGGCCAGTTGTAGCAGGAATTGCCGGATCTCTTGCATCAGATTGCCATTGAGCATCGGCATCTGGTTCTGTTGCTGCTGCGCGGGCCAGTATGGCAGCGGCACCACCAGCACGTGACCGGGACGGATGCAATCGAGCGGTCCGCGATCCGAGGCCAGATTGGCGAAGCACTTGACTTTGTAGACCTCTGGAAAATACTGCAGGATCAAGGCTTCATAATCGGCTGCCGTGACAGCACGGTTCTTGTGCCGCAATCGTTCGCTCACGCGGATGCGCAATTGGGCGCGGGTTTCTGCCGCACGCCCGCCACTGGAAGGCAGCGGTTGCACAATGGCGACCATGCCCGGCAGCGGCTTGTTGCTGCGGCTGATGCTGGCCGCCGGCAATACCATCGGCACCTGCGCCGACACGTCGCTGCCGCGTCGTACCGCAACTGCCTGCGCATAGACCGCCGACAGGCTGCAATACTTTTCCAGATCGCGATCGGCGCTCACCCGCAACCAGTACGACCCGGCCGGCATGACACTGTTGCCGTCATCGATATCGGCCGGCAGCACCAGCGTGACAATGCCGGAGGTCATGAAATTTTGCGTACTGTCGGTCAGCAGACTGCTCTTGGGCAAGGCCTTCCATTCATTGGCGCACAGATAGAACCAATGCAAACCGCCAGCGTTCAGTCCCGGCGGCGCCAGCACTGCGGCATCATCGGTGAGCGGCAACGAGTCCTCGCGCAACTGAAAAAACAGCGTCAACACGCCGCTGAGCTCAACCGCCTCAATGCCAAGGTACAGGTTGCCGGCAAAGTCGAAGCGCGGCAGCAAGGCCGGCCCCGGATAACTGGCCACGCCCAGCGTCTCCCACCCGCTGGGGTACAGATGCAGGAATTGCTCGCTGTGGGCCGGACTATCTACTGTTTTACGATCGATGTGGATGGTACTGGCGGCCTTGTAACTGATCGCAATGGCATTGATCTGCGGCGTGTAAGGTGCGCGCGGCACTGCGCGCTGACGCCGCAGGGCTTTCAGGCGGGCGTTGTAGACCAGCGTCGAGGACAGCAGTTGTGGATATTTTTCGTGACCGAACGCAAACGACGGTGCCGCCAGTGTAAATTTGAAGAAACCATTCTTGGCAGCGGGACCGTAGGTCAGGGGCTGGTCGAGCGAGACGCCGTCATCCGGTTCGAACAGATGCGCCACCTTATCGCAATTCCACACCACCCGCTGGTCGAGCCGCTCACCCTGGCCCGATTGCAAATGCGTGTGAAACAGCGGCACCGTCGCCCGTGCCTGCTCGCTGAGCGGGGTCCAGCCACCTTTGGCCAATACCGCGACGGTGGCCAGAAAATCATCGTTGGCCACCGCCATTTCGTAGCCATCGTAATAGGTGGCAAAACCGCCATTGAGCCGGGTCAGATCGGCCCACTCGACCTCCACCTTAAACGCCGAGATTTGCTTGCCAGCCATTTCGGTACTGCCCACCACCATAAAACTGCCTAGTTTGGGCAAGGGACCGAATGGCGCGAACGGCGCCGTCGCGCTCAATTGGCCGATATTGTTGTGCAACACCAGATCGCGCGCGCCACTGACCTCCACCTCGATGCGCGCGCCGTTGATGGCCAGATCGCGCAACATGCCGTAAGGGTATAGATAGGCACCAGGATTGATCACAAAGCGCAGTACCGGCGCAGTCACGGCAAAACTGTCGCCGTGCAGCGCTGCGGTGTAGGCCACTACCGATTGCTGCTGAGGCGGCAATTCGAAGCGCAGGTTTAATGCGCGCCCGTCATAGGCCGGCAGATAATCAGGAATCGCCAGCCAGCCCTGTTCGCCGGTGATGTCAATGTCAAAAATACGCCGAAACACCTTGAGAAAAATATCCTGGCGCCGGATCGCTTCCAGCGCGGCAAGCTCGGCGGCATTGTGGTCATGACCCACGCTGTCATCGTCGCTATCGCCCTCCTCGCTGGGCGCGGTCAGCATGGCAGCGGCAAGCTGCTCCAGCCGCTGCGACAGGAGGTCATTTTCGAAGGTGATAGTAACGCTGATCTTGCGCAGGCCTTCCTTGAGCAGTAATACCTTGCTGCTCAAGGCGAAACCGATGCGCGCATCATCGAATACGGTCTGGACGGCACCGTTCTTGGGCGCGCCCAGAATCGGCCAGGCCGGCTGCTCCTGCTCGTTGCCGCCAGTCGCGCCAGTGGCATCGGCCTTGAGCGCAATCCGGTTGTACCAGGCGCTGGTCGGCCAGGTACGCTTGGCACCGCCGCTGACCATGGCGTCACCGTCATCGCTGAGACGATTCTCCGGCGCGCTGAAGCGATTATGGTCGAAATAGAGCGTATGCAAGGCGGTCACACGCGCGTCATTGACCAGCAGATCGTTTTCGGCAACATACAAAATGTCGCGGCTCTGCGCATCCAGTCCGGCCAGAAATTCGGTCTGCGCCGGCACCAGCACATCGCGCGTGGCGACATTCTTGCGCATGATCAGCCAGGTGCGATCAGGCACCGCCGGTAACGGTACGCTGCCGAGCATCTTGTCATAGTAGAAGTCCAGATAGTTCTGGGTGAAGCGGTTCAACTTGCCCTTGAGCTTCTGGAACTGCTGCACAAAGGCAATCAGCATGGCCACCGCCGGATCATGCTGCTGGCTCAGCAGCGAGGCCGGCAGGCGTGCCAATGCTTCTTTGCGGATCATGTCGATGGCTTTGAGGAAGGCATGAAAATCGCTGCGCACCATGGCTTTGCTCAAGCTGGCAGCGCTGGCATCGGCAGCCTGTGCGGCCGGCTCGGCGACCAGCCACTCTGGGTCCAGCGACAACACCGCGTCATCCTGTTGCAGTCGCGCCAGCAAGCCTGACTTGTCGGCGCGCAACTGACCGATCACGCTATCGATGACGATGCGCAAGGCCATGCCGTTGTCACTCTGGGCTTGTCGCAAGGCCACATGCCAACTGTTGATGGCGGCCGCCAGCGGCACCACCGGCATGGCCGACAAGGCCCAGCCGGGACTGCCATTGCGACCGGCCACGCCATTGCCGGCATGCTCTGGCGTGCTGCGCCACCAGTTGTCGAACTGATCCACCGCTGCCGCGCTGTCGAAGGCCAGAATGCGGCTCATCACCACGGTTTCGTCGGCATAAAAGAACGGTGTCCAATCGCCATCGGGCAGGTTCTCGGCATTGTAATAACGCACCAGCGCGGCAAACTCGCCGACCATTGCCAGCAAATCCTGAAACGACATTTCATCAAGATTGAAATAGCCATCCTGCAATGCGGCCAAGGCGCGCACTGTCTGGCTGGTACCATCCCTGATGACGAGGTTTTTCATGCCGCTGATGCCGCCACGGTGGCCATCACCGTACCCGGCAGCGCTGGCAAGCGTGCCGCCGCTGCGCTATTTATTCGGTACATTGCTGGCCTCCAGGAAGTAGAACGGATAGACCATGTTGCTGCGCGTATTGGTGCCGCGGATGGTGTAGTCGATATGGATATCGAGGCGCCCTTCCTGCATGTCGCGCTCGTCCATGTTGATGGCATTGACGGAAATGCGCGGTTCAAAAAACAAGATGGCGCGCTCGATGGCATCGCGCAGTTCGGTTACGACACTCTCGTTGAGTTCGGCAAACACGAACGACTTCAGACCACAGCCAAAGGTCGGCTGCATGATCCGTTCACCGGGTGTGGTGGAGAGGATGATGAACAGGCTTTCGTGGATATCCTGCTCTTCTTCGACCATCTGCACGGCACCACCGGCGGCGCGCATGCCAAAGCGTGGCGGGAAACTCCAGCCAGTGCCGAGAAACGATTTATCAACGCTCACCGGGCCTCCTCATCCACCGATCATCACGGTCGGACAGCCGATCACGATGCTGCCGCCATGGGCACAGGTGTCGCCCATTCTGGCGGCGGGCTTGCCGCCGATCATGACAGTGGTCGAGCCCATGACGATGGAGTCCGGTGGCCCGACGCACACACAATTGTCGGTCACCACGGCGGCCGGCAGCTTGCCAATCAACACCGTCGGCACGCACGGCCCGATGATCGGACCGCCCACGTGCGGAATCGGCGGCAGCCCCGGTGTCACCATCGGGCAAACATGCATATCGGTCAGTCTGGCGGCTAAAGGCATGTGCTACTCCTCCTTCGTGTGCGGGCCGAACCTGCGGCAGGACGGCGCCTCAATTGATCATCACCATGGCACCCTTGACGGTGGTCTGGCCGCTGGCCGACAACTCCGCCGTAGCAGAGCCCTTGGCGACAAAGCCGACCTTGGCGGTAAGGTTGATGTTCAAGGCTTCGCTCTTGATATCCGCCTTGGCGCTGCTCTCGATATTAGCCACCGCGGTGATGCTGATCTTGCCCTTGGCATTGATGACGATATCCTTGGGACTGTCGAGCAAGATGCCGTCGGGGTTCATTTCGATCTTGTTGCTGTTCTGATCGGTCAGGCAGATCGACTTGGCATCGTCGCTGAGCACGATGGTGTTTTTTTGCGGTGTGATGATGGTGACCACTTTCTTGTCGTCGTCAAAGATCACCTTGAGCATGCCCTTGGTCCACAAGGCCTTGGTGAAGTTGTCTGCCGTCAGTTCATACGGCATCTTGCGCTGGCTGCTATAGAGACTGCCCAGCACCACCGGGTGCGAGGGATCGTTGTTGAAATAACCGATCACGACCTCGTCACCGATCTCTGGAATGAAGAAGGCACCCACACCGGAGGAGCCATAGAAATTGGCCAACCGCGCCCATACCCCTTGGGTTTCGGTTTGCAACACCGCAATCGCCACCTGAATCTTGTATTGCCCCTCGGGATCGGCATCGAGCTTGAGCACCGTACCGATCTGCAATCCGGCCGCCCCTGGCAGCAAGCCCGAGGCCAGCGCGTCGCCGCCGCCGATCTGCTCACTGAACCATTCCGGTGCCATGCCGAATTCGACTTCGGTGATCCAGTTGCCATCGATCAGCTCCTGCTGCACGGCGCTGACAAAGACACTGCCACTGAAGCGCTTGCCGACCCCAACCAGTTCGATCATGGTGCCCGGTTTGGCCAGCGCGCTACCCTGAAACTTCATCTTGCCGCGAATCTTGGCCAAGGCCGATTTCATCTGCCGGGCACTGGCCCAGGCCTTCAGTTCGCCAGTCTCCAAGGGTGCCACCGTTTGCAATCGATAGCTGGATGGTCCGGCCACCTTAGCCAGCGCCGCCGCCGTGAGATCGCCTTGTGTGTACAACGACGCCTGACTGGCGGTTTGCTGCACCACGGCCTGCGTGGCTGGATCCCAGGCCGCGCCGACCACACTCTGCAACTGCGTCCGGGCATCGATGTCGGCTTGAAACGATATCAGATCGACCCCGTAGGTCACCTTCAGCACCGCTGCGACAGCGGTCTGCGGCGCCTTGACGATGACGCTGCTATCGTCTGCCACCACCAGAAAGCCATTGGCTTCAGCGCGCGCGACGATGAAGTCCCAATCGCTGCTGTAGTACTGCACAATCTCCTTGTGCTCGGTGTCGGAGGCGGTGACGTCAGCGCTGACCCCGCAGGGTGCCACCAACTGGCTGATGATGTCGCTGTCCTTCATGTTGACGTAGTTGGCGTTCTTCTTGCCGATCGTCAACGATACTGCCTTGTGCTTGCATTCGATCAGCAGACGCGCTTCATTTTTCCCGCTGATCTTGATGCCATGCCTGACCACCACACCCTGAAAAATGGCCGTCGTCTCGCTGCCGTAACCGGCGCTGATGACGACATCCTGGCCGGGCGCAAATGTGACGGTGTCACTGACTGGAAAATCGTCGTTGGGCATATCGCCGTCCATGATCTCGATGCGCGCACTGGGCACCCGATTGATGGCGCGATTGACCTCCACAGAGATGATGCGGATGGTATCGGCAATCGGGCTGCCGTTACTGCTGATGGTCAGCTTCAGCACCTCGCTGGTGTTGAGTTGGGGAGAATCAGCCATGATCTCAGACCAGCGGTGGAAAGCGGAGCATCAGACCCGGCTCGAGATTGCGGAAATTGGTGAGATTGTTGATCCGCGCAACCTCACGGTAATACGACGGGTCGTTATAGATACGGCTGCACAATAGCGGCAAGGTGTCGCCCATGGCCACTTCCACCAGATGACTCAGATCGGGCGAACTCTGGTTGGCACGCAGGCTGCTTTCTTCGGTGCTCATCCAGCCGGTGAAACTCAGGCTGACCTTGGCCCGCAGCGGTTCGCCGCTGGGCTTGAACATGGTGTAATCAATCGAAATCGACTCGGCCCGGCCAAAGAAAATGAAAGTCCCCCACAACAGCCTGACATAGTTGGGCTCATGCTTTTTGCCGTTGTAATCATAGATCACGGCCAGCAAGGCATCGACCATGGTCTTGACACTCTGCATGCCGAGCAAAGCGACCACGCCGGTACTGTCGAGCACCAGATTGTCGAAGGTCAGGGTCTCCGGGCATACCGCGCTGAATTTGGGTTCGGCACTGGACTGGCCTAGCGTCTTTTTCTTGTTGTAGTTAATGCTCAGTTGGCGTTTATAACTGGCCGGATTGATCATCGCCTCAAACGCTGTCTGGCTTTTGTCAACGCTGATATTGCCAGCGCTGACCTGGCAGGCGGCGATACTGAGTTTTTTCTTGAGTCCGGTGGAAATCGGCATTTAGCGCTCCCGCGCACGACTGAGCAATTCCAGCACCAGCGCCCGACATTCCGCCAGGATCTCACCGCGCGCGTCGTCCGATAGTTCGCCACCGCTGCAACTTTCCACGCTGCCACCGGCGGCCGCGCTACTGGAACCGGCGGAACCGGCCGCGCTGGCGGCCTGCTGGATTACCTGCGATTTGATACTGAGCTGTCTGATGTCGATTGCCATGATGCTTATATCAATCTGTTGGAGTACGTGTAACTCAAGACGATTTTTTCAATCGCCACTTCATTCTTGGTGGAGTTGAAGGTTTCCACTTCCCATTTGACCGGATAGGCATTGGCAAACGACCACACCCGCAGCGGCGTGTGATGCTTGTCGAGCAGCATCACGATGATTGGCTGTGCCAGCACCGGTATCATAAAATCCATTTCAAACACCGAACGGCACCAGATCACCAACGGTGAGGTCAATGCAGCAATACCGCGTTTGAGTTCCAGATTGGGGTGCTTCACGCCCTTGGGCAGCGTATGCACGTAACGATTCTCGCCGCCCTCGACGACGGTCTCGGTCTCGACTTCGGCTGACATGCCCGAGACTTCCTGAAACGACGTATCGGTCAAGCCCAGGGTGGCGCCGAACACCACCTTGAAATGAAACGCCGCTGGCGGATAAACATCCGAAAACAAAAAAGACATCCGCTTGATCCACTTTCCTGATCATCCCTCATGACGCACACCACCAACCTTGGCAGGTGTTGTGCGCCCCCATCACATCAGCTTAGCCATTGGCAATGGTCAAGCCTTCGTGCACGATCTCGATGGTTTCGATGGCGACTTCATTGCCTTCGGCCTTGAGGTCGGTACCCGTGATCTTGGTCGGCCAGGCATTGGCCAGCGTCCACACCATGGTCGGCTTGCCGGCTTCGTCGAGCAGGCTGATGGTGACTGGAACGCGCTTGATGGTGTTCATCTTGATCTGGTTGAACCAGTCCCAGAACTTGTTATCGGATTTGAAGATGCCCTTCTTCATCGTCACGTTGCCGACCTTCTTCATGCCGGGCATTTTGATGACCGAAAATTCCGGGCTATCGCCGTGGCGGTATTTGATTTCTTCCGACTGAATATCCAGGCCGCTGACTTCCTGGAACGACATGACTTCCGAATCCCATTTCACCTGAAAATAGAATTTCGGAAGCGGCCATACGATCGTTGATTGTTTCGAGCCATCATCTGCCATCACAAACCTCGTCTAAAAATGATTGATAAAAATAGTCGGGCGATGCACTTGGCATCACGACTTTTGCATTTGCTGCTGGAACGTGATTTCGATAAATTCGGCCGGACGGCTCACTGCCACCAGCACGGTCACCTTCATCAAGCCTTCCAGGATATCGTCGGCAGTCATGGTTTCACCGAGGCCGACAAACACACTGAACGCATCGTCGGCGCTGGCACCGGCGAGGCCACCGCGTTTCCAGACGCTGGTCAGGAAATTACGCACCATGCTCTTGATGGTGACCCAGGTGTTGGCAGTATTCGGTTCAAACACATAAGCCTTGCAGGCCTGCTTGATCGATTCTTCAATCATGATCATGGTGCGGCGCACGCTGACGTAGCGCCAATCCAGGCTATTGCCGTCGAGAGTACGCGCGCCCCAGACCAGCACACCTTCGCCGATGAAGGTACGAATCGCATTGATCGACTTGCCCTGGGTGGTGACGTTCAGGTCTTCCTGTTCTTCGTTGGAAATCGACACCGTCGGCGAGACCACGCCATTCATGCTGACATTGGCAGGTGCTTTCCAAACTCCGCGGCTGTTGTCCACCATCGTATACAGGCCTGCCATGCCGGCACTCGGCGGCAACAGGTTCAAGCGTTTCTGGATGGCGCCGACGATTTGCGGATACAAGGCGCTGACGGCCAGCAAAGTCTTGTTCAGGGTCAGGATATCGATCACCGGGTCTTTGCTGGTGTCCTTGGCAGGCGCAGAAGCATCGGCTGCAGCATCGGTCGCCGACGCTTTGGCCGCTGCCGGATCGACATAGCTGCGCAACTCGTTGAGTGCCGCATTGAGCTGATCGAGTTTGACCTGAGCAGCCTTGTTGGGCTTCTTGTCGGTCAGCGCCAGGCTATTGCCGGTCGCCGCCGCCGGCGCAGGCGCAGGCGCCGCTGGCGTAGTACCGTCAGCCGCTGGGGCGGCAGCCGGTGCCGCTGCTGCTGCACCGTAACTGAAACCGGGCAAGGAACCAAGCTCGTTGCCGATCAAATCAGCCAGATCAGCGCAATTGGTCAACGAGGTGAAATCGACATCTTTCTCTTTGACGATCGAGGTATTGACCCAGGGATAATAGGCTGCGCCAAAGTCGAGAAAATTGCTGCCGACTGTCTCGCGGAACTCGGCCACGCAATCACCGGCTGGGTCTTGGCGGTCACGGTAACCGTTGTAGATATCCAGAATCGCGACGCGGTTGCGCATCTTGAAGCCGCAGTGCATCAGTGCGGCTTGCTGCACCGAGGTGCAATCCTGTTCCGACAAATGGACCGCGTCGGGCACCACTACGATGGTCGGTTCCTGTTCCTTGAGCAGACTGTCGATGCCAGCTGTGATCTTGGTGGCGTCCAGGTCATCCTTGTAGGTGCCGACCGAGACGATATAGCAAGGGCCGCCGCCGTTCTGAAAGAACAGCAACATGCTGTAAAACAGGATGTAGGGTGTGCTTTCGGTCTTGAGCGCATATTCCAGGCGCTTCTTGGTCACCAGTTCGGTTACCGAAAAATCCGCCGGCACGTTCGCCGTGTTGGCAGTGGAACTGGCCTTGCCGGCGGAGTCCGCGGCATTGTCGGTGGCCGGCGCGCTTGGCGCAGCAATGGCGCTAAACGAAAATTTGGTCTTCGGCGCACTGCCGAAATAGACCATGAATTCGGCCATGGAGGTAATCCGCCAAGGCTTGCCCGCCAGCGAGGTGCCCTTGTTGTCGGCAGTTTCTGTGTAACCGATAAACGCCGGCACGGCAGTCGCTACTTCGACGACAGAGTTTGGAAAGGCATTTTTCTCGACGACATAAACACCCGGTGTTTTGTATTGCGCCATAATTTCACCCTCAGTTATTGTTCAATTGTTCAATTGATGTAGATCTCTGAAACCAACTCCACTTTGCTTCCCACCATTTCCTGCGTCATCTTGCTGACATCGGCATTGGGCAAGCGCCGAATCAGCACGCGTTCGCCCATCCCACCCTGCTCGCGCAACTGGAATCGTTGCCCATAGCGCTGCTGCATGGCGATTTCACTGGCGCTCGTAAACACCAGCGCACGCCGGTTTCCCGGTAGCTGCTCAACCGGCCCGGCGACAAAACGCACACGCTCATCAAGGTCGACAATCGCCAGTTCGGCGGCCGTGTCGTCGCTGATGAAAAAGTACTTCCAAATGCTCTTGCGCACACCAAAGCGCACCACATAATCGACACTATCTACTGCAGCACTTACCTGATCAGCCAGATCAATCAGCGCCACCAACACCGGCTTGCGCAAGCCGTCCGACCGTTCCAGATGCGCTGCCAGCAGCGCTGCCGTAATCGGCTGCGCCTGCGTTGCATCAATCTGCTCAGTCCCATGCAGGCGGCGCAACCCGCCGCTTTCAGCCACGCTGGCACCACTGGTGACGACCAGCAATTGCCCGGACGCCAACGTGGCCGGCTGCGAATACTGCGAAAACAAGGCATCTTGCGCATACCATTTGAACGCCAGCACCGCCTCGCCGCTGGCCAGCTCGGCCAACAGCAAAGCGCGTCGCGCCGCGTCGCAAAACAACGCCACGCCATGCCGCTGTGGCCGCAACAACAGGTCGCGTCGTTTGATCCAGTCCAGCGTTGCCACGCTTGGCTGACAACGCAACGGCGTGCCTGGCTGCTGCCAGAATGCATGCTCGACATCCACGCTCAATAGCGGCGAGTAACTGGACATCACCTACTCCTATTGGTCGCTAACGGCCCTTCAATGATTGGCTGCGCTGCTCGGCAAACGCACCGTCGGCACGCGCGCGATGATGTCGTCATTGTCGAATGCCACCATGCGCACCTTGTACAACACCGATGGCAGATATTTACCGCCCAGCAGCGTCCACATATTGCTCAGTTCATGTATTTTGAGATTTTCGATATCCAGCATCAGCTTCTCGATGCGCGTATCCATCCCCGGCGTGACCTGATGATCGAACACCGGAAAACGCTGAAAGTAAGCGATCGCGCCCGAGATCAGCTTAAGTGCCTCGGCATAATTGGCGCTGCTGAAATTGGCCGCCAGCATGACGTACAAATTGAGATAGAGCGGTGCACTGCTGACCACAGCACGCGTGGCACCGGCGTCGCCGGGCAAGTGTTGACGATACGGCACCGTGTCTTTTTCGAGATTGGTAAGGAACATCACCAGCTTGTTGTTGGTGTTCGGCGCCGGACGGCCTTCCGCATCCACCAGACCCGACATCGTCACGATATCTTCCGTGAGTGCATAGGACTGTTTGAGGAATTGGTTAAGCTGAGCCGCGAGATGGCTCACTGCCGCATTGATCATGATTCCGGGACACCTTTCGCGATGAAACTATTTTTTTTCTAAACGATTCAGCGACTACAACGGATGCTTCTTATTATTTCCATGCAAACGTTCCGGCATTCGGAACGCTACAACTTCTTCGGATGATCTATTAATTTAGTGCGGAACTTTAGCATAAGGATTTGGTTTTTTTAGTGTTTTTGATCACTATTTTTTCAGAGTTTCTCCATAAAAAAAATAGGCTATACCGTGCGTCTCACACATCCTACTGAGTATCGATTTTTTAATGTGCCGCTGAGAGTTTTTCGCGCAACTGCTGCGTACCTGCGGACCAGTCAAAAAACAGAAAATCGGGAAATAATGCCATTCAGTCAAGAGATCGCCTTCTTGGCTTTCTTGCTTGCTGATGCTTTTTTTTCTTCGGACGATCTTGCCGGGTACCTCAGTGCGTAGTTGACTCTTTGTTCTCTTCGGACGACCTAGCCGGGGGCGGCCCGGCAGCCGCTCACTTTCTTTGGTCTCGCCCAAAGATAAGTAAGC
>JAMFSU010000016.1 GCA_026225475.1 Duganella sp.
AAGGAAAAACGCTAACTAATGAAAACGCCCGATCACATCGACAGGATCGGTCCAGACCCGGACGGTCTGGATTTCGATGCCTTGCGCAAGGCGGGTATCGCCATGCTGCAAGAGTTGTCGGGCGAGCGCTGGACCGATTACAACCTGCACGATCCCGGCGTCACCATCCTGGAGCAGCTTTGCTATGCATTGACGGATCTGGCCTATCGCTCTGCGTTTGAACCCGAGGATTATCTGGCGGGGCCGTTCGGCCAGATCGATTTCACCCGGCATGCGCTGCATCAGGCCGATACCATCCTGCCCAGCCAGGTACTGAGCGCCGACGATTACCGCAAGATCATTTATGACAGCATTGCCGAGATAGAAGATGTCTGGCTCAGCGCTGACGATAGTGTGCCTGCGCATGCCGGCTTGTATCGTATTTCGCTGAAAATCCGTGAAAGCCTGCAAGCCGATTTGCACCACGACGAACAGGCCGAGTTGGAGCAGCGCGTCAAACAGCGTGTGATTGCCGTGTTCAATGCCCATCGCAACCTCGGCGAAGACCTTGCTGATGTGGTCGTGATCGGCACCCAGCCGATCTATCTGTGTGGCGATATTCAGATTCACAGCCTGCGCGACCCGGCGGCGATCTTTGCCGAAATTTTCTTTCGCTGCTCACAGCAGGTGGTGTCGGGTTTTCGGGTCGAGCGCTATCTCGATGCCTACGAGGCTGGCGCGACACTCGATCAACTGTTCGCCGGACCGCGCACCGAGCATGGTCGCATCGTCAATACTGGTGCTGCCACGCCGGGCGCGGCAATTCCGATTGCCCGGCTGATTTCGCTGGTGCAGGCCGTCGATGGCGTGGCCCATGTGCAACGCCTGAGCCTGTGCGATCAAGACGGCCAGCCAGTGCAAGGTGACAGTGTTGCTGGCAAGGTATTGCGCCTGCGTTTTCCGGCGGCCGCACAAAACAGTTTTTTGCGTCTGCATTTTGCCAGTGGCGCGGTCGGTCACTACCACCCACCGACACCGGTGCAAGATGTCCAGTTGCAGGCAGAAAAAGCACAGGCGGTTCTGGATGACGCCCGTATTGCCTTGCGCAAGGCGCGCTTTGAGTTCGATACCGTGCGCCATACGGTGCAGACGCTGGAGCAGGTAGTGCCAGCGCCGCAAGGTGTGCAACGGCCATTGCGTGAGTATTATTCGATCCAGCATCAGTTCCCGGCCATTTACGGCATCAACCATTTCGGCGTGCCGGTGTCGGCGCCGCTGGCCAATCGCGTCAGTGCGCGGCAACTGAAAGCCTATCTCTATCTGGCCGAACAATTGATGGCTAACTATCTGGAAAACTTGCAGGCCATTCCCCAGGTGTTTTCCATCGACGATGCGCATCGCACCTATTTTTCGCAAGTCATTGACGATCAGGCCTTGCCGCTGATTGAACAACTGTATGTCGACAGCTCCGCGCGCATTGGTGAGCTGCTCGATACCATCGTGAGCCGTATCGACAAGCCGCAGGACCGGCGCAGCCGCTTGATCGATGTCTTGCTGGCAATGTATGGCGAAGAGTTTTCGCAAAAGTCGCTGCGTCGCTTCAATTACTACGAAGAGGGACAGAACGGCGCGGCCCTGATCGACAACAAATTGGCCTTCCTCAAAAATATCGTCGCGCTCAGCCGCGATCGTGCCACCGCCTTTGATTACACCCAGGGTGCCTGGCGCACCGATCACCATGCTGAACGTCGCATCAATCGGGCCGGGGTGCATGCCAAGATCGCGATCCTGTTGATGCTGCCGGCGCAGCAGTCGGACAACGCGCTCAGCGCGCGCTTGTTACAAGCCAAATTGCGGCTCAGTGCCGGCGATCAATTGTCGGCGGCGGATTACACACGCATCACAGCGCATTTGTCGCAACTGGCAAGGCAGCAGGAGCAGCAACCGGACACCAACGCCGTTGCCGAACCTGCGCAAAACCATGAGGAAGTCCTGCCCCTGGCCTTGCTCACGCAAGGCGTGCGACTGGACAACTACCTCATCGAACAGTACGACGACGTGGTGCATGTGCACTTCCAGACGCACGAGCGCCGCAGTGGCGTGGTCAAGCTGGGTAGCTATGCCGATGTAGAAGAAGCGGAGCGGCATGTGCAGCAATTGCGGCGCTTCATCTGCGAGCTCAATATCGCCTCGGAAGGCTTTTATCTGCTCGAGCATGTGTTGCTGCGTCGGCGCGCCGATGATGACGGTGGTCACGATGGGGATGGCAAGCACAACCAGGATGACCCAACATTTTTTGGCAGTCGGGTCAGTGTGGTGTTTTCGGGATGGTCCGCGCGTTTCAGCGATCCCGATTTTCGCAGTCTGGCGCAGGAAACCGTGTGCCGCAATCTGCCCGCGCATTTGTATCCGGAATTTCACTGGCTCGATTTTCTTGCCATGCGCGATTTTGAGCAGCGTCACCGCTTATGGCTGGAACATTTGCAACGTCATGTCGGCGGTGCCGAGACGGCACGCCTGGACGCTGCCAGCGCCAGCCTGGTGACCTTCTTGCAGCGGCATCGGCGCGGCAGCAACCAATTGTATTGGGTGTGACGAGATGAGCGCCAACCATCGCATCGGCGAATTGCAGTTCGAGCTCAGTTTTGTCTCTGCCACGCTGGAGATGACACACAGCGATGCCTTGCGTGAACTGGTGGTGGAGCGTTTGTTGCCGGTCATGGAACAAGTGTTCGACCGCTGCGCCGGCGGCGATGTCGTCTGGTACATCGACCATCTGGAGCTGGACCTTGGTGCGGTCACTATGACGGCGCTGCCGGATGTATTGGCGCAGTTGTTGGGTGAGGCGCTGGAGCAGGCGTTGGAACAAGCCACGCACGGCGCGGCAGCGGCGCAAACGGCACTGCCGCAATCGGCCGCGTCTGCTGACCTAGTACGTCTGCTGGCCTATCTGGCCGACGGCATTGTGGCGGCACCGCAGACGCAGGGCGGTGCTGGCGCTAGCGCGGTTACCTTGCCGGAGACCTTGTTGACGCGGGTGCTGCAACATCATGGCAATGCTTTGCTGGCAGCATTGCACACAGCGCCGCAGCGCATGCAGATGCTGGCGCGCCTGGCCCGACAGTTTCCACAAAGTCAGTTACAGGCCTTGCTACAGGCGCTCGATCCGCTGCATGCGGCCACCGTATTATCGCAATTAGCCGACCTGAGCGCCTTGCTGCAGCAGATCATTGGCGATAACGCGCTCTTGCGTGCCGCCCAGCAGGCAGTGTGGGAAGCCGTATTGGCGAGCCGTCTGACGCCGTCGCCGGTGGTTCTTGCGGTAGCGCCTCTGTTCGAATTGGCAGTCGCCGCTGTGGCAGCACAGCGCCAGCAAACGCTGGCGCAGGCGGCCGTGCAACTGCAGCACGGATTGCCCGAGGGCCGCACCGACGCCATGCTGGTCGACGCCGGGCGGGCGCTGGCCCTGATGGCGGCCAGCAGCACGCTAACGGTAAGAGATGTATTGGTAACGGGCGATGCCAGTGCCATGCCCCCAGTGGCGACTGCCACGACGACGCACGAGCCAATGCCAGAGTCAATGCCAGAGGCGAATCAAGCGCTAATGCAAGAACCGATGCAGCAGCCCGAGTCTGCCGTGGTCGCGGCACGCAATCAGCTGACTTCGGTATTCATGGGCGGTCATGCTGGCGCCATCTATGAGCAATGGCAGATGCTGCAACACAGCCACCAGCCGTTGTTGCGATCTGCTATCCGACACTACGCAGCCTATGGCGATATCCGCGAAAAGATCGCCGCCACTTTTCCGCGCTCATTGTTGCGCGATATGCTGGTATTGCTGGCACCGCAGTTGGCAGACTTTAACGATCAGCTCTGGGACGATGCACTCTTGCGTGCTACCTTGGACGAAGGCGCAGATGACGGTGCCGTGCGCTGGAGCCATTGGCAGCGCAACTGGTGGCGCGCTGCGATGGTGTATTTGCTGCAGCAGCCGGAACAGGCACTGGAACAAACACCGGAGCAAAAGCCGCCGGTGCCGCCAAGCGCCATGACGCCAGCACCAGCGGCATCCCACACTGCGCCGGTAACGCTTGATCTGGACGCCTATGTGAGCGCCGTCATGCTCGGTGCCGGTGCCGCGCCAGCAGCAGTGCAGGCGCGCGTTGCGGTGTTGCAGCAGACCTTTGGCGCGGACCGTCGCCGCATGGTGCTGGTTCAGGATGGCGCACTCGATCCGTCAGGGTTGCCGCACCCTGCGGTAGTTGCCGCAGTCGCCATGCCGCATCTGGTCGCTGTGTCGCAGGCAGAAGATGCCACCGCCTCGCCAGCAAGCGCTGTCGCGCCATCGTCGCAGCCGCTCCTGGCAGACGCGGGCAGCCGCATGCCAGGTATGCCTTGGCAGCAATACAGTGTGGCCGACCTGGAACGCCTGATCCACAACCGGGTGACCGAATCCTCTTTCGTCGATGCCATCATCGCGCATGGCCGCAGCGCGCGCGACGTGCATTTCTACTATGTGCAAGTGCTGCAGGCGCTGGCACAGAATCGGATTGTTGATCTTGAACTGTTTGCGCAGAACGTGGCCGCCGCTGCCAACGTGACCGAGGCACCTGCGGTTGCGCCGCCGAGCAATGATAATGGCAACGGCAACGGCAACGGTAATGGCAACAGCGCGCTCCAGCATCTTGATGTGCTGGACCAGCGCAGCCAGACGCAATTGGTGAGTCGTCTGGCCAAGGCGTTGATGCAAGGTAATCCGGCCATGTTGTACAGCGACTGGGACGTGCTGCTGGACAAGCATGCTCCTTTGTTGCGTCAAGCTTTGCAGCATTACGGCATCAATGAGGCAACGCTCGCCAGGATAGCCGCCGCATTTCCCGAGAGCATGCTCTACGACATCATGGTCTTGCTGGCGCCGGCGACGGCACCGGTCTGGTTGCTGTTGCGCGAATCGCTCAGTTTGCCGTCGCTTGCGCAGGATGCGCCAGCGCAGGCAACATCAGCACTGATCGCCACCACCACGGCGCTGTCGGTGGTGTTACCGCCGGCTGCGTTTATACACTGGAAACGCCAACTTTGGCAGGCTGGCTTGCAGCATTTGCTCCATGTGCCGGCGGCGCTAACGGCAGAGACCATTGATGCGGCAGCGGCTGCATCCAACGAACCTGTGCCCACCGATGGCATCCATGGCGTAGCAAACGCGGTGGCGGTGGCGCAACTGATGGCAGCGTTGATGCAAGACGCCAAGCTCAATCAGGAAGCATGGCAGCAACAGTTTTTATCCACTTGGCAGCGGCTGGCACAGCAACACTTGACGCCGCCACCGGCAATGGCAACGCACTCAGCGTATTCAGCGCAATCAACGCAATCAGCAACGGCAACGGCAACGCTGACACCCGTGCTGCGCTCGATTCTTGCGTTAATCACGTCGCTTGTGGACGCACCGACAGCGGTCGAAGTCGCCGCATCGACGGTGGCGTATGCCGCCGCAGCTATGGCAGCAACAGCAGATAGCCCAACCACGCTGGCACAGCAGCGCCAGGCATTGCAGCAACTGTTTGCACGCTTGCAAGTCGATCCGGCCTGGCACGATCCGCTGCTGCATCAGGTATTGGCTGACACTGGTTTGTCGGCCAGCGATTGGGAACATATCGTCACGGCTTACCTGCAGGCCCACAACGAAGCCGCCGTCGCACAGTTGCATACGTTCCTGCAAGCGATTAGCACGCAGGCGGCTGCGTTGGCAATGGCGCATCGTCCGGCTTATTTTCAGGCGGTGTTGCAGGCGCTGTTGCAGCAGCAGCCGGTGGATTTGGATGCAATTGCCGAGGCCAGTACGGAACGGGTCGCCGGGGCAGCGCCGACTATCACTGCCACGACAACTGTCGTGGCGCCAGCCTTGGCCGCGAGCGCACCGGCATCGCTGCCGCGCATGTTGCCAACGCCGCCAGATGTGATTGTCACAGCGCCAACGGCAACGGCTGCGCTGCCAGTGTCAACACCACTGCAGCAGCCGGTTTATCTCGATTTTCTGCTGGATGCCGATTTCGTTGGCGCTCCAGGCCGCGAACCAGAGGGATTGTCGCAATGGCTGGCCGCCGCGCATGCACAGCAGGCGCCCGAGTTGCTGCCTTTATGGCAGCGCTGGGCAAGCACACCAGCGGCTGTGACACGGCTGCTGACATTGCTGCCGCCCACCTTATGGCCGCAGTTGGCCAGGCTGAGTCCACATAGCGCTACCACGGTCCAGCGTTGGCGTCGTTATGTCGCTGATGTTGCCGATGCCTGCGCAGAACAGCACCGGCAGTTGAGCGCGACCCAACTGCAAGGGCTGGAATGGGCGTTTCTGGCACCGTATCTGTTTGGTGTCGGGCCGGTGTTTGAGCCGGCACGTTTTGCCAATGATTTTTTGCAATTTCTGGTGCATCAGCGCGGTTTGACGGTGACGCCGGCATTGACGGCAAGGCTGCGCCATCAGATGGGCATCGCGCCGCTGGCAGCGACGCCGCAGCGTGCCGCCACAGCCACTACCGAGGCAGTACACAGCCGCAATGAAGGCGACGCGATGGGCGCTACGACAATTCCGGCCGGAACCGAAATTCCTGTTGCCAATGCCGGTCTGGTGCTGACCTGGCCATTTTTGACGCGGGTATGGGAGACGTTGGCATTGACCAGCGAAAAACGTTTCATCAATCAGGATGCGGCCCAGCGGGCGGCACTGTTGCTGCAAGTGATGGTGGATGGAAAAAGCGCGGCGCCCGAATATCAATTGACGCTCAACAAGCTGTTATGCGGCGTGCCCCTGCAAGTGCCGCTACCACAGGAAATCAGCGTGACCGAACAGGAGCAAGACCTGGTCGAGCAAATGCTCGGTGCCATGGTGGCGCACTGGAGTGCACTGGGCAAGACCTCGATACAGGGCTTGCGCGAGACTTTCCTGCAACGTCCTGGCCGCTTGTCGCAGCGCGAAGATGGTTGGCATCTGCAGGTTCAGCACGGTCCGTTTGATATGTTGTTGGAGCGACTGCCATGGGGAATTTCTACCGTGCATTACCCTTGGATGGAACAACCTCTGTGGGTGAAATGGCCATGACCGATCAGGATAAAGGAATACCCATGGATGCCTTGGCGGCCAATGCCCGCAGTCTGGAGCGCGAAATTGCCTGGTTCAATGAGGTACTGACGACGCGCTTTCATGCCTACTTCATGCATGAAGGTGGACCGCACGATATTCATCAGCACCTGCCGCCGGATGTGGCGGATGACCCGTCACCGTATGCCGCCAGCATCCGCCAGTACAAGATGGGTTTTGATGAACGGCTGGTGTTGATGCTGACCTTGTTGCCGCATGTGCGGCCGCAAGCGCTGGATTTGCTGTTGACGGCGAACAAAAATACCGAACGCAGCTATACCGAATTCGGTGGCTGGAAGGGCAAGCAGCATGCCGGCCTGATGCCGACCTGTGAAACTGCGGTCTTTATTCTGGCCGGCGATGATCTGGCGCGCCGCTTTGCGGTACAACAGCTGTTCGATACCGAACATTTCTTTGCCAGTGCCGCCATGTTGCGACTAGAGCAGCGTGCCGAAGGCGAGCCGGTGCTCAGCGCTGCATTGAATGTGGCAAGCGAATTTCTGGATCGTTGGACCTCGGGCCAGGAGCACAAGCCAGACTACAACGCCGGATTCCCGGCCAAGCGCATCACGACGCAACTGGACTGGAGCGATCTGGTGCTGGCGCCGGAAGTGCTGGAAGAGGTCGAACATATCAATATCTGGTTGCAAGGCGGCGCGGCGGTGATGCAGCGCTGGCATCTCGACAAGAACGTCAAGCCCGGTTATCGCACATTGTTTTATGGGCCGCCCGGTACCGGCAAGACGCTCACCGCGACCTTGCTGGGCAAGGCCGCGCAGGTGGATGTGTATCGCATCGATTTGTCCAAGATCGTCTCCAAGTACATCGGTGAGACCGAAAAGAACATGGCCAATGTGTTCGACCAGGCGCAAAACAAGAACTGGGTGCTGTTTTTCGACGAAGCTGATGCCTTGTTCGGCAAGCGCACCGAAGGCAGCAGCGCCAACGACCGTCATGCCAATCAGGAAGTGGCGTATCTGCTGCAACGGATTGAAGATTTTCCCGGCGTGGTGATTCTGGCGACCAATCTCAAGAGCAACATCGATGAAGCGTTTGCGCGGCGTTTTCAAAGTGCGATTTATTTCCCGTTGCCGGATGCCTTGCAACGACTGCGCTTGTGGCAGAACGTCTTTCCGCAACGGCGTCATCTGGCAGCCGACGTGCAATTGGAAGAACTGGCCGAAGACAATGTGCTCTCCGGTGGCGCCTTGCTCAACGTGGTGCGCTATGCCGCCATGCGTGCCGAACGGCAGGGGCGCAGTACGGTGAGCAAGGACGACCTGTTGCGCGGAATCAAAAAAGAATTCATCAAAGAAGGGCGGACGATCTGATATGAGCACTATTTCACACGCAGCAGCGGTCAGCATGACCAAAGCCTTGATCGCCCAGGCACTGATTGCTGCCAGTTGCCTGCTCATTGCGCAGCCGGCCGTCAGTGCCGAGACCGATGCCGATGCAGCAGCGCCCGCAGCTGTTAGCACCAGTACCTCAGCAGTCACGGCACCGGCGCCGGTCTCGGAAACTGCGTTACCAACGCCGTCACCCATGCCAACGCCGGCGCCCGCCGTGGCTGCCACGCCCGTCGTGACGCCGATGCTGGTACCACCAGCAACGACAACGCCGCCAGCGACGGTGACCAAGCTGGCGGCACCGGTCACAGCACCAGCAACAACAACGCCAGTTGCAAAGAGCGCTGCACCGGCAGCGCTCAGCCCCGCCAAACCGGCAGCCAGCGCTGCGGCCGTCACCAGCGACGTCGCGCCGGCAGCGGTAACCGCACCTGCAAGCATGGCAGCGCAGATGACGCCCGAGGCAGCGCGCGCCATTGTCAGCAAAGTGGCCGTCACCACGGTACCGCTGGAGGGTCCGGAGGCACAGTTGTTGTCGCAGGACGTGGTCAGGAAGCTGACCCCGGCTATGCGCAAACAGATTCAACAAGCGCTGTTGCAAATCTATTCGGAAGACCCTGCCTACATGCAGGCCTATCGCGAAAGCACGCTACCGCTGTCGGATAATCTGATCGGGCCGATCACCTTGTCATGGCTGAATCGTTTCTGGTTCGAGTTCAAGATGGAGCCTTCCGGCAACCTGACCAATGCCTCGATTGCCGCCTTGCTGCATTTTGCCGCCACCGTGACCGCGCATCCGGAGTGGAAGAGCGACTTGATCAGCACCGATCTGGGACGCTGGATCGCCAGTTTTGAGCCCGATGACAAGGCCCGCTATTACCAGATCCGGTTGGCTGGCACCGATGAGCAAATCATCGCCATGCTGCGTCTCTATCATTACGAGACCGATAACAAACGCGCGCCCGAAACCGATCCGGATCGCGCCTTGCTGATCATTTATCACTACACACTGACCGCTGCCGATTTCAAGTTGCTGGCATCGAAGTCGCAGGTGATGGCCAAACTGTCGGCGTTGCAGGACGTGGTTTATCTCAATCAACCGTTGTTCGATGCGGCGGTGCTGGAGGCACTCAAGGACCTCGGCACGCAGGCGCAGGCGTATCTGCCGGCAGCCAGAGATGCGGCGTTCTCGCAGAGTTACCAGTTGACGCTGGAGTCATTGCAGGCGCTGCGCGATGGCAAGGTGGTGCCGGATACGGTGATCAATGCGATTGAGCCGCTATCGGGTGCTTATCCCAATCAAGCCAGCTTCAGCGAAGCGATACTGGATGCCACGGCCAAGGTCGATGCGCCGATTGATCAGTATTTGCCGGACATTCTGAGCGCTGCCGAGACCAGCACCTCTTATATCCTGACCGCAAGGGCGCTGGCCGAGCTCAATGCCAATCGCAAGAACGAACCGGTGCCACCGGTGGTGCTGGATATGCTCAAGGGCCTGCAAGATCTCGACTATCCGCAGCAATGGCTGTTCGACAAGGCGGTCATGGCACGCTTGCGCTACGGTATTGGCGCCTGCCAGAGTGGTATACCGGGCGACCTCAATGATCGTCGCAAGATCAGCGCCGACCAGATGAAAGAACTGGAAACCGCCTTGCGCGATGCGACCCTGTTCGCCCAGCTCGACAAGCTGTGGCAGGCGAAAAGCTGCAGTGCCAGCGAGGCCATGCTGATGCCGCAGCAGATCGAAGCGTTCTACATCAAGTATCGCGCCTCCATACGCGCGACCGCGCGCAAGAAGCCGGTCTATGACGCTAGCAAACATGTGCTGTGGGATGGCAATGGTTGCGGTTGCGTACTTGATGAACTCAATGGCGAGGTATATGGTTTTTATCCGTTCTGGATGGCTGGTTCGCGGCAGACGGTGGATTTCAGCACCTTGTCGCGGATTGCCTATTACGGCCCGACATTTGACGACACCGGTGTGTTGCGGCAAGCCAATGATGGTCGCGATTTTGTTGCTGCGGCTGAAAATGGCGATCTGGCGCAGCAGGATTTTGTCGACATCGCCCAGCGTCATCAGACCTCCATCGATTGGGTGATCCAGCGCGACGACTGGCGTTCCTGGGCCAAGCTCGACAAGAGCCGCAAGGAACAGGTGCTGGAGCGCTTGACCAACAGCATCGTCAGCTTGCTGTCGATCAAGCTGCATAACTGGACCACGACGATCTCTAACCATTTGCCATTCGGCGAGCGCTTCGTGCCGACCAATGGTGGCGGTGTCACCTTGTTCTTTGATGGTTATCCCGATGATGATGTTTCGGTGCAAGTGTTCAATAAGTTCGTCGACACCTTGCGCAGCCGCCTGCGCCAGGCCAAGGCCGGTGACGGCATCAATCTGATGATGCGCCATACCGCCATGGGCAAGGGCATCTATGACTATGCCAATCTGTATAACGTGGTCACTGCCAGCGACAACAACCGCAACAAGGACTTTCTGGCGCGGGTCGAGCGGGATGCGGACAGACGTCCGCATTTCATGGTGCTGCTGGCTGAACCGACCACCGACACCAAGAAACAGTTGCGGCTCAGTGTCGAACAAAGCTTGCATGGCGCCGAACGCGAAGCCGTGTTGCGCCAGATCGTGCCGGTAATTACCTTCGATCATGACAACTGGCAGCAATTGCAGGATGACATCATTTACTTCAAGGACAACTTTGGCGGTGTCGGATTCTGGCCGCTGGCGATGAATCAGCCGGCCGCTGGCGGCGCGGCCAAGGCATCGTTGCAGGGCGTGCTGCCGCCCACCGCAGGGGTGCAGCAATGCGACGTCAGCATGGATGTGAACCAATGCCTGTCCGACTTCTATCAAAAGACCCCGGGTGCCGAGGTGTCGGTGGTATGCAAAACGGTCTGCGAGAACCTGTATGTGTTCCGCCTGGCGACCAAGCTGGTGTTGATGTTGCTGATCGGCTGCGCGGCCTTGTATTATTTGTCGTGCAAATGGCGTGAAACCATGACAGCCTATTACCATGCCCCGGCCGCCATCATCGGTGTCGTGTGGATGTTTCTGTCGCTGTCCTTGCTGTTTTGCGATCCGTTCCTGCACTATCTGGCCAACGGTTACATGATTCCGATTTTCCTGGTGTTGTTCATTGTTTGTTTGATTGTCTGGTATCAATATCGGATCAAGGAACGGGATGAACAGCCGTAGCTTGACTGAACGGCAAGTTTGTCCCGATTGCAATTGTTGAAGGAGAGACGCATGAAGACCTCGATGCTGCAGGGAGCAGAACAGGGCGTGGCTGGTACTGTCAGTCAGCGTCAGGTCACGGTCGCGCAGTTTGTCGACAGGCGTGTGCAAGCGGGCTTGCAAACACAATTGCAGCGTTTGGCAGACAACAGTCCGCGCGGCCATCAAGCGGTGCAATTGCGGGCCTTGATCGATAGCGCTGCGCCTGAACCGGCGGCGGTCATGCAGAAAAAAGAAAACAAAACCGGTCTGCCTGATGGTTTGAAATCAGGGATCGAATCGCTTTCTAATATGAGCATGGACCACGTCAAGGTCCATTACAACTCGCCGCAACCGGCGCAACTCAATGCCCATGCCTATGCGCAAGGTAGCGAGATTCATGTGGCGCCAGGGCAGGAGCAGCATCTGCCGCATGAGGCATGGCATGTGGTGCAGCAGGCGCAGGGCCGCGTGCAGCCGACCCGGCAGATGAAGGCGGGGGTGGCGGTCAATGATGATGCCGGGTTGGAAGCTGAGGCCGATGTAATGGGGGCGCGGGCGTTGCAGATGCATAGCAAGCAGGTCGGGGACGTCGTTACCTCAGTGGTGCGGCAGCCAATGATGCAATCTGCCCGTGCCAGTAACCAGACCATGCCGGTACAGCGCGTGTTGACACGCTCAATGTATAACGTTGTCGCTGAATTGGTGGAGGCGCAATCCAGCGACGAACAGGCGACGCTGGCATTGACTCATTCCAGTTATGGCCACGATACACAAGTTGAAATGTGGAATTTGTTCAAAAAAATGCAGAGCGACACGAATGCTGGCGATGACCAAGTAGATGAAAGTACTGAAGTCGGCGAAGATCTGACCGCGGAAGTCGGTTTGAATATCGAAGGACATGGAGGTATTTCCGACGACGGAATCGAGGATCTAGCATCGTACAAAGCAATGCAATTGAAACGCACCGGCAACGCCATGACTGGCCCGAAGGATTACACCTCCAGCAATGGCGCGAGTTATGAAGATGCGTTTTATATCCTGGATGGGCAGGGCGGGCTTGATTTTTCAACCACACCAACGAAGGGAAATCATACAGCGCATACCCCAGCCGGCAAGCGTAAGAAAGGGCCGTTGAAACATTCTGCGATTAAATGGAGCAATCCAGTCAAATCCGGCTCTGCTGTTGACCTCAGTACGCATCCCAAAGCCAGTCAAATTGATAAAACAGATCGCCCGCAACATTTCGGCATGGCAGATAAATTGCTTGCCGGAACCGGAACCGCCAGCAGTATCGCCGCAATGCGTGCCGGAAAGTGGACCTGGCACCATATGCCAACCCCCTATCATATGGTGCTAGTGGATATGGAGGCGCATGCCCTACATGGTCATAACGGCGGCGTCTATCTCTGGTAGCGGCGCTGCTGGCGAAGCGTCAAAAACTCACTATCATCCCCACATCAAACGACCGCCCATACCCTGGCAGCGCCTGCAAACCGCCAGCCATGGTATTGCTCAAGCCCGATAGATACACCCCGCCCAAGGCCTCGGCATAATTGCGATTGAACAGATTGCTGATGCCGGCGCTGAGCACGATATTGCTGGTCGCCTGATAGCTGCTCTTGAGATTGACCAGGGTGTAGCTGGCGGTGACCGGTTCCAGGCGCTGACTGTCGACTACCGTCTTGCGTGCCACGTAATTGACCTCGGCGCGGTTGTTCCACAGGCCTTGTTGTTGCTCTAGTGCCAGCAGGGCATTAAACGGCATCATGTGATACAGGTTGCCGCCATCGGTGCGGCGGCCATAGGTCAGATCGGCCTTGCCGGTGAGGTTCAGATCGCCGAGCACGCTGCGTTTCGCCAGCGGCAATTTCCATGACAGATTGGCACCGTACAGATAGGCATCATGATTGGCGAATTGCAGTAGCACGCCGCTGGCCGAACTCACACTATAAGGATTGAATGTGCCGATGACGTCTGCGTCGATGTAATTTTCGACATAGCTGACATAAGGCGTAAATTTAACGAACCAGTCGCGCTGGCCGTTGCTGCTTTGCTCGCTGTGCCAGTCGACCGTGCCGCTGAGGGTGTTGGCCACTTCCGGCTTGAGGTTAATGTTGCCGACATAGCCGTTGCCGTCGCCAAACCAGTTGGTCATGGTCATGCCCATGGTGCTGCGGCCCCAGGTGTAGCGTTCGTATAGGTTGGGTGAGCGGGTCTTGCGGGCATAGCCGAATTCAACCGTCTTGCGCTCGTCGGTGGTGAAGCGCGCCAGCGCGGTGAGGTCGATGTTGTTGTCGGTTCTGGCACGATTGCTGGCGTTGAACGCGGCGGCGGCGGCCGTGTCAGCGGCGGTCATCATGTTACCGTAGGCTTGCACATCGTCGGTGTTGGTTTTCACCAGTTCATCGCGGATGCCAAACAGCGTGCTCCAGCGCGCCGAGAGTTGCTGTTCCCATTCGGCAAAGACGGCGAAACGGTCGCGCGTGCCGTTGTTGATATTGACGTAGGTATTGGGTCCCATCATGCTGGAGCCGGTCACTACCGGCCAATAATCGTTGAGGCGGAAGCTGTGCCACTCATTGCCCAGACGCAGCGTGCCGCTGTCATCCTGACCGACATTGAAGTCAGCGCGCAGGCTATAGCCCATGTCGCGGCCAGTGGTATTCATCGGCATAGTGCCGGGACGCTCGGACGAGAAAAAACCCATCGCATGTTCCGTCTGCTGCCAATACAACTTGGCGTACAGCTTGCCCCAGTCGTAACGGCGCTCATCGCCAAGATTGACGAAAGTGGCATGGTTGTCGGTCATGTCCATGTATTGATTGGGGAAACCCTGGTAGGGGATGTATTGCTGCCCGACCTTGAGCACCAGTTGCTGATCATCACCACGCGCAGCTAGCGTGAGCGCGTGATTGTTGCTTTCGTACTGGCTGCCCAATACCTTCTGACCGTTGCCGGCCACATAGCTTTCGGCGCTGGAACTGCTACCGGTATAGCTGACGGACAAGGTGTCACTGGCAACGGTGGCATTGACCGACGCCGTGACTTCGGCATTGACGCTGCGGGTGAGTACCGAAAAACTTCCGGTGCTCAGCAGCTTGCTGTTGTCCTTGGCGAATTGTGGCGCGGGCGAGGACAATGCAATAGTGCCGCCAATATTGTCACCGCCTTCACTGACCGGGGTAATGCCAGCCATCAAGCGGGTTGTGCCGAGTTGCGACGGCGGCATGTAAGACATCGGCGAATTCATCTGATTGCCGCAGGCCGAGGTGATTTCCATGCCGTCGAGTTTGACCTTGAGCCGGTCAGCGGCAAAGCCGTTGAGCACCGGCAGTGCCGATACGCCACCGGCGGCAGCAGCATAACCAGGTTCGACATTGAGCGCGCGAGCTGTGTCGGCACTGCTATCAACGTTATGGCGAGGGCGGGCATTGGTGACGGTGATGTCGGGCAGCTTGCTGTCGGTGCTGGTGGTGGCATCTGCCGTTTGTGCCGAGGCCTTGGCACTGACTAAAAACAACAGGGGAATCGCGCAGGCGCAACGGGTCAGCTTCATCGGTGGACTCATGATTTACAGGACTTGCAGGTGCATTGGAAGCGCTGCCATAACAAACCGGCAGGTCGTGATGCATCAACTTTCAGGCTTCGCGGAAGGTTGTGCAGGCGTGAATTCTAGGGGATGAGGAGGGCGCTTGAAATGCGACAGATTGTCGCAATGAAAGAAACGCGGTGGGAAATGTTGGAGAAAATTTTGTCTCACGTGTGAGTGTTTTTTTTCGATGCCAGTAAGCGGGAAACTTAAAAACTGCCAACGATTTTCTTGCTTACTGATGTTGGGTTTCTTCGGACTACCTAGCCGGTTACCTCAGTGCGTCGTTGAATCTTTGTTTTCTTCGGACGAGCTAGCCGGGAGCGGCCCGGCAGCCGCTTACTTTTCTTGTCTCGCCAAGAAAAGCTAAGCAAAAGAAGGCGACCGCGCGATCCGGGCCCCTACGGGGTTCCCAGCAATGCGCCGCAGAAAATGGGAGGGTCGCAAACTCGCTGCGCTCAAACATGCGCCCCTCTTATCCATTTTCTACAGCACATCACTGGCCCGGCTCGAAGCGGATCAGATTCAACTGCTCGCTGCGCATTGCGCTGC
>JAMFSU010000109.1 GCA_026225475.1 Duganella sp.
ATGCTCACAGCTGCCAAATAAAAATCAACGCCATTTAAGATTGATGCGTTACCTCGCCGCAGCCCGAAACTGACTCGGCGTCTGCCCCACTTCCTTGCGGAAGAACCGTGTGAAATAAGCCGCATCGGAAAACCCCAGTCCAAACGCAATCTGTTCCACCGACATATCACCAAAGATCAGATTGCGCTTGGCTTCGGTCACCAACCGCGCATGGATCATCTTGGTCGGACTTTGCCCCGTAGCTGAAGCACAGGCTGCACGCAATTGCACCAGCGACACCGCCAGCAGCGAAGCGTATTCCTGCAACGGCACGTTGTCGCGGTAATGCTGTTCCACCAGATCGCGGAAGCGTTCTGCCAGCCGGGTGTCATTGCGCGTCGCGCCTTCATTACCGATCTGGTCAAGCGGCATGCCGCGCACCAGCATCAGGAACAGAATCGTCAACAACGCTTCCGTGCCTTCAATATGGCCGACTTCTGTCGACTTGACTTCCTGGTCTACTCTTCTGAGCAAGCTGTCGAACTCGACTTCCGCTTCGACCGTGTGCGATAGCGGAATGATGCGCGGTGCCGACCAGAGTTGGACAAATTCCTGCAGTTTGGCATTGACCTGGGTCAGGTAGGCCAGTTCTATCGTCATCAACCAGCGGTCGACATCGATTTCGTAATCGAGACCGTGCACGCATTCGGTTGGCAACACCAAGGCGCATGGTCCTTCGAATGGCACGCTGCGGCCTTCCAGATTCATCACGCCACGGCCGCTGCGCACGAAGATCACTTGCCCGTGCTGCGGATGGGCGTGCGGCTCGGCGCGCCAGCTGCCTTTGTAGCTGACGTGGCGCACATTGACAAACCAGTCTGCACTTTCTTCCGGACGTTCGATGTAGATACGAATCTTGGGAACGGTGGTGGACGCGATGTTACCGCTCACCTCGCGTTGATTCTTGCTTATCGCACTGTTTGCCATCTTGGCTCCTTGGCAACGGGATCTCTTGCAGCCATGCCAGTCATCTTGCCCCTGGCGTTGATCAGATGAAACGGGATGATTGTCGTCTCAATACCGATGACATTTTAAATCTGGATCAAATTTAGCTCAAATGACGACCAAATTTCCAGCAAGCAAGACCGTTGCCCTAGCTGGCGCTGACCGTGCTTGCAACGCTCGCATGCTCAGCGTCGCTGCCGGCATCGCTACGATCCATGCGCATGCTGATAGAGACGATCACCGAAAGCAGACAGCCACCGGCCAGATAAGCGGCCACTGGATACCAGGAGCCATTGATGCCCAGCAACGCGGTGGCAATAAAGGGCGTGAAGCCACCGCAGACCACACTGGCAAACTGGTAACCGACGCCAGCACCGCTGTAGCGATATTGTGCACCGAATAGCTGTGTGAACAACGGTTGCTGCACACTGACCACCATGTCATGCGCAATATTGGCCAGCAAGATCGAAAACACCACGATCCACAGCACCGAGCGTGCTTCCATGGCGATGAAAAACGGTATCGACGACAGCAAGCCGATCACTGCGCCAAGCACATAGACGGGCTTTTGGCCAATACGATCAGCGGCCAGCGCGAACAGCGGGATGGTCACGCAACTGACAGCACCGACCAGCAAACTGATGTTGAGAAACAGATCGCGCGACATGCCCAGATTTTTGGTCGAATACGACAGCGCAAACGCAGTGACGATGTACATCGTGAACATCTCGGCCATGCGCAGGGCGATGATCAGCAGAAAGCTTTTGGGGTTCTTGCGCAGCGCAGTCAATACCGGCAGCTTTTCCTTGCGTTCGCCGGCTGTGCCGACCTGCTTGACGAACTCGTCAGACTCTTCCATCGATGCGCGTATCCACAATGCCACCAGCACCAGCAGGATGCTGAACAGGAAAGGCAGCCGCCAGCCCCAACTGAGGAAGGCTTGATTGTCGAGCACATGCGTCAATATCGACACGATGCCGGTGGCCAGCACCAGACCGACGCCATACCCGACTTGCACGCCGCTGCTGTAGAAGGCTTTCTTGCCCTGCGGCGCCGTTTCCACCGCCATCAAGGCCGCTCCGCCCCATTCGCCGCCGACCGCAAAGCCCTGCACGGCACGCAAGACCACCAACGCCAGCGGTGCGTACCAGCCAATGGCGCTATACGTTGGCAGCAAACCGATCAATGCGGTGGAGACGCCCATCATCAAGACGGTGATGACCAGCATTTTCTTGCGGCCCAGTTTGTCGCCAAAATGCCCGAACACAATTCCGCCCAGCGGTCGGAACAGAAAACCGACGCCAAAGGTACCGAATGCTGCCAGCGTTCCCAGCCGCGGATTGTTGCTTGGAAAAAACTGGCTATTGAATACCAGCGCCGCTGTAATGCCGTACAGTAGAAAATCGTACCAATCGACCACGGCGCCGACAAAGCTGCCAATGGCTGCCTTGCGCGCCTGGCGTTGGCGTTGTGATACCTGTGTGGTGGGGTGTCCCATATTGTTCTATCCTCTCTTGGCATGCGCCCAGGTTTGCCCCATCTGTTTGCAGCACGATGGCTATATTGTCTCAGTAGCAATATTTCGCTATTTCAATCCGGACGACATTATCAACCGAAGGACGCCAGGCAGGAATCGATTTCCGACATTTCCTTATAAAAATAACAGGTGCGACGCCATTCGACAGCAGCGCTGGCGTTCGATGCCAAGCCTTGTGCCACTGAGCTTGAGACGATCGCGCATAGCGAAGGGATCGTGTTAATCGAGTCGCCGCCGAAGATTTCTGGCGTTACCAAGATTGCCGCCCGGCCAGGGCAGCTCAAATTGGCGGGTGATTGATCAACAGCTGCCTGCAGTGACCGACCCAAGCACTTATAACTCGGCCCATTGCCGCAACAGGTTGTGATAATGGCCGGTTAGGCTCAGCACTTCCTGAGTGTCACCGATTCTGGCGCGCAAGCTAGTGATGTTTTGATCGAGTTCAAATAGCATGCTGCGCTGCCAGTCATTGCGGATCATGCTTTGCGTCCAGAAAAATGAACACACACGAGCGCCACGTGTAACCGGCTCGACCCGATGCAGGCTGGTCGACGGATAGAGAATCAGATCACCGGCAGGCAGCTTGACTTCGTGTGTGCCATAGGTATCAACGACAACCAGTTCGCCACCGTCGTAGTCATCTGGATCAGATAAAAACAGCGTACTGGATAGATCGGTACGGATACTGATCTCGCTGTCAGGCAGATGGCGCACCGATCCGTCGACGTGCAAGCCATAATGTTCGCCGCCTTCGTAACTGTTGAAGAGCGGCGCAATGGTCTTTTTGGGTAGTGCTGCGGAAAAAAACAATCCATTTTCCTTGAGCGCAGCCAGGATGATGGCCCCTAATTGAATTGCAATCGGCGAGCGCTCCGGCAATTGCCGGTTGCGTTTGACTCCGGCGCCCTGCGCGCCCACCGTTACCTTGCCATCAACCCAATCAGCGCGCGCCAGTTCAGTGCGCGCATGTGTTACCTGATCGGCATTGAGTACCTGAGGAATATGCAACATCATGATGGAATGCCTTAAAAAAACCAACGCCCCTCCGGATGAAGGGGCGATGGGTAGTCACATTTGCGCCGCTTTTTTTGATCAGAACTTGAAGTTGGCAGTCAACGATGCAGAACGCTCTGCACCAGGAGTGTAGCGGTAGCCACTCTTATTAATCGATGCCACATAGTCCTTGTTGAAGATGTTGTTCACATTCAGTTGCAAGGTCAGGTTCTTGCTGACGACATAGCTGGCCATACTATCGAATACCCAGTATGAATTGGTGTATTGCGGATTGAGCGTGCTGGCTGCACGATCTACGCCCCGGTTAAGACCTCCGACGAAGCGAGCGCCGCCGCCAATGGTCAAGCTACTACCTAACTTGTATGTCGTCCATGAGGTAAACGCTTGATTCGGCGTATATGCCAGACCGCTGCTGGTATAGGTCGCAGCAGCGCCACTGTCGATGCTGTTCTTCATGTAGGTGTAACCGACGCTGGCAGACCAGTTCTCGGTGATGTTGCCAGACAGTCCCAGCTCGATGCCTTTGACACTCTTCTTGCCAGTCAACGCATAGGTACCATCATCTTGCAACTCGACGTCGTTCTCGACCTGCGTGTTATACAAAGCCGCCGTCAAGGCCAGCCTTTTGTTCAGCAAATCCCATTTGGTGCCGATTTCGGTGGTCTTGGTTTTTTCCGGCTGGAAGTTGATGTTGTTCTGATTGCTTACCGTTGTGTTCAGCGAGAAGCTGGATCCGCCCGGTGGTTGCTGGGAAGTTGCATACAAGGCGTAAATGCTGCTGTACTCCGTCGGTTTGTAAGATGCTGCCAGCTTCCAGTTGAACAAATTACCCGACTTGGCATAGCTGGTGGCCGCCGTGGTCGTGACCGTGCTGTAGGTGGTGCGGTAATTATCGACACGCACGCCGCCAGTCATTGACCACTTTTCATTGAACTTGAGCGTGTCAAACAGATAGGCAGATAGGGTATCTGTCTTGCCATCGCTGTAGCCGCTCACTGTGTACGAGTCTGCAGTCGGACCAGCCGCAAAAGGATCTGGACTGTACAGGCTGGCAGCCGCATAGGTTGGGTTGACAAACGAGAGTGCGTGTTGTTTTTCTTCCGTGAATTCGACGCCGCCGACCAGAGTGTGCTTAAGCGATCCGGTTTGCAGATCGGCTGTGAGATTGGTCTGATTGGTCAGGATTTCATTGGTCTGATTCTTGCGGTTGCCGGTACGCGCCAGCGCCAGCGTGGATGGCGTAATGGCCATGAACGAAGTCAACAGATAGTCCTGCGATGTCTTCTCATAGCGCGTGGTATTTTGCAGTTTGACGTTCGGCGAAATGTCATGCTCGACACGCACGGTAAACATGTCGGTCTGATTGTTGTCGTAGTCGGTCGCTTGACCATAGTAGTTCGACGAACTTACGCGCGCCAGTGACGAGGTAGTCGTGCCAGCGGCGTAACCTGGCAAACCGACAGTCGGTACCCCGCCATCGGGACGATTGTGTTGTTCAACATGCAGAAAATCGAGGTAGACGCGGGTGGGCGTGTTGAGTCCCCAGACAAATGATGGGGCGATACCGGAACGATTGTTTTCCACCAGAGCACGACCTGGCACACCGCTGGCCTGGGTGATCAGATTCAAACGGAAAGCACTGCCACTAGCCTCATCAATGACCTTGTTCCAATCCGCCGTAGCACGCTTCTGGCTGCCGGTACCAACGGTCGTGCTGGCATTAAAGTAATTGGTCAGTTCTGGCTGCTTGGTCACCAAATTGATCGAACCAGTTGGCGAGCCACGTCCATTGTCCGTGCCAGCTGGCCCCTTGAGCACTTCGACCTGCTCGATATTGAACATGTCACGTGAGACCGACCCCAGATCACGGACGTTATCGACAAAAATGGCGCTCGACGCATCGAATCCACGCATATAAATCGCGTCACCGGTGCTGGTCGAGCCGTTTTCACCAAGATAAAAAGCGCCGACACCAGGCGTATTGCGCAGCGCTTCGGTCAACGTTGTGGCCACCTGCTCGCCCATGACTTGCTTGTTGATCACCGTGATGGTTTGCGGTGTATCCACCAGCGCCTGCGAGTATTTGGCCGATGACGCGTGGTCGGTCTTGTAGGTATCGTCCTTGGCGGCAGAAACGTCCACCGTGGGCAACTCCGCTTGCTGCGCATATGCCACGGCGGGTAATAGCATGGCACCTGCCATGGCAGCAGTCAGGGTTGCATTGAAACGGGAAGCACTATGTTTGCGACTTTTGATATAGGACATGAATCGGCCTGTTCGAATGAATGGTTTAAGGCTGGCTTTTCATGTCGGCTAAAGCGGATGAGTTGCTGGCTAAGGGGTGGAAGAGAGATGCTACATTTTGTTACATTGGCTAAATTATACAAACAAATGATAATGAATATCATTACCACATTGCTTCCATGCAATAAATGTGCGATTTTTGTTTCTTTTTTACAACAAAATTAATCTATTGCCAGATTATCCGTGCAGCGACAGCTCAGTAAACGTCGCGCCGATAGCGCCCCTGCTCTGCCAGCGCGATCAAGCGATCTTCACCAAGTACCTCGGCGAGTACTGCGGCCACGCTTGATGCCATGCCTTGCAGGCTGCCGCACACATAAATGGCAGCACCGTCATCGACCCAGCGGCACAGTTCGGCAGCGGCTGCTCGTAGTCGGTCTTGCACATACAGGCGTTCGCTCTGGTCTCGCGAGAATGCCAAGTCCAGTCGTTGCAGCATGCCGGCGACCTGCCAGGCTTCGATTTCTTCACGGTGGAAATAATCAAACGCCTGTTGACGCTCGCCAAACACCAGCCAGTTACGGCGCCGCCCGGCGCGCACGCGTGCACGCAGATGCGCGCGCAAACCGGCCAGACCAGTGCCATTGCCAATCAGGATCAAAGGGATATCGTCCACCGGAGCATGAAAACTGCTGTTGCTGCGGATACGCAGCGCGATTTCCGCGCCCTCTTGCGCATAGTGCGTCAACCAGCCTGAGCCGATACCCAGACGCCGGTCAGCGCGCTTCATCTGGCGCACCAGCAAATCGAGCGTGCCATCCTCAGGCAGCGAGGCGATCGAATATTCGCGATGCGGCAAGACTGCCAGTTGTTGCCACAGTTGCTGCGGCGGCGTTCCGCGCAACGCGGCATATTGGGTCGGCTCGGGGAGTTGGCGGTCGCGCAAGGCTTGTGTCAACTCTTCTACAACGCTATCGGCAGTGACGATGGGCACATCCGCCAAACCCAGCGCCAACAGACACTGGGCTACCTCGGCGGGCGCATTGCGGGGACCAATTTCAACAATATCTCCAGCCTGCCAGACGGGTACCGGTAAATCCAGCGGCGTCAGCGCCAGATGAAATGCGGCGGCACCAAGGCTGCCAGGATTGAGCAGACGCCGTTGTGCCAGCCGCCAGCGGCCATAACTTGGGGTGCTCCAGTCAGCTTCGTCATGCCCGCTGAGAATACTTAAGTGATGTTGCCAATGACGCAGCGCGCCGCTATCGCTATTGTCGACTTCGACGGTGTCGAACAAGGGCTGCGCATGATTGCGCCGCAGCCATGTTTCCAGTGCATGACCGAAAGCACAGTATTGTGCATAACTGCGGTCCCCCAGCGCGAGAATGCCGAAGCGCAACGCCACCAGCGAGTGCGCTGCCGTTCCTGCCGCCATGCGGCGCGCAAATCCGGCGGCACTGTCGGGCGCATCTCCTTCGCCGGTCGTGCTGACCAGGAACAAGGCGCGGGTCGCAGCGGCCAGCTCCTGCTCGCTCACGCGGGCCAGCGGTAGCACACGCACTTCCATGCCGCCGTCACGCAAACTTTGCGCGGTTTGCATTGCCAATTGTTCGGCGAAGCCGGTCTGGCTGGCGAACGTCACCAGCACCAGTGCGTTTGGTCCAATGCCACCGTCGATTTCCGTCGCCGGCACTGGCGCTGCCCACCGTTGTTCCTGCAGCTGCCGCGTACGCCGGTGCTTCAAAAACACGACGGTACAGAAGCACAGGTAGGCCAAGGCCAGCGCCGCTGCCAGCAGCTCACGCGTGTGCATGGCTGCACCGTCATTACGGCTGAACCAGCCCCAGGTGAGTACAACAGCACTCAGCAGTGCTGCCAGCAAGCGCAGGGACGATGACGACAACTTGAACATGACCACCCTCACTCCAGCATTGCCGTCATTGCTGGCGTCATGTTTTCTACAAACTGCCCGTCGATCTGGCGGATAAACAAGGCGGCGATCTGACGCTCGCGCGCAAACCTCATGCCGGCGTCAGCACCGAGCACCTGCAAGGCAGTTGCCAACGCATCTGCGACCATGCATTGTGCATGCAATACGGTCACGGAGACCACATCGTTACGCAGCGGTTGGCCGCTGCGCGGGTCAATCGTATGGGCATAGCGCAGACTGTCACGGTCGAAGTAGCGGCGATAGTCGCCCGAGGTCGCCACCGCCAATGCGTGCAAGGCGACAATCAACGGCTGCGCCTGCGGTTCGCCGGGAGGGCGCTCCAGCGTCACCCACCATGGCTGGCCGTCGGGCTTGACGCCGTGGCCGCGCAGTTCGCCACCGATTTCCACCAGATAGCTGACACAACCGAGCTGGGCCAGCGCCGTTGCCACCAGATCGACCGCATAGCCTTTGGCGATGCCGGAGAAATCCAGATACAAGCCACCCGGCTGCAACAAACTGCGCGTTACCCGATCAAGTTCAATGCGCCGCCAGCCGCAACGTTGCCGTGCCGCCTGCAAGACTTGCGGCGTCGGCAGCGTGGCAAATGCCTGGGTACGATCTTGATCAGGACCGAAGCCCCAGACATTGACCAAGGCACCCACACAGGCGTCGTAGGCACCACCGCTGTCGATCGCCATGGTGCGCGCAGCATCGAGCACCGTCATGAATTCTGTCGGCAACACATGCCAGGTACCGGCCGGTGCCCGATTAAAACGGCTCAGCACAGAATCGCTTTGCCAGGTACTCATTTGCTGGATCACCAGCGCCAGTTCACGTTCGACCGCCTGCTCCACAAGCTCCAGCGTCAGCGGCCCCGATACCATCGCCTGCACCGACCAGGTGGTACCCATGCTGGCGCCGCTCAAACGGAAATGCTGCACAGTGGGCAGCAAGGCTGGCGGTTCGGCCAGGTCTAATGGAATCAGGACACGGTTGGACATGCGGGCAGACAAATCGGAGGGTTAGAAACGACAATGGCATCCCATAACAGATGCCAATGCCAGCAGCCCACCCGAACGCCAACGTTGGCGGTCGGGCAAAATGCGTTGCAGCTTAGGGCATCACTTCCAGCGTGGCGCCATAACTGGCGCGACGCTCGGTGGCCTTGGCCACGGTGGCCTTCTTGTCGCTCACGCTGGCGCCGATCCAGACCATGCCCGGCATGGTCCATTTGATGCTGAACTTGCCTTGGGCATCGGTCTTCACGGTGCTGGCCAGTGTCTGGTCGCGATAACGGATGCCGCCAGGCACCACGTCGACCACGGCATTGGCGGCCGGCTGGCCGTCGAGCAGCAACTGGAAGCTGGCCGTGTCACCGACGACCAGATCGTTCGGATTGGTGATGGCTTGCAATTCCAGACCCGCACCAACCGGCTTCAACGCCGTCGTGTTTGGCTTGCCGACAGTGACGAAGGTCTCCACCCGCCCTTGTGATTCGATCACATTGAGTTCTTGTGCATCGGCGGGGATTTCCTTGGCCATGGTCTCAGCCGTACCGCGCCAGCGCTTTTGCTGGCCGTTCAGTTTGTAGCTGGCAAACACGCCGTTGCTGAGCACCGCCAAACGATAAGTGCCGGTTTGTGTCAACTGCACATCGAAGCTACTGCGCAACTTGCCAGTGCTGGCATTGCTGGTGGCAGTGGCTTTGCCATCGGGTGCGGTGACGCTCAAGCCATCCAGGCGCAGTGGAAAACTTTCGAAGTAAAACAGGTCATTGGACACTGCAGCGTCAACCGTGACCCACGGATCGTTACCCGAGAAAATCGTTGCCGACGGCAGCAGGAACTGACGATGTGCTTGTGCCGCTAGTGGCAGACTACACGCCAGCACCAAGGCGGCGACTTTCATCGAGCTGCGCAGATTGCGCTGAAAAAATGAACTCATGCTGGTTCCCTAAAATAGGATGGAGAAGATGGGCAATGCAATACGAACAGGCCGATTACGGCTTGAGTTCAACGGCGACTACGCCGAGTTCGGTCTGGCCTTGTGCCTTGGCGCTCTGCGCTGATTTCGGCGGCCACTGGAACGGCAGCTTGACCACTTCACGGCCACCGGCCTCACGCGCGGCTTCCACCATCAGTACGTATTCACCTGGTGCCAGATTGGCCAACGGGCCCTTGGCAGAACTCAGATTGACCTTTTGCTCCCCCGCCGGACGGGTCGGGCCGCTGACGCCTTCCATCGGCATCTGTTGATCACGTCCACTGCGACGCCACCATTGGCGCAAATCCTTGAGCCACTTTTCGCCTTCGCTGTCGCGCTTCTTGAGGTCATACCAGACTGCCAGATTGGCGGCCACGCTTTGATCAGCACGTTCCACCCATGCCGCCACATAAGGACGGTGGTTTTCTGCCACGTTCAAGGTCGGCACCTCAATCTTCAGTATCATTTCGGCCGCACCGGCCGGGGCCGATGCCGCGAATAAGCCGGTCAATATCAGCGCCAGCACAGTCGGTTGCAGTGGCCGGCGTTCTTGTAATGCTTGTTGTTGCGTCATGGAACAAACCTCGTCAGCAAGTGAATGAAAAAAATCAAAGCAAAATCGGCTAATGCGCGCTCGCGCTTGGCAAATCAATGAATGAACAACAGTGCCAGCAGCAAGGGGGCGACGATGCCGAATACCACGATGGGCCAGGTGGCCGGACGATTGCCCGCATGCATTTGCAGCAAAAACAAGCCGGTGATGCAAAACACCAGGCAAGCCACTGCGAAGATATCGATGAACCAGCTCCAGGCAACACCGGCATTACGGCCTTTGTGCAAGTCGTTGAAATAAGAAACCCAGCCGCGATCGGTTTTTTCGTATTCCACCTTGCCATCCTTCAACGCCACCCGCAGCCAGGCATCGCCGCCGGGACGCGGCATCGAAACATAGACTTCATCGCGGGACCACTCAGCCGCCTGCGAACCGATGCGCAACGACATTTGCGTGGCAAGCCAATCGCGCAATCCGGTCGTAATGGGCTGGCGGGCCAGTGCTGGATTGTCTTCGGCCTGCTCTCCCTGGGCTTGCAATGGCACCAGCACCGCTGCCGGCAACTGCGCATTGGCACGCGTGATGGTGGGCTTGGCTTCGATCTGCGCGGCATGGTTCAGCGTCAAGCCGGTCAAGGCGAAGGACAGCATCGCCACCAGGCAAATGCCGGCGCTGACCCAATGCCATTGATGCAAATGCTTGAGCCAGAAGGATCGGCGCTTCTGGTCGGGGATCTTTTGATTGATAACGCTGGCGTTGCTCATTGCGGGTGTGCAACCTGACTCAACCGGCGCACTCATTGAATGATAATAATTCTCAATTATATATTGAAAGATGACGCAGATATGCGGTGTGCGCGTTAATTTTGTGGCGTATTGCTAAAAAGCAGCACAGAGATGGCCGCAGCCGCCAGATGGAGAATGTATGCTCAGGCCATGAGCATGACCAAGCGCAAAGGCGCGGCTTGACGCCGCGCCTGCTTGGATCCCGGCGCGCACTTTGCCGAGATCAAAACCAAAACGAATAATGAATCGATATCAGTCGATGTATTTCAAGCCAGCCTCAGCCAACGGCCCGCGCATGTTGTACATGTCCAGACCAAGCACACCCGAGGCCAGCTTGGCGCGCTTCTCGGCTTCCAGGTCTTCGCGCTTCTGGGCAATCTCTGCCACCCGTGCGACATCTTGCGCAGGAACAATGACCACGCCATCATCATCGGCCACCACGGCATCGCCCGGATTGACGAAGGCGCCGGCGCACACCACTGGAATATTGACCGAACCCAGCGTCGCTTTGATCGTGCCCTTGGCGCTGATGGCCTTGCTCCAGACCGGGAAACCCATTTCCTTCAGAATCCGCACATCGCGCACACCAGCATCGATGATCAGCGCGCGTGCACCACGCGCCATGAAACTAGTAGCCAGCAGATCGCCGAAGTAGCCATCAGTGCATTCTGCTGTCAGCGCCGCCACCACGATATCGCCAGGCTGAATCTGTTCTGCTGCCACGTGCATCATCCAGTTGTCGCCTGGATGCAAGAGCACCGTCACTGCCGTACCGGCCACTGCAGCACCGGGATAAATCGGCCGCATATAAGGCTTGAGCAAACCGACCCGCCCTTGCGCTTCATGGATGGTGGCGCTGCCGAGCTTGCCCAAATGGTCGACCACTTGCGCATCGGCGCGGGTGATCTGGCGTCTCACGATGCCGAGTTGGTTCATCAGCGGTGCAGTCATCATATGCCCTTGTTTTTAAGATTCTGGTCCAGCCGCGGATAGACGCGGCGCACATTGCCTTCAAAGATTTGGTGGCGCTCGTCTGGCGTCAATGCTGCTGCTTCGATGTAACGCTTGGTATCGTCGTAATAATGGCCGGTTTCCGGATCAATGCCGCGTACCGCACCAATCATTTCCGAGGCGAACAAGACGTTCTCGACTGGGATCACCTTGGCCAGCAAATCGATGCCCGGCTGATGATAGACGCAGGTGTCGAAGAAAATGTTCTTCAGCAGAAGTTCCGACAGCAGCGGCTTTTTCATCTCTTGCGCCAGACCGCGGAAACGTCCCCAGTGATAAGGCACCGCACCGCCGCCATGCGGAATGACGAATCTGAGCGCAGGGAAATCCGTGAAGATGTCGCTGGTCAGGCATTGCATGAAGGCGGTGGTATCGGCATTGAGGTAATGCGCGCCAGTGGTATGAAAACAGGCATTGCAACTGGTACTGACGTGGATCATGGCCGGGATATCGAGCTCGACCATTTTTTCGTACAGCGGATACCACGCGCGATCCGACAACGGTGGTGAGGTCCAATGACCGCCTGATGGATCGGGATTCAGATTGATGCCGACGAAGCCATACTCGGTCACGCACTTTTCCAGCTCGGCGATGCTGGTGCGAATATCCGCGCCCGGCGATTGCGGCAACATCGCCGCGCCGATGAAATTATCGGGAAACAGTTGCGCCACGCGATAGCACAGTTCATTGCAGATTGCCGCCCAGGTCTGACTGGTTTGCAGATCGCCGATGTGATGCGCCATGAAGCTGGCACGCGGCGAAAATATGGTCAGATCGGCGCCGCGCTCTTTCATCAACCGCAATTGATTGCCTTCAATCGATTCGCGCAATTCGTCATCGCTGATTTTCAGTTCCGACACCTTGGGACCAGCGCCCGGCGCGTTCAAATTAGCGATCTGGCGATTACGCCACTCTTCCAGCGCTTTCGGCGCGGTCGTATAGTGACCGTGGCAATCAATGATCAAGGATTTCGTCATAACTTTTTAGTCTCTCCAAACGTCCGCAGGAATCAATACTTCACCACGCATGATAGGGCGCGCCGTCCTGAGAAGCGCAGCGCGGGCAATCTTTGTTTTGTCGTCGCCATCGAGCTCCAGCTCGACGCTGAATTCTCCGGTCGGATGTTCAACCGACAGGGTTTTCTGCAAACCGGCTTCGCAGTGCGCCAAACCATCGGCAATCGAGCCCGGCAATACACAGGCCGTAGCAACCGTCACCGCCGCCAGCACCCCAATGGCTTCATGACACACATGCGGAATGAAGCAGCGCGTGGCAATCGCTCCACCCGCCTTGGGTGCCGCAATCAGACACATCTTAGGATAATTCTTGGCCGCCACATCGCCCAAGCCCATGCGTTCGCCAGCGACCAGGCGCAGGGCCTCCAGCTTGGCGCGCAGGGTCAGGTTGGCATTGAGTTCGACCACGGATTCCGTACCACTGATGGAAAAATCGCTGGCTTTGATCAAGACCATCGGCATGCCATTATCGATCAGCGTCGCCCCCACCTGCATGCTGCCACCGGCGGCCAGCGGGAAACTGATCTGATCCAGCACATTGCCAGTTGGCAACATGGCACTACATACCGATCCCGCCGTTTCCAGAAAGTTGATCTTGACCGGCGCCGCCGTGCCGGGCACGCCGTCGATGCGGGCATCACCGCCATACTGCAGCCGGCCCTGTGGCGTCACTACCGTGACATCGCACTGCATGCCGGTATTGAGCGTCAGAATACGCGCACTGGTCACACCATCCTGTATGGCTAGCAAGCCGCGCTCCAGCGCGAACGGCAACACCGCTGCCAGCATGTTGCCACAGTTGGGTGTGATATCGACTTTATCTGAATTGGGTTGCAACTGGGCAAACAGGAAGTCTAAGTCGACCCCGGCGGTGCTGCTGCGCGACACGATGCCGACCTTGCTGGTCAATGGATGAGCGCCGCCCAGGCCATCAATTTGACGGCGGTCTGGAGACCCCATCACGGCCAGCAAGACCTGATCACGGGCCAATGGATCTTGCGGCAGATCGGACGCAAGAAAAAACGGTCCACGCGAGGTACCGCCACGCATAAGCAGGCAGGCAAGCGGCCGCAGATCTGAATTGGATGGCGAGGTCACGTTAAGAATGTGATGAAATAAGTTCTAGCCAGTATGCGCGGGCAGGTACCTGGCGTGGTTGCGTTGTGCACCCGTCTCTGTTCTAATTTTCTTATCGATCTGTTTTTCATCATGCCGGGAATCACCATGCTTTTACTGAATCTGCGCCATCTTCACGTGTTTAATGTCGTTGCCATCACCGGCGGCGTGCGACGCTCATCGGACACCCTGCTGCGCGCCTCATCAGCCGTAGCCAGATCAATTGCGGCGCTGGAACACAGCCTGCAAACCCAGCTATTCGAACGCAAGGGCCGCGGCATGCTGCTGACCACCGCTGGCGAAGCGGTGCGTCTGCGCGTCATCCGCATCGAAGATGAACTGCGCGAAGTACGCGACGATGCACTGCGTCTGCGCGACCGCTCACGCATGCAGGTAGCCGGCCTGGATGCCCTGTTCAATGAACGGCGACTGCAAGCCACGGTGTTGCTGGCCGAAACCCATCATATGCCGAGCGTGGCCAGATTGATGAATGTCTCGCCGTCAGCCGTGAGTCAATCAATTTCGTTACTGGAAGGCATTCTAGGGCAAGCCTTGTTTTTCCGTACGGCACACGGCATGTTGCCGACCGATGCCGGCCGCCGCTGGAGCGAACGCTTTGAACGGGCCTTGTCAGAATTGCGTCACATCCCCGAAGATATTGCTGCACTGGCCGGTATTGTGCAAGGCACGGTCACGGTTGGTGCGCTGCCGCTGGCGCGTTCGGAACTGTTACCAAAAGCCATTGCTGCAGTGCTCGAAAAGCATCCACGCTTGCAAATTCGTTCGCTGGAAAGTCCCTATGAAGAACTCTCGGCCAATTTGATGAGTGGCCGCATCGATTTCATCGTCGGTGCCTTGCGCACCTTCAGCAGCGACACCTTTGTTTCCACCTATCTTTTTTCCGACAAGGCTGCGCTGATTGCCCGTGCCGGCCATCCCCTGGCGCAGAAAAAGAAGATCAAACTGGCAGACCTCAATGGCTATCCCTGGGTCTTGTCGCGTGCCGGCACACCGGTACGCGAACTGATTGAGCAATTCTTCCGCCAGCAAGGCGGAACGCCGCCCTGGCCCGCCGTCGAAACGGGCGACCTGGCGCTGCTGCGCGGCTTGCTCACGTCCAGCAATATGCTCACAGTGTTGTCGGCACATCAACTGCATCATGAAGTGACTTCCGGGCAATTGGTGGCGTTGCCATTCGACATGCCCGGCATGGAACGCAAGATCGGTACCATGCTTAGAAAAGGCGCACATCTGTCGCCCGGCGCCAACGCCTTGCTGGCCGAGATCGGGCTGGTCGGCAACACAATGCCGTAGTCGCTTACAGACGTAAAGTTCACGGGCATACTGAGCACCAGACTGTGAATTGACGCCATTCTGGTACTTTTTTAATCCATGCCAATTAGCAATTAGCAACAGTTAGGTAGTCGAAAGCAATACTCGCCAGCCTGTCAAAACGTACACTTCCCTCCACGTTGAAGACAGTTGCGGCTACGCCTTGTGTCATTCAACATAAGACCAAGTGCGAACGCACAAAAAATACAAAACACCTACCTAAAGTGGAGACTTAATGACTACATCACAAGCGCTCGATGTTCGGGCCCATATCAACGGACGCAAGATGTCCGGTTATCAATGGCTGTTACTGATTCTCTGTTTCATGATCGTCGCAACCGACGGCATGGATGTGGCCATCATGGGCTTCCTGGCCCCGGATATCACCAGAGAGTGGAGTATTTCGCGCGCCGCGTTTGGCGTCGTCATGAGTGCGGCACCGCTTGGCCTGGCCATCGGCGCATTGCTGGTCGGCCCGATGTCGGACCGTTTCGGCCGCAAGAAATTGCTGATGGTGTCGGTGGCCTGGTTTGGCATACTGAGCCTGATCAGCGCGGCCTCAACCAATGTTGTCGAGTTGTCGGCACTGCGCTTCCTGACTGGTCTCGGTCTGGGTGCGGCGATGCCTAACACCACCACATTGCTATCCGAATATGTGCCTGAGCGTTCACGCAGCACGCTGCTGGCGATCATGTTCACCGGCTTCAATCTGGGTTCAGCGCTGGTCGGTTTTGGTGCTGCCGCGATCCTGCCGCATTACGGCTGGCGCATGGTGCTGGTGGCCGGTGGTCTGATTCCGCTGATCTGCCTGCCGTTCTACCTGTGGCTGGTGCCGGAATCGGTGCGCTTCCTGGTGGTGCGCAAATTCCCTAGCGAACGTATCGGTCGCACCCTGTCGCGCGTGGTCGGCGGCAGCTTTGGCACGGACCAGCCGTTCACTATCAGCGAACCGCAAGTCACTGGCAGTCAGCCAGGCAAGATATTGTTGTCGGGCGCCTATCGCAAGACCACGCTGTCGCTGTGGGGTACTTACTTCATGGGTCTGCTGGTGATCTATCTGCTCAGCGGCTGGTTGCCAACGCTGATCAAGGATGCCGGTCTGCCGATTGAACGCGCTGCCAACATCACTGCACTGTTCCAGCTCGGCGGCACCGTTGGTGCACTGGTGGTCGGTTATTTCATGGACCGCATGTCGCCCAACAAGGTCATCGGTTTCGCCTACGTTGCCGGCGCTGTGTTCATTCTGCTGGTCGCATCGGGCAGCGTCACCTCGGGCATGTTTGCGGCCTACGTGCTGCTGGCAGGCTTCTGCATGAGCGGCGCGCAGACCGGCATGAATGCTTTTGCACCTTCGTGCTATCCAACCGTGGTACGGGCAACCGGTGTAAGCTGGATGCAAGGCATTGGCCGCTTCGGCAGCATTCTGGGTTCGTTTGCCGGCGGCCTGCTGCTCAGCCTCGGCTGGACCTTCTCGTCGGTGCTGGCAGTGCTGGCGATCCCGGCGACGCTGGCAGCGATCATCATCGTCTTATCTACCTACGGTCAAAACAAGACTGCAGTCGCATCATAGGAATTTTTCATGGCTAATATTGTTGGTGCAATCGCTTCATCGCACACCCCGACTATCGGTTTCGCGTTAGATACAAACAAGCAGCACGACCAGGCATGGGCGCCGATTTTCGAAGCCTATAAGCCGGTGCAGCAATGGCTTGCCGACAAGAAACCGGATGTCTTGCTGGTCATCTACAACGACCACGTGACATCGTTCTTCTTCGATCATTACTCCGCCTTTGCGCTTGGCATCGGCGATGAGTACCGGGTTGCAGACGAAGGCGGCGGCGCGCGCGACTTGCCGCCGGTTGGTGGCCATGCAGCGCTGGCTCAACATATTGGCACTTCCTTGATGGCCGACGAGTTTGACATGTCGTTCTTCCAGGAAAAACCACTCGACCACGGCTGCTTCTCGCCGTTGTCGATGCTGTGGCCACATGAAGCCGGCTGGCCGGGAAAAATTGTGCCGCTGCAGGTCGGCGTATTACAGTTTCCAGTACCGTCGGCGCGCCGCTGTTTCAAGCTGGGCCAAGGCCTGCGCCGCGCCATCGAAAGCTATCCGGAAGACCTCAATGTGGTGCTGGTGGCCACCGGCGGCCTGTCGCATCAGGTTCATGGCGAACGCGCCGGCTTCAACAACACGCCTTGGGATAATCAATTCCTCGACCTGTTCGAAAAAGACCCGGAAGTGCTGCTCAACTTCACCCAGGCCGACCTGGCCCGTCTGGGCGGCATGGAAAGCGCTGAAATCATCATGTGGCTGATCATGCGCGGCGCCATGCCAAGTCATATCAACTGCCTGCATCGCCAATACTATCTGCCATCGATGACCGGTATCGCCGTCACCGTCTATGAAGGCGATGAAGCGCTGGCCGATCCGGCATTGCAGGAACGCCGTGCCGAAGAACATCGCGCCCACATGGGCCATCAGCTCAAGGGCATTGAAAATATTCCCGGCACCTATCCGTTCACCTTGCAGACCAGCGTGCGGGCGTTTCGCATCAACAAGTATCTGCACCAGATGATCAAGCCGGAATTCCGCGAACGTTTCCTGGCCGATCCCGAAAGCACTTACGAAGAAGCCAAGCTGAGCGCGGTGGAACGGGACATGATCAGCAAGCGTGATTGGCAGGCGATGATTCGCTACGGCGTGATTTTCTTCCTGCTGGAAAAAACCGGCGCAGTGGTTGGCGTGTCGAACCTGCACATTTATGCAGCGATGCGCGGTCAGTCGCTGGCCGATTTCCAGAAGACCCGCAATGCGCCCGGTGCACTGTATTCGGTGGCCGGTGGCAGCGCTGCCGACAAGGTGGATTGGGACAAGAAACAACCTGCCGCTTGAAATGTACTGATTGCGAAACAACGCTGATCAACGAGAAACCCCGCACTCTGCAAAGACTGCGGGGTTTTTTGTTGGTATTGAACGGCGCTTGCCGCATCAACGTTGCATTGCCGCATCGATGGCCGCACAAGAGGCCATCTTAGGTCCGGATGCTGCTGAGCGCGTATCCGATCAGAACTTCGCCCGCACCGACAACAGCACATTGCGCGGATCGCCATATGAGTTGTAATAGCCGGTGTAACCCACTGTGCGCAAATAGGTGCGATCCGTCAGATTGTAGAAATGAAGACTGGCCTCCCAGTTTTTGTCGATGCGATACCCCACGCGCGCATTGAAGGTAGCATAACCGCCTTGACGCAAGGTGCCACTGACGATGTCACTTTGGGCGTTCATGCCGGCACCCAGCGTCCAGGGTGAAGCAATGCCGTCGTCGCCGCCCGGATGATATTGGCCCCACAGCTTGAACAAGTGAACCGGCCGTGCAAACAGGGTACCGACGTTGCTGGCAGTGGTGTCGCGCAGGTACTTGGCCTGGTTGTAGGTATAGCCGGTGACGATATCCCAGTGCAGATTCGGCTTGCCCACCACTTCGAATTCCCAGCCCTGGCTCTGTACCAGACCCGCTGCGCGATAGCAGGTGCCGGTACTGGTGCCGCCGCAGCCGACGTGATCGGTATCGACCATCGAACGATTGGTATCGCGGATACGATAGAACGCAATAGTGGCACTGAGCACATCGTCAAACCACGAGGTCTTGGCACCGAGTTCTGCTTGCCAGCCGACGCGAGGATCGAGCGTATTGCCGAGGTAATCCTGCTGGGTCTGCGGCACGAAGATGTCGGCATAACTGCCGTAAAAGGTCAGGTTCTTGCTGGCATCCCACACCAGCCCGCCATAGGGACTGAGTTTATCGGTCGCGGTCGCGGCACTCTTGGTCCATGCAGTGGTCACGGCGGCAACGGTACGCGTCTTGCTGGAATAATTGGTCCAGCGGCTACCCAGCACCAGCGTCAACGGGTCGGCCAGTTTGATGCGCGCGGATGCATAGGCGCCTGACTGGGTGGTGATGGTCTGGCTGTGGCTGGTGATGTTGGTCAGGTCAGCACTGGCAATCAGCGCATCGTAATTGTGATCGTTGAGGACATCCTTGGCGCTGCCAGTGGCGGTTTTGGTCCCGGTATCGCCTTCGTAACGGGCATAGCTGTAACCGAGCGTCACCACATGATCGCGATTGAACAAGCGTATCGGCCCCGTGACATAGGCATCGGCGCCGTCCCAGATGGAATTGTTATTGGCATAGGTCAAAGCGTAATTGGCCAGACCAGTACTGGCATCTACCGCGTTCGAGGTATAGGCGGTATAGCCATTGAGACGATATTCGGCGTGGCTATACACCGCATGCGCGGTCCAGCCATCATCCAGGCGATGGGTCAGATCGGCAGTGGCGCGGCTGTCGGTCTGCTTGCTGATTCTGTCGGTACCGACATAGGAGCCGCGCGATACCACCTGACCACTGCTGCTCAATGGCAAGCCATAAGTGCCGTAAAACTGGTAGCGTGAATAGTAGTAACTCAGACCAAGCGTGGTGGCTGGAGAAAAATCGTATTCCAGCGCACCGTAGGCCACTTGCTTGTGTTCATCGCCGAAGCTGCCATAACCATCCTTGTCTTGCTCGACGATGACCGCCCGGCCGCGCAATGTGCCTTCCTTGTTCAAGGGACCGGTAACGTCCACTTCGGTGCGCAGGTTGTTCCACGAGCCCACCGATACGGCGCTGTTGAAGGCGTACTCGGCCTGCGGTCGTTTCAGCACTAAGTTCATGACGCCGCCGGGGTTGCCGGTACCGGTCAACAGACCCGAGGGGCCGCGCAACAGTTCGATGCGGTCATACAACGCCATGTCCACGCCGACGCCAGCACTCTGCATGGGCGCGCCATCGACTTGCTTGCTGATGGTGTAGCCGCGCACATAAACCGATTCGCTGTGCTGAAAATCCGAGATACGTGTGCCGGTCATCTTGTTGATTGCATCTTCCACCGCCACCAGACCCTGGTCTTCGATCTGCTGACGCGTCAGCACCGACACCGATTGCGGGATCTCGCGCAAGCTGGTACTGCCCTTGAAAATACTGACCTTTTTGGCCGCATAACTGCCGCTGCCTTCGGTGGTGGCGCTATCCGCCTGTTCGGTGATAGTGACCGCTGGCAGCGCGCTGTTGTTGGCGGCGCCGTCCTGAGCCGATGCGGCCTGACGCAGAGAATAACCACCGCCCGCTTGCGCTAGCGCTTCCAGGCCGGTATTGCGCAGCAAGCTACGCAAGGCCGTCTCCAGCGCCAATGCGCCATTGACACCTGCGGTATTCTTGCCCGCCACCAGTGCCGGGTCGTACGACAGGTTCACACCGGCGACGCGGGCAAAACGATCCAGTGCGGCCGCCAATGGACCGGCTGGAATATCGAACTGCTTGATTGTGGTGCCAGCCGGCATAGTAGTCGCGGTCTGCGCCTGCGCTGGCGGTGTGGGCAATGCACCCAGCCCCAGACCCAGCACGGCGATTGAGATTGCCGTTGCCAGACGGGGACGGACTGGCGCTGTGGCAACAGTGGATTGAGTAGGCGCTGCGGCAGGCAGGCCGCGCTGTTTGGTGTAAATCATGGAGGGTCCCGACAGTGATGGTATTGAGCTTCTTATCTGTCAGGTCGAGCGAGAGACCAAATCCCCTCACTTTTTTCAGGCTATTTTTCTGGCTCGGCGCGGCTCAACTATTTTTTTGTGGCCCCACCGTCACCCAGAAGCGCGTGCGATACGTCACGCTGACGGGCTGCGTCTGCAACAGAAATTGCAGGGTGCGATCGGTATCATCCAAATGGAACACACCAGAAACCGACAAGCCGGCGACTGCCGGATCACAGTAGATATAACCTCGGCGATAGCGAGCCAGCTCGCGCAGCAATGCATCGAGTCGTATTTGCTGACCGGCGATCACACCGTCGCTGAAGCCATCCTCGGCAAACGGCAAATGCGGCGCCGGCTGCACACTAGCGTCGTCAAGCCAGCTACTTTGATTCGAATAGACGATGGACGAGGTGCCACCATCGGCAGGGTGCAAAGCGACCGCACCTTGTTGCACACTGATCCGTGCGCGCGTCGATTCCAACCGCACGACGAAACGCGTACCCAACGCCTGCATCTTGCCGAAAGGTGTGAAAACCCAGAATGGCCGCTTACTGGCAGCGGCGCTGTCCGATCCGGTTGTGACCAGCATTTCGCCGCGACACAGGGTGATGGTGCGTCGTTCACCGCTGAGGTCGATGCTGACGACACTGTCGGTATTGAGTACCAGCACCGTGCCATCGCCGAGCCGCAGCATGCGGCGCTCACCGACCCCGGTGCTGGCATCCGATAGCAGACGCTGCCAGGCCAGTTCGTCACGCAATTGCCAGCCGAGCAGGCCCAGCAATGCTGCCAACGACAAGCCCTTGAGAGTGCGTCGGCGTTGCTGGCCATGGTCCTGATGCAGACGCTCTGCGGCCGCCAGCGTGGCATGCCCGAGTGTCGGCAATCCTGACGCGGCAACTGGCTTGATGGTGCCGATCCGACTCCACGCCAAAGGATGTAATGGATCAGCTTCCAGCCAGCGCTGAAATCGTGCCTGGGTCTGCGGCGTCGGTTCGCCGTAATTGAGTTTGACGCCCCAGATGATCGCCGCATCGATCACCGCCTCCGGCAAGCGCCGACCTGCGGCGACGTCGACAACCGGCGGCGCTTGCTGGCGCATCACTCGAAGCGCACGGCGTAACAAGCACGCAACGCCTTGGCGATATAACGCTCGACCGTTGCCAGCGACACCCCGAGTTGCTCGGCGATGCGTGGACAGGTCAGGCCTTCCAGTTGTGCCAACAAAAAAGCGGTACGCACCGCAGGCTTGAAGCCGTCAAGCACGGCATCGATTTCGACCAATGCTTCCAGTACCAAAGCGCGGCTTTCGGGTGACGGCACCTCGCTCTCGGGCAGACTGGACAGGGTCTCCTGCCAGGCCTGCTCCAGTTCGCGGCGGCGCCAATGATCAACCACCAGGCGGCGTGCGATAGTCGACAGGAAAGCCTTCGGCTCGCGCGCGGCCACCGGCTCCTGGCGCGTCAACAAACGCATGAACACATCCTGGGCCAGATCAGCGGCGTCGAACGCATTGCCCAGCTTATAGCGCAGCCACGCACTGAGCCAACCGTGATGGTCTTGGTACAGCGTTCGAACCTCTTGTTGCAATGACAGATTGGCAGCCGACACGCTGCACTCCCTTCAGGTTAAAAGAGTCGGGACGACCTCGACTTAAATGAGAATGGTTTTCATTATTATAGTGTGAATTTATTGTTACCCGCTGATCGAAGAAATACAAAACTTACTAGTAGACTGGTCTAATCAATGCTATAGTCAAACCCATGAGCACGAAAACTGAATCCGAAACCAGCGACGCACGCCAGAAACTGCTTCATACGGGACAAACCGTCATGGCGGCAAAAGGCTACGCTGCCGTTGGCCTCAATGAAATACTGGTCACCGCCGGCGTGCCGAAGGGTTCGTTTTATCATTATTTCGGCTCCAAGGATGCCTTCGGCGAAGCCATGTTGGACAGTTATTTTGAGGATTACCTGGCCGATCTCGACGCCACCTTGAGCCAGCCAGGTCTGACCATGGCGCAGCGCTTGCTCAATTACTGGACAATCTGGCAACAGACCCAGTCGCTCTACGATTGCCAGGGAAAATGTCTGGCAGTCAAATTGGCAGCGGAAGTCGCCGATTTGTCGGAAGCCATGCGACTGGCGCTCAAGCGTGGTACGCACGGCATCGTTACTCGGCTGGCGCAGGCGATTGAAACCGGCATAACCGAAGGCTCGCTCAAGATCGATAACGATGCCGATACCATGGCGCAGAATTTGTATCAGCTTTGGCTTGGTGCCAGTGTGATGGTAAAGATTCAGCGCGATAAGCAGCCATTCGAGGTGTCATTGACGACGACGCGGCAACTACTGCATCTGCCCTCGCACTGAGGTAATGCGCAAGGCATTTCGCTCGACTTTTTTACACCAGCCAACTAATAGACTGGTCTATTTTTATGCAATTAACTTCAAGGAGCAACAACATGAAAGTTCTAATGGTTTTGACATCGCATAGCGAACTGGGCAACACCGGCCGCAAGACAGGTTTTTGGCTGGAAGAATTGGCCGCTCCCTATTTCGCCTTCAAGGATGCCGGTGCGGAAATCGTATTGACTTCGCCACTCGGCGGCCAACCGCCGCTGGATCCGAAAAGCAATGAAACGGCATTCCAGACCGAGATGACGCATCGCTTTGAAGCCGATGCAGCAGCCACTGCGCAACTGGCCAACACTGTGCGTCTGGACACCATCAATCAAGCCGATTTCGATACGGTCTTTTATCCAGGCGGTCATGGTCCTTTGTGGGATCTGGCCGAAGACAAGAACTCGATCAACCTGATCGAAGCCTTCCTGGCTGCCAACAAGCCGGTCGGTTTGGTCTGCCATGCACCCGGCGTGCTGCGCCACGTCAAGACACCGGCAGGTCGGCCAATGGTCGAGGGCAAGAAAGTCACCGGCTTTACCAACACCGAAGAAGAAGGCGTCGGGCTGACCAAGATTGTACCCTTCCTGGTGGAAGACGAACTCAAGGCCTTGGGTGGCATTTACTCCAGTGGACCAGACTGGGGCTCCTACGTGGTCCAGGACAGCTTGCTGATTACCGGCCAGAATCCGGCCTCGTCTGCCGCTGCCGCGACATTGCTGCTGCAACAGTTCGCCTGATCTTTAGCGCCATCAAACAGTGCCGGCTCAGTTCAACGGCGCTGGATGATCCGATCAATCAAAGCTTGTGCACAAACGCAAAAAAGTTACCCACCGCAAAGCGGTGGGTAACAGATCAACTATCAAGAACGATTAGCTCACAGCGCAGCCAGGTCGCTTAAAACAGGTGACGGATACCGATCTGAAAGCCAGTTTCATTGGCACCAGCTTGCGGGCTCAGCGCTTGCGTCGTGGTCAGACTGGCACCGGTCATTTTGTAAGCCGCCGTGTTCTGATTGCTCAAGCGCGACAGCACGGTGTACAAGCGGGTGCGCTTGGACAGATCATAATTAGCGATCAGACTGAACTGCTTGGCATTGTTGTTCAGACTGGAACTGTCCTTGATATAACCACCGCCAGCACCAACCGTCAGGCTAGGCGTGATGCGGTAATCAGCCGACAGGCTGTAGGTGTTGTGATAGTTGCCAGCCACTGTACCAACCACACTGCCGGTCGGATCGTATTTACCGGCCGGATTGGTCAGCGCATTGCCAGTGGTCGAGGAGATGACTTCATTGGTACGGAAGAAACCCAGATAGATCTTGCCATTGCCGTAGTCATAATTGCCGCCAGCCATGAATTGCTTGACGTTGACGGTATTCGTCGAATTGTTGGCATTGACATAGGCCGTGCCGAAATAAACCGGTCCTTGCTGCGTCTGGAAGCCCAACTGATAAACCGAATTGGCCGCCATGCTATCGGTCTTTTCACCGAGAGAGTAATGCAATTCCAGTGTCGAATTGGAGAACTTGGGCGAGATGTAGCTAATGTCGTTATCGACACGCGCGATCCAGTTGGAGAAATTGTTGTAAGCCGAACCGTAAGTAGCCGCACCAAAGGCATCCATGTTGCCACTGTAGGCAAACATCGGCGAATTCTGACGGCCTACACGCACTTCACCGAAACCGCCGCCAAGGCCAACCCATGATTGCCGGTCGAACAAACGATAGGTATTTTGCTGTGCACCGGTGCTTGGATCAAAACCGTTTTCCAGATTGAAACTGGCCTTGTAGCCGCCGCCCAGATCTTCTGTGCCCTTGAAACCGATGCGGCTGGTCATTTCGCCGTTGTTGCCCATGGCCGTAAGCGAAGTATTCTTGCCGCCGACAGTAGTGTTCTGGTAGCCCGCGAACACATCGAGCACGCCATAGATGGTGACGTTGCTCTGTGCGAAAGCTGCTGGAGCAGTTGCCATCAAAGCGACGGACAATGTGGCAAGTTTGAATTTTCTGGTTTGTTTCATTACATCTCCTCCTGTTGTGGTGACTCTGTTTTAAGTGACGCGGCAGGGCTGATATCGCCGCCGTTGCGCCACCGGCGCATGTCATGGCGTCCGCCATAACCATTTTTTCGTTTGTTCGTGGCGCTGTTACTGCCTGTACTGCGAGTACTTCCTGTATTTATTTCACTGATTTTTTGTTTTAACCTCTGGTCCTGCTTTTTTGAGAAAACACCGCCCCAACAGCATGACTATCGATGCCGATGTCTTTACCAACATGTTGTCGTTCGGCGCCCGCGAAGGGGCTCGGGATGCGCTCCGTTTGTTTTCTTATTTTTGTGAATCTTAAGCTGCTTGATAAACATCAAGCGCTACAAGTTCAGGTGAAAACCCTCAATTTTTCTTATCAGTAAATCATTTACGCCGTCGAATAAAGACCATCACACCACTGCGGAAAGGCTGATCCTATTGGGATTGCGCAAAAATATTGCGGGCCTCTCAAGGCCAACATACGCCCTGCTTCGAACACCATGCCAACGTCGGATATTTGCAACGTGCCCTTGAACTCTTTTGTTCGCTGCCAGCCGTCTCGCACGGCTGTGCGATCGCCGACGGGTCTACTGCCTGCTAAAAAACTCTACTATTTTCAGCGATATCGCCTTTTCCTTTACCTGTGTTGTGCAAAGAGGCCCCCTCTCGTTCTAAAAAACTTATCGACTGTATGAATTCATTTAACGACTTGCCAACGCCGATGAAATACCTTGCGTTGCGTTCATCAACTGACATAAATTGACCGACCGGCAGCCGCAAACGCCTCGCACACGAAGGCGTCCATCAATGCGATGGCTGTTCCGTTCTCAGGAGGAAACCTATGCGTCAGTCTCTCGTGAGCCTTCGCGGGCTGCGCGTGTTCATCTCTGTCGCTACCGCTGGCAGTATCAAGAAAAGCGCAGATAACTTATTCCGCGCACCGTCCGCCATCACCAAATCGGTTCGCGATCTGGAACTGTCGCTCGACGTGCAATTGTTCGAACGCAAATCGCGTGGCATGTTGCTGACCGCCTTTGGCGAAGTGTTGCTGCTGCGCGCGCGCCGTATCGAGGAAGAATTACGATTGGCGTTGCAAGAGCTGGAAATCTCGCCGAAGACCATGCGCCAGGCCGACAATGCCGCCATCTTTTCTATTCTGTTCAATGAAAAGCGCCTGCAGATCTTTGTCGATCTATCCGAACACCATCACATGCCGACCGTCGCCAAGGAACACGGCATCAGCCAGCCGGCAGTCAGCATGTCAATCCGCGAACTTGAATCGACGCTTGGCCAGCGGCTCTTCGAACGTTCCGCCAAGGGCTTGATTCCGACCGAGAAGGGTGTGGCCTTTGCGTTCCGCGTCAAACGGGCATTGGCAGAATTGCGCATCATCGTGCCAGAACTGGCCGCGATACAAGGCTCGATCGAGGGCATGATTACGGTGGGTGCATTGCCGTTCAGCCGTGCCTCGATCTTGCCGGCCTCGATTGCGCGGCTGGTCAAGAAGCATCCACGGCTGCGCATCCGCACCATAGAAAGTCCCTACGAAGCGCTGGCCACAGGCTTGCGCAATGGTGACGTCGATTTCATCCTGGGAGCGCTGCGTCCGACCGACGACGCCAACGATTTGATGACTGAGGCCTTGCTGTCGGACATGGTATCGATCGTGGTGCGTACCGATCATCCGTTAACGCAACAAAGCAAGGTGACCGTGCGCGATCTGCTTGATGCGCAATGGATCATGTCGCGCAACGGATCACCAGCACGCGAACTGGTGATCCGTGCCTTCAAGCACATGGGCCACAGCGCACCAGCACCGGTGGTGGAAACTGGCGATCAGGTAATTCTGCGTGGCCTGCTAATGCAAAGCGACATGATCACCGCAATCTCGGCACACCAATTGCAGTTTGAAATCGACACCGGCAGCCTGGTCACACTCGACTTCCCGCTGCACAAGACCATGCGCGACATCGGCGTGACCCAGCGCGTTGGTGCCAGGCTGTCACCGGGTGCCAATTCATTGATTCAAGAAATCAAGGCGCTGGTCCAGGACATGGCGTCCTCCAGCGCCTGGACGCATTGACTTGATTGCATAAACGACGCGGGTTTAACTGCGCAACCACGGCGGTGCCGCCTCCCGGACATCGATCTTCTTCGGTAACAATTTCAGATCGAAGAAGGTATCGGCGATCAATTGCTGCTCAGCCAGGATCGCTCCGGTGATTGCTTCGGTACCAAATGCCAGCCGTCGCACCATCGCCGCACCGATCTCTTTCGGCAAACCCAGCACGCCAGCCAGTTCTATTCCCATGGCGTCACGATGAGCGCGCGCCCAGACATCGAGCTTGCCCAATTCCTCGATGAGGATTTGCAGCACGTCGGCATTCTTTTGCGCATAGCCTTTCGAGGAAAAATAGTAGGCGCGATTTTTCACCACGCCATTGGCGTCGGCCAAAATGCGCGCCGACAGACTCTGTTCTGCCGCCGCCATATAAGGCTCCCAGATCACCCAGGCATCGATGACACCTTTCTCGAACGCCGCGCGCGCATCGGCAGGCGATAACCAGATCAGGTTAACGTCGCTATAGCGCAAGCCAGCTTTTTCGAGCAGCTTGACCAGAAAATAATGGACGTTGGAGCCCTTGTTAAGTGCAATCTTTTTGCCTTTCAGATCGGCGACACTGTTGATCGACGAGGTACTCGGCACCAGCACTGCCTCGACCGAAGGCCGTGGCACCGTGGCAGCGGCATAGATCAACGGCGAACCGGCTGCCTGCGAAAAAATCGGCGGCGCTTCTCCGACATCGCCGAAGTCGATGGCGCCGACGCTGAGCGCTTCCAACTGTACCGGCCCGGCAGAAAATTCGATCCACTTGATCGACACACCCAACGGCGAAAGACGTTGCTCCAGCGTGCCGCGTCCTTTGAGCAGACTCAATACGCCCTTTTGATAGCCAATACGCAATTCGCGCGATGTGCCGGATGCTGCCTGCGCGCTCATTGGCAACAGTACGCTCACGCCGCTGGCAGCAATCGCCGCGCCGATGCTAGCGCTGTGTAACAACAGACGGCGACGCGCGCTGTCCAGTGCTGCTTGTGGCCATTTTTTTGGTGTTTTTTTCAGTAAATTCATGGGCGACTCCCTACTGGTTCTTGTCATGAGGAGCGGCAAGTATAGGAAGGCACCTGCCTCGAAGAAACGAAGCATTCGCTAGATCGATATGCGTTTTTTGTGCCGCACGTCAATACAGCCCCCATTTGGCGTGCATAGCAACAACTGACAACACACTGACAAAAAAGCGAATAAAAATACAAGAAGCCTGTCGCGGGCTTGTTTTCCTGGCGTCTTATCGCAACACAAACACAAGTCCATGTCTGCATCATCGATTTTCAACCTACCAAGCTGGTTTTTTACCGGCGTTGCAATGCAAAAATCCACCATTAATCCAGCCTTTACCCAGACGAAATTTTTCCATTCTTACTATAATTGCCGGGCACTTATTTCTATAACAATTCTTCCACCAAAAGTCTGAGGAGATTTCTATGCGGCTCTTACTCCTGTTGCCGTTTATTGGTTTATTGTGGGTCCCGTTTTATAACGACGAGTTGCCCGCACTGTTCGACCTGCCCTTTTTCTACTGGTACCAGTTCGCCTGGGTGCCGCTGACGGCACTGATCATCTGGATCGTCTATAAAGACGGCCTCAAGAAGGGAGTCGAATAATGAATTCTTCTTCCATCAACTGGACTGCGCTAAGCGTATTCATCTTCTTCTTCGTGCTGGTGACGGTCATGGGTTTCTGGGCCTCGCGCTGGCAAAGCGGTGGCAAGGCCAACAAGGGCGCCCACCTCGACGAATGGGGTCTGGGCGGCCGTAATTTTGGCACCTGGATCACCTGGTTCCTGGTCGGCGGCGACTTCTATACTGCCTATACCGTCATCGCCGTACCGGCGCTGGTCTATGCGGTCGGTGCCTATGGCTTCTTTGCCTTGCCATACACCATCCTGGTCTACCCGATCGTGTTCCTGATCATGCCAAAGCTGTGGCACGCGGCGCAAAAAGCCGGTCACGTGACCGCCGCCGACGTCGTGTTCGGGCGCTACAAATCGCGCAAGCTGGAACTGGCCGTCGCCATCACCGGCGTGGTCGCCACCATGCCCTACATTGCCTTGCAACTGATCGGCATGGAAGTCGTGATCAAGGCACTCGGCGTGACCGGCGAACTGCCTCTGATGGCCGCCTTCGTGATTCTGGCGCTGTACACCTATTCGGCAGGCTTGCGGGCACCGGCACTGATTGCGTTCGTCAAGGATTTGATGATTTATATCGTGGTGCTGGTGGCCGTGATACTGGTGCCGCTGAAGCTGGGCGGCTATGGTGTGGTGTTCCATTCAGCGCGTGAAGCGTTTGCAGCCAAGGGCGGTGTCACCGGCCTGACCTTGAAATCGTCGCAGTTCTTGCCATTTGCCACACTGGCACTGGGTTCGGCGATGGCAGCCTTCATGTATCCGCACACCTTGACCGGCATCTTCGCCGCCAAGAGCGCTGACACGATCCGCAAAAACGCCGTATTCCTGCCTGCCTATACCGTCTTGCTGGGTCTGATCGCCTTGCTCGGTTACATGGCCTACGCGGCTGGTATCCATGTGCAAAGCAATAACGACGTGGTACCGGCCTTGTTCAATGCCTTGTTCCCAAGCTGGTTCGCCGGTTTCGCGTTCGCGGCGATTGCCATCGGGGCACTAGTGCCAGCGGCGGTGATGTCGATCGGTGCGGCCAACCTGTTCACTCGCAACTTCTGGAAGCCGTATGTCAATCCGAACGTAACGCCAGTCGGCGAAGCCAAGGTAGCCAAGGTAGTCTCGCTGGTGGTCAAATTTGGCGCAGTGATCTTCATCCTGTTCTTGCCGACCAAGTTTGCGCTTGATCTGCAATTGCTGGGTGGCGTCTGGATTCTGCAAACCTTCCCGGCCTTGGTGTTTGGTCTGTTTTTCGGCTGGTTTGGTGCCAACGCACTGCTCAGCGGCTGGGCCGTGGGCATCATCGGTGGCAGCTGGCTGGCGTATGCCGACGGCATCAAGCCGGTGCATACCTTCCACATCGGCGCCGATGCATACACGCTCTACACCGGTCTGATTGCACTGGCAATCAACATCGTTGTGGCCGTGGCGGTGCAGTTGGTATTCGGTAAAGGCGGTGTGCAAGCGCCAGCGCTGAAGCACTAAGTCTCGGCATGGCCCGCGCTAACCCGCAGTGGTCATCAATGAAAAACGCCACGTTTTCGGACGTGGCGTTTTTTTTGACGACAACGACGACGGACTTACTTGAAGGTAATCAAGTCGCTGCGGCTCAAGGTCACGCGTTGATCGGCCAGTGGCGTGTTGTTGGAATTGTAGAAACCGGCCTGATTAAGCATTTGATAACGCGCCAGTGTGGTGTTGATCGGCACTGGGCTCGACAAGCCATCTTCTGCGACCACGACGGTGAAACCGCGCGTATTGGCATGAAATGCCGAATACAGCACCGCGCCATTGGCGGCGCTGCCGACGATGACCAGGGTCTTGGCCCGACGCTCACGCAACAATTCTTCCAGCGCTGTCCCCGTGAACTTATTGGCACGCGAGACCACGGTTGGCTCGCCTTGTTGCGGCGCGATTTCCGGCAAGGCAGGAGAAGGACCGGTCGGACCCGGCGTCGATGAATACACCACCGGCACCTTGGCAGCACGGGCCTTTTGCAACAGGGCGGCGATGGCCGGCACCGTAGCGGTACAGGCCGGATTGGGTTGGCACACCGCGCCATTGATATCCAGAATCAGCAACGTCGTGGTAGCCGCATCCAGACTCACCGGGGCCGGTGCCGGGATGGCGGGAATCATATTGGGCACAGTGCTTGCCGCAACCGGTGCGGAATCGCTCATCGGCGCAGTGGCACAGGCTGCCAGCGTCAACAACACGGAAGCCGCAAGTGCGGGGCGCAGATACTTTGTAGGCATGGCAATGACTCCTGAAGGGGAAAGCGTGAGTGGAAGATAGTACGGGGCTATCATAACGCTGTTTGCATTCTCTCGTACCTTGCGGCAATGTGTCCCTCTGCCAGCGAAAATCACCACTCTTGGATTGATGTCGTTTAGTTAAGAACAGCCTGTTTTTCTTCGTTGCCGATGCTGTGTTTTCTTCGGACGACCTTGCCGGGAGCGGCACGGCAGCCGCTTACTTCTCTTCGGATGATCTAGCCGGGTGCGGGCTGGCAACCGCTTACCTCAGTGCGTCGTTGACTCTTTGTTTTCTTCGGACTACCTAGCCGGGGGCGGCCCGGCAGCCGCTTACTTTTCTTGTCTCGCCAAGAAAAGCTAAGCAAAAGAAGGCGACCGCGCGATCCCGGCCCCTGCGGGGTTCCCAGCGATGCGCCGCAGAAAATTGGAGGGGCGCAAACTCGTTGCGCTCAAACATGCGCCCCTCTTATCCATTTTCCACAGCACATCACTGGCCCGGCTCGAAGCGGATCAAACCAAAACCGCTCGCTGCGCATTGCGCTGCTGGCGCAGTACTGCCGTTTGGCGATGA
>JAMFSU010000110.1 GCA_026225475.1 Duganella sp.
GTTTGCGACCCTCCCATTTTCTGCGGCACATCGCTGGGAACCCCGTAGGGGCCGGGATCGCGCGGTCGCCTTCTTTTGCTTAGCTTTTCTTGGCGAGACAAGAAAAGTAAGCGGCTGCCGGGCCGCACCCGGCTAGGTCGTCCGAAGAAAACCAATCATCATCAGCCAAGAAACCAAGAAACCAAGAAACCAAGAAACCAAGAAACCAAGAAACCAACGACCGGTGTTTCTTAACTGAGCAGTATTAGCCAGTGCGTGGCGGTTTGCGTGTTTCTGCTTGGGAATGTGGTGACGTTAAACTGATTTCGATGTTTCCGCTGCGCCTTCCAGGTCGCCAGCACCGGCGTTTTTGCTAACGCTCTTGCGGCCGCTGCGTGCACCAAGTGCGCCACCTTCATAGGGAACGCGACCGGAAGGGACGACCACCGATGCCAGTTGTACATGGCCTTCCTGGTCGTCGAAGAACATATGCGCACCAAACGCATGCAAGACATCGGCCTTGGGCAAGCCGCCCAGGAAGAAGGCTTCGTCGACGGTGACATTCCAGGTTCGCAGCGTATGGATGACGCGCTTGTGCGCCGGGCTGTTGCGTGCCGTGACGATGGCGATGCGCACCGGGCAGGTCGCTGGTGTGAATTGCTTCTGGATTTCCGACAGGGCAAACAGCAACTTGGCCAGCGGGCCTTCTTTCATGGCCTTGTTGCGATGGCGTTGTTCGTGGCGCACGAAGGCTTCCAGCCCCTTTTCGGCGTAAATCTGTTCAGATTCTGGTGAGAACAGCACGGCGTCGCCGTCAAAGGCAATCCGAATCTGGTTTTCCGGCGCGACATAGTTCGTTGGTGCTGTATACAACTGTGCCGCAGCCACGCCGCCATCGATGGCGTCTTGTACATCATCCTTGTCGCGTGACAGGAATAGATCAATCTTGAATGCGTCCAGATAGTGCGCGATCGGCTCGCCTCCGGTGAAGGCGGCGCGGCTGATGTCGAGCTTGTGGGTCTCGATCGCATTGAAGGCGCGCAAACCGGTATCGGGCGTGTTGCGCGAAATGACCACGACTTCTACCAGGCGACGTCCGGGAATCAGGTGGTTCAGTTTGAGTAGCGCCTTGACCAGTGGGAAGGCAGTACCTGGCAGCAGCGGATCATTTTCATGCTCGCGCTGATAGGCGGTGTAGGCTTCCACCCCTTCGCTATCGAAGATGTGGTTTTCGTGCTCCAGGTCGAACAGTGCCCGCGAAGAAATGCCGATGACTAGCATGCCGGAAAGATCGTAAGCCATAGTAATAAGTGTGGTTGTCTGTGAACCCCGCCTGGGCGGGGGATTGCCAATGGCGATGTGGCAGTGTGCCACAGATGTCGAAAAACGGGTTTTGCATGCTTCTTGCACGTTCTACGATAAATTTGTATGATGACCAGACCAATTTATGGAAAAATCTCCATCATGTTCCAAAAAATCCCGGTGCAGGCGCTTAGCGACACAGTCGCGCGCCAATTGCTGGAAAAAATCGACCTCGGTGCCTTTCCTCGTGGTGGCAAGCTGCCGACCGAAGTCGTGCTGGCGCAGCAATTTGGCGTCAGCCGCACGGTGGTGCGCGAAGCGATTGCGCGGCTCAGGCATGAAGGCGTGGTTGAACCGCGCCAGGGTAGCGGTGTATTCGTGACTGAGCAAGCCGGCATCAAGGCCTTGCGTATCGATTACAGCGAAACCAGTTCGCCCGATGCGGTGTTGCACATCGTCGAATTGCGCCGCGCAATTGAAGCAGAAGTCGCCGCGCAGGCTGCCAAGCGCCGCAGCGATGCCGATCTGATCATTATTGACGCTGCCTTGCAGCGGATTGGCCAGGATGTGCACGAGGGCGGCGACGGTGTGGCTGCTGATGTGGCGTTTCACCGCGCCTTGGCAGCGGCGACGCGCAATCCGTATTTCATCAAGACGCTGGAATTCCTGAGTCAATATTTGGAAGCCGCTACCGCGGTCACGCGCCGTAATGAAGCACGCCGCGATGACTTCTCTCGTCAGGTGCGTGAAGAGCACGAAGCCATTGTCGCGGCGGTGCGCGCTGGCGACGAAATGGCCGCGCGGGCGGCGGCGCAGACCCATATGTTTAATGCGGCACGTCGTTTAAGTCACGCTTAGCGGCGGTCGCAGCAATCGATTCCTCGCATTATTTACCTCAACCCGGCGACATGGTCAGGATAAGACCGGCGCCGTTTTCCTCGGAGACTGTATGTCAAGAAATGTCGGTGTTATTGGTTTGGGCGCTATGGGTTTGGGCGTCGCCCGTTCCCTGCTGCGAGCAGGTTTCAAGGTCCATGCCTGCGATGTGCGTGAGGAAGTTTTGAACAAATTCGTCGCCGACGGCGGCATTGCTTGTGCCAGTCCAGCCGCGATGGGGATGGCAGTCGATGTAATTGTGACCTTGGTGGTCAATGCCGCGCAAACCGAGACGGTCTTGTTTGGCGACAACGGCGCCGCCACTACCCTCAAGCCCGGCAGTGTGGTGATCTCCAGCGCGACGGTGGCACCTGACTTTGCCGTGGCGCTGGGCCAGCGTCTGGCCGAACACGGTTTGCTGCTGCTTGATGCACCTGTGTCGGGAGGTGCGGCACGGGCTGCGTCGGGCGAAATGACGATGATGACTTCGGGCCCGGCGGCGGTCTATGCCAAGGTGGACGATGTGCTGGCCGGTATGGCTGGCAAGGTCTACCGGCTCGGCGAGCAGCATGGCCAGGGTTCCAAGGTCAAGATCATCAACCAGTTGCTGGCCGGTGTGCATGTGGCTGCTACTGCTGAAGCAATGGCGCTGGGTTTGCGCGAAGGGGTTGACCCGGCCGCATTGTATGAAGTGATCACCCATAGCGCCGGGAATTCCTGGATGTTTGAAAACCGCGTGCCGCATATTCTCAATGGAGACTACACGCCCTTGTCGGCCGTCGATATTTTCGTCAAGGATTTGGGGCTGGTGCTCGATACTGCCCGCCGCAGCAAATTCCCGTTGCCGCTATCGGCCGCTGCGCATCAGATGTTCATGATGGCTTCCACGGCCGGGCATGGTGGCGAAGACGATTCTGCCGTCATCAAGATTTTCCCTGGCATTGATTTGCCCACCGCCAAACCGTAATCCGGAGCGCATCATGTCACAAGCTCAAGCCTTGCTCGGCTGTATTGCCGACGACTTCACCGGCGCCACCGATCTGGCCAACATGCTGGTGCGCGGCGGCATGCGCACGGTGCAAACCATCGGCATTCCCAAGCAACTGCCGGCGGTCGCCGCCGATGCGCTGGTCGTCGCGTTGAAGTCACGCACGATTGCCGCCGCCGATGCAGTGGAACAATCGCTGGCGGCATTACGGTGGTTGCAACAACAAGGTTGTACGCAGTTTTTCTTCAAATACTGCTCGACCTTTGACTCCACCGACGCCGGCAATATCGGTCAGGTCACCGAAGCTTTGCTGCATGAACTGGGAGTCGATTTCACGATTGCCTGTCCGGCCTTTCCAGAAAACGGCCGCACCATTTATCGCGGTTATCTGTTCGTCGGAGATGCCTTGCTCAACGAGTCAGGCATGGAACATCACCCGTTGACGCCGATGGGTGATGCCAATCTGGTACGTGTTCTGCAACGCCAGACCAGCACTAAGGTTGACTTGTTGCGTTACGACGTGGTGGCCAGCGGTGTGGCGGCGGTCGAACAACGCATCATGGTGTTGCGCAGCGACGGTGTGCGCATGGCGATTGCCGATGCAGTCTCGGATCAAGATTTGCGGGTGCTGGGCGAAGCTTGTGCCGAGTTGAAGTTGATCACTGGTGGCTCCGGCATCGCGCTTGGGTTACCACAGAATTTTCGACGTGCCGGCTTGTTGCCTGCGGCAGTGGATGCCGCCTGCCTGCCGCAAGTCAATGGCTTGGCGGCAGTGCTGGCTGGCAGCGCATCAAAAGCCACCAATGCCCAGGTCGCCGAATGGAAGGCAACGCGTCCGGCTTATCGTATTGATCCCTTGGCGCTGGCACGTGGCGAGCCGGTGGTGCAGCAGGCACTGGCCTTCGCCGACCAGTATATTCAGCAAGAGCCTGTGTTGATCTATGCGACGGCCACACCAGAGGAAGTCAAGTCGGCGCAAAGCGCATTGGGCGTTGCTGCAGCGGGTCATCTGGTGGAGCAAGCATTAGCTGCCATCGCATGTGGTTTGCAGCAACGCGGCGTGCGCCGCTTCGTCGTCGCCGGCGGCGAGACTTCCGGCGCCGTGGTGCAGGCACTCGATGTGCGCGCCTTGCGCATTGGTCCGCAAATCGATCCCGGCGTGCCTGCGACGACGACTTTGGATGCGCAGCCCTTGGCGCTGGCGCTGAAGTCAGGCAACTTTGGAGCCACTGACTTCTTTGCTAAAGCTTTACGTGTACTGGAAGGAGCGCCAGCATGAGCCGCGAAGCGCAGTTGCGTGAAGAGATTTGCCGCACCGGTGCCAGCCTGTACCAGCGTGGATATACGGTAGGCACAGCCGGCAACATCAGTGCCCGTCTTGATGACGGTTGGCTGATTACACCAACCGATGCCTGTCTGGGGGGGCTGGACCCAGCACAAATCGCCAAGGTTGATGCAGCCGGAAATTGGGTCGCGGGCGACAAGCCTTCCAAAACCCTGGCCCTGCATCGTATGGTGTATGACCACCATCCCGACATGCATGGCGTGGTGCACACGCATTCCACCTATCTGGTGAATCTGACAATCAAGGGCGTCTGGTCGCCAGACGATGTACTGCCGCCGATCACGCCGTATTATGTGATGAAGGTCGGACATATCCCCTTGATTCCTTATCGTCGTCCGGGTGATCCTTGGGTCGCCGAACAGGTCAAGCAACTGGCAGGAAAGGTGCGTGGTGTTTTGCTCGAACGGTTGGGGCCGGTGGTGTGGGAGAGTTCAGTGTCGAAGGCTGCCTATGCGCTCGAAGAGCTGGAAGAAACCGCCAAACTGTGGGAGCTCGCTGGTGGTCGCATTGCACCACTCGATGAGGCGGCTTTGCAGGAATTGCGGCAGACATTCAACGTGCGCTGGTAAGCCAGCGCTGAATACAAACATTCATCGAGCTTGTGCGCGGACAACACGGACAAGGCACGGCTCAATATCAACTGGAGATAGCAATGCTGCGTTTTGCCGCCAATCTGAGCATGATGTATAACGAACACGTTTTTCTCGATCGCTTCGCTGCGGCTGCCAAAGATGGTTTTAGTGGCGTCGAATATCTGTTTCCCTACGATTTCCCCGCAGCAGAATTGCGTGCCCGACTGGATGCGCATGGATTGACCCAGGCCTTGTTCAATGCGCCGCCCGGAGATTGGGCGGCAGGCGATCGTGGTACCGCGTCACTGCCTGGCCGCGAAGATGAATTCAAGCGCAGTATCGACACTGCCTTGCAATACGCCAGCGTGATCGGCAACAAGACAGTGCATGTGATGGCGGGATTGCTGCGCTCCGGACAGGACCGTGCAAAGCATCGCGCGCTGTATATGGACCATCTGTCCTATGCTGCGCATCACGCCGATGCTGCGGGCATTACCGTCGTCATCGAGCCAATCAATACGCGTGGCATGCCGGGTTATTTGCTCAATCGCCAGGACGATGCGCAAGCAATTTGTGCCGAGATTGGTGCGGAAAATCTCAAGGTACAGTTTGATTGTTTCCACTGTCAGATCGTGGAAGGTGATGTCGCCGTCAAGCTCAAGCGCGATATGGCTGGCATTGGCCATATTCAGATCGCTGGGGTGCCGGAGCGCAATGAGCCTGATACAGGGGAATTGAACTACAACTATCTACTGAACTTGATTGACCGGCTCGGCTATCAAGGCTGGATCGGTTGTGAATACACGCCTGCCAGTAACAGCTCAGAAGGCCTGGGTTGGCTCAGAGCGCTGGCGCAGCAAGGCTTGACTTCGCTCAATCCGCGCTGACGACTACCTGACCAGCGTATTAGCGCTCGCGCGGGTGGTTTTGTTTGGCGACAGTGTTCTTGGAATGACAGACAACACAGGTCGCGTAATGCCAAATTGGCGGCATCTCCATCTTGTAGCCATGTTTACGGCCACAAGAAACACAAACAAGCTGGCTTTGTTCGGGGATGTTCATGGGAGGTACTGCAGGTTATTGTTGTTCGAAGTCGTATAAGGCAGGAAAAACTGATGAGCTCTGGTTTTTGAGGCAATGCACTGACTGGCGCAAATTTTACTCTTATGTAGAGTAATTTCATTAAGGAAATTGTAATAAACATGAAGCGAATCTATTTGGCCGGTTTTGACGTCTTCAGGCAAGATGCCGACGCCCATGGCAAGTTGCTCAAGCAACTCTGCAACGCGTATGGTTTTGAGGGCATGTACCCCTTGGATACGGCCTGTCCGGCAGGTTTGGGTCAGCAGCAGGCTGCGCAATGGATTTACGAGTCCAATCTGGGCTTGATCCGCCAGGCCGATATGCTGGTCGCCAATGTGAACAATTTCCGCGGTTGCGAGCCAGATTCAGGGACGTGTTTCGAAATTGGTTTTGCCAGGGCATTGAATATACCGACCTGGGCTTACCTGGAGACCGGTAAAAGCCTGGTTGAGCAAGTGCCGCATCGCCGTTCGGCCGATGGGCAATATCTCGATAGCGACGGTTATCTGGTGGAAGATTTCGGGTTGTCGCGCAATCTGATGTTGAGTTGCTCCACCACGATTGTTTGTGGCGATCTGCGGGATTGCCTGATCCGCATTCGTGCGCAGCAAGGCTTGTCGCCCATCTGACTAGCGTGGGCCGATGATGCTGGCTTCGTTTCTGGTCACCACCAGCGCCGGAAATGCGACAAAGGAGGTGTTGTCTGCATAGATTCTAGACATGGAGATATCGATCCCGTTATTGCTCAGTTCTTTATCCAGAACCGGGAAAAATAGGTTGAAATTCTTTATGGGAAAGCAGAGCGCTTTGAATTTTTCAGCACCTACCGGAGAAATGGTATAGGCCGGCGTCCCAAAGCATTTGTCCAGTTTGAGCGGGTGCGAGCTGAGCGTTTGTCGCTTAAAAACGTCCACATTGCGCCGCACGGAGTCCTGATTAAACAGCATGACAACCGGCGTGACACTCTGCATCGGCTGTACCATCAGGATCGCATCGAAATTCCAGCCCCATACAACGATATCCCAATCCGGCGGCAACTGCGCGATCACCTTGCGGGACTCGTCGACAAAGTCAGCCCGAAAAATTGCATCATCTTCCGCCACTGTGACAGCTTGCTCGGTGCGGATCGCTTCTTCCCATTGCGCCAGGTGCGACAGCGCGCAGCCGCGAGCGCCAAGGTTGAAGCTGGTCAATCCTGCATCGAATAACTGGGGATCGTGCAACTGGGCCTCGGTCAGCAATGCACCATCCACGGCAGCGACGAATTGGTGATTCAGGAGGGGATTGTTTGCCACGAATGTGGCCTTGCGTTCAGGCGTTCGCTCGAGGCTGATTACCCTGACAATGGAAGTCATGTTTTTTGAATGATGAGTAACGATATTCAAGAATGATACCTCAGCAGCATCGGAAAAATGTAAGTTGAGACACCGGAGATATTTCGAGAAAGAATGGCGTTCCTGTGCAGTGGTCCCGAGGGATGCTACGTCTCGCGTTATGCTAACAATCAGGAGAAAACTGCCAGTCGGAAGCGACCCGCAAGGTTTGATGCATGGCGTGCCTTGCACTTCCAGGACTAGCGTGTCGAGTCCAAAGAAGCGCGTGCCGCAGTCGAGAAAAGTTGGCTATCCTGGACTAGCGCGGAGAAATGCTCGCACTGATGGCGCAAGCAGAGCAAACAAAAAAAGCAGCGTTACCAAAAGGTAAGGCTGCTTCCGATGTTTAATCAATTTTGGTGGCCCGGGGCGGAATCGAACCACCGACACAAGGATTTTCAATCCTCTGCTCTACCGACTGAGCTACCAGGCCAAGGGGACGAATTATAGCAAGATAATTTTAGAATGCAAAGGGTAGTTCTTAAATTTTTTTAAAAGTTCTTATTTTCAGTTTTTGCCAGTCACAAGGGTCGTGTTATTTCTTATGACTTCCTCTGTGGGAGATCAAAGAAAGACATGTGGCGAAGACGTTTATAATGCCTATCCATGAACGGTCATCCATTACCTATCGCTTCCGCCAGCGTGCGCAAGTCTTCTCCGGCTTCTGTTGATGCTGCCAGTGATATATGTATCGTCGGCAATGGCGCCATTGGCAAAACCGCAGCGCTGGCGTTGGCGCAAGCGGGCTTGCGCGTGAGCTTGCTGACGCCGCCACGGCCCACTGTCCCAACTGGTCCGCAAGCCAGTTGGGATGTTCGTGTGTATGCAGTCAATCAGGTTGCCCATGACATATTGTCCTCGGTCAAGGTCTGGGATGCGCTTGATGATGCACGCGTGACGGCAGTCGAAGGCATGGTCGTCACCGGTGATGCGGAAAACCATCCCGGCCATCTGGCGTTTGATGCTTATTCGGCGCATGTCGATGCTCTGGCTTGGATCGTCGAGGATCGCAATCTCAATGTCGCGCTTGATGCCGCGCTGAAATTTTCCTCTAATGTAAACATCGTGCAGGGCCGTGCAACCGGATTGCAGGTTGATGCCACCCATGCGCATCTGCAACTGGAAAGTGGCGAGACGCTGACGGCATCTTTGCTGGTCGGTGCCGATGGCGCGCAGTCGTGGGTGCGTGGGCAATGCGACATTGGTCTCGATTATCGTTCTTATGGTCAGCGCGCGATCGTGACCAATTTTTCCTGTGCCAAACCACATCTTGGTGTTGCGCACCAATGGTTTACAGCGAGCGAAGGTATCGTGGCCTTGTTGCCGTTACCGGGCCAGCGCGTTTCGCTGGTGTGGTCGGCACCTGACAGTTTGGCCGATTCCTTGTTGGGGCAATCGGCGGCAGACCTGGCGCAGCATCTGGCCAAATATGCCGGTGCGGTACTTGGCGCTCTGACGCCACTGGAGCCTGAGCTGGTACGCGCTTTTCCATTGCGCCTCATCAAACCGCATGCGATGACGGCGGCGCGCGTGGCCTTGATCGGCGATGCGGCGCATGTGGTCCATCCTTTGGCTGGGCATGGCATGAATTTGGGTTTCGCCGATGTGACTGCACTGGTGACGGTGGTCGGCGCGCGCGAGCCACAGCGTGATTGTGGTGACGCGCGCGTGTTGGGGCGTTATGCGCGCGCGCGCAAGGAGGATGTATTGCTGATGCAATTGGCGACCGATGGCCTCGCGCGCTTGTTCGACACACAGATTGAGCCGCTGCGCGCGGTGCGTAATTTGGGATTGAACTTGGTTAACCGTCTGCCGGTCTTAAAGCGTCGCTTGATGGCCCATGCCTTGGGCAAGCGTAATTAGTGCAAGCCAGACCTATCATTCACTTGAATTTGCAGCGTGGTGCTGCATGCGTGTCTTACTTTTGGAATAACCATGAAAAAGCGTTCTATTTTTAGCGTCGTCACAGTGATGGCAGCCATGTTGGCAAGTCTGGCCGGATCGGCATTTGCCGCCGATAGCCCGGAAGCCACGATCAAGAAGGTGTTGGAGCCGCGTCTGGGCGAGGGTGCCAAGATCGAATCGGTCACCAAGACGCCGTACTCAGGCCTGTTTGAAGTGCAGGTTGATGGTGACGTGATTTATACCGATGCCAAGGCGCAGTATCTTTTTATCGGCCGTGTGGTGGATTCCCAGACCTATCGCGATTTCACCAAGGAAAAGATTCAATCGCTCAACAAGGTCAAGTTCTCCGATCTGCCGCTCGATCTGGCCATCAAGACTGTCAAGGGTAATGGCAAACGCATGATCGCCGTGTTTGAAGATCCCAATTGCGGCTACTGCAAGCGTTTTCAGAAGACCTTGCAAGAAGTCGACAATGTGACTGTCTACACCTTCCAGTACAACATCTTGGCACCGGATTCGATTGAAAAATCGCGCAATATCTGGTGCGCGCCAAATCCCGGTAAGGCTTGGAGCGACTGGATGCTGAACGGTAAGGAAGCGCCAGCAGCGCCAGCATCGTGCACTGCGCCACATGAAAAAGTCTTGGCGCTGGGCCAAAAAATGAAGGTGACTGGTACCCCGACCATTATCTTTGCCGATGGCTCGCGTATTCCTGGTGCGATTGATTCCAAGGGACTCGAAGAAAAATTCAGTTCGTTGAAGTAAGCCTGGTTGTTCGTTGGGCCGAAAAGAAGCAGCGTCTTGTTTGATGCTAGACACCCAGACTGCCAATAAGCCCCCGATTTTTTGGGGGTTTATTGTTTCTAGAGTGCATTCAGAATTGGTGGTTGTTGTAATGAGCATTTCTTGATTTTTAGACTCGACCGTGCGGTGGTCCAGGTAGAAGGTGCCTTTCGGTTTCTCGTCGCGCACTATATATAGCGGGTGTCTGGATCCGTACGTCTGAATTTGATTTCTTTACTTGGCGGGCTGGTATCGTCGTCAAGTGACATGAGCTGGCGTTCACTACAGATGCCGAACAAGTATCCCAGCAACAGATATTTGAACGGCACTACTGGGTTTAGGGGCGGACGGCCATTGTCGGGACCATATATATAGGAGACGCGTTCTCGGATGAATTCAAGGTCAATCGCTTTGGCGATCTTGTACGCCAGGTGGCCGACCGGAACGAGCGATTCCAGCGTGACTCTTACCAGCTCATGCTGGTAAGAGGTTCGGGGCCTTGGTGCATTTGGGTTTAAAAAGCTTTAAAGTGGAGAGGCCGAGCTGGCGTGGCTTTGGGGGTGGTGAGTTAAAAAGTTTAGATAATTATGCAAAAAAGCTTGCGGGAAGTGAAAGAGCTTTGCTATAGTTCGCCTCCCCGCTGAAGCAGCGACGCAGCAAACAGCAA
>JAMFSU010000111.1 GCA_026225475.1 Duganella sp.
ACGTCCGATTTTTCAAGCTTGGGCGCGAAGCGCAAGCACACCTGCGGTGCCACGGCCGTCACGGCGGCAATCAGCGCAGCACCAAAAGCTTCGACAAAACCATCGTTGGCGCGAATCGTGAAACTGCGCTGCAAAGCTGCCAAATTCAACTCCGTCGTTGCCGGCGCAAGCAGCGCACGCGCTTCATGGACGGCATTGTGGGTACGTTGGCGCAATGCCTCGGCATGCGGCGTCAGTACCATGCGGCGACCGGCACGCACCAATAACGGATCACCAGTCGTCTCGCGCAGACGGGTCAGGGTACGGCTCATTGCCGAAGCGCTCAAACCGAGTCGCCGCGCGGCACCAGCGACGCTGCCCTCGGCCAGCAAGACATCAAGTGCAAACAGCAGGTTCAGGTCAGGTTGGTCCATGCGCGATGCTAGCACGAAGCATCGAGATAGGGCGTTTGGTGCAACTTATTAATGCAATCGATGCGTCTTCCGCCATGTCAAATGCAAGCCTATATTGCGAGACATAGACCAGCAGCGGTTACCCGCTGTTACGTGCCACACAGATTCGCACCAAAGTGACTGTGGCTGAATTTCTTTATGAGGTTGTTATTCCATGGAATTATTTTCTGACCTGCCCGGCGATCAGGGATTGCCCGGCCAACAGCGCCGCCTGGCAATGTTGGCCGTGATGACGGCAACCACCATGGCCGTCTTTGACGGCTCCATCATCAACATCGCCTTGCCGCAGATTGCCCGGGCATTGGCCGTTCCCTCCGATGCCGTAATCTGGGTTGCCAATGGCTATCTCCTGGCAGTTGCCATGTGCCTGGCAAGCTGCGCAGCATTGGCCAAGCGCGTGGGCTTTCGCACTTTGTTTGCGCTTGGCATGACGCTGTTTACGCTGGCTTCGCTCGGTTGTGCATTGTCGCCGTCATTAGCATGGCTGACGTCGATGCGCGTGTTGCAAGGCATAGGTGGTGCGGCCACACTCAGCATTGCCCCGGCCATCTTGCGCACGATATTTCCACAGCGTCTGCTGGGGCGGATTTTGGGTATTCATGCATTGTTGATTGCCGCCAGCACGGCCATCGCGCCACTGTTGGGCGGCAGCTTGCTGTCGGCGTTGGGCTGGCAATGGATATTTGCGATCAATCTGCCGTTGGGCATACTCGGCGTAACGCTAGCGCTGCGTACGCTTCCTGCGGCGCATGACAAGATCAATGGTCGATTCGATAGCCCAGGTGCGGTGCTGTCGGCCGTGGCAATGGCGGCGTTGATTCTGGCAGCCGACGCCTGTACGCGACGCGGTGCCGGTGCAGCGACGTCTATGACGGTGCTGGCGTACGCGGCAACGGCCGTGATTGCGGGCATGGCATTCATTTGGCGTCAACGTCGTGCCAGCGATCCGCTGCTGCCGCTCGCGATGTTTTCCTCAGCGCGGTTTTCCATGGCAGCGTTGACCTCGCTGGTCTCTTTCATCGGTCTGGCCAGCACCTTCATTGCCTTGCCGATGTTGTTTCAGAATGCGTATGGTTACAGCGCATTTGAGGCGGCATTGCTGCTCACACCCTGGCCGCTTGGCATCATACTGGCAGCCCCCTCGGCAGGACGGCTGGCTGACCGTTATCTGCCGGCGATGTTGGCAACCACAGGTCTGGGCGTTTTTGTGATCGGGCTGACGCTGCTGGCGCTGCTGCCATTTCACCCAGATGCACCTGTGACGTTTTGGCAAATCGGTTGGCGTGAACTGATTTGCGGCATTGGCTTCGGTATCTTTCAGAGCCCGAATAATCGCGAGATGATGGCAAGTAGTTCTCGCGCGCAGAGTAGCCACGCGTCTGCCGTGTTGGCCATCGTGCGCACGTTCGGTCAGTGCCTGGGAACCGCCTTGGTAGGTGTGCTGCTATCGGTGTATACGCACCCGGTCGGGAACCACGCCGACAACGGTTTGCTGGGCGCGGCGCAAAGCGCGCATGCGGTTGAGGTGGCGCTTTGGCTGGCTGTTGCGACGACCTGTCTGGCACTGCTCATGAGCGCTGGCCGCATCCGGGTGGCAAGTGCCAGTGGGTAAATTTTATGCATGCATCATGATCGACGCTCGTTGTAACGTGGTAGACATTACCGTGAAGATAATTGCACACAAAAAATTCGATCATAGAAATTTAGAAAAACGGCAGTGATAGAAAATAAGAGGAAATTTTTCCTAAAATAATCGGGAAAGTGAACCAACCAATATTGGATCACTCTCCTCATAACGCTGTCATTCGAGTTTGCGCGTCAACCCTCTGAAAATAAACATCGTCTGGATTTTCTGATTCGCAGCCTACGTATCCGCTTTGTGTGCGATGGCAGGTGCGAGGACCAAATCCAGCGCTATTCTCTATCGCCATGAATATCTATCTCACCAACGTTGCCACAGCAACGACTCCCGCAACAACCGCTCCGGTCATCTCTCCATCACGCGCCATTGCCCACGCCTTCAGCGGTGCGCAAGCTTCGGCGCCCCCGATCCCACGCCGGCCGAAAAGGATGTAT
>JAMFSU010000112.1 GCA_026225475.1 Duganella sp.
CATCGCTGGGAACCCCGTAGGGGCCGGGATCGCGCGGTCGCCTTCTTTTGCTTAGCTTTTCTTGGCGAGACAAGAAAAGTAAGCGGCTGCCGGGCCGCACCCGGCAAGGTAGTCCGAAGAAAACCCAGCATCAGCAACAAAGAAACCAAGAAACCAACGACAGATGTTTCTTAACTGAACAGCATTAGGTTGCACAGGCAGCTATCATGTATCTTCCGTTACCACGAGGACCGATCATGCAAATCCAGATTATCGACCTACCACCTGCGCGCGTTGCCAGCTTGCGCTATACCGGCCCCTATGGCCCGGCGCTTGGCAACTTCTGGCGCGACCACTTTTTGCCCTGGCTGCAAGCCAACCAACTTGACGGCCCGACCTGCTATGGCGTCGGCCTCGACGATCCAGGCAATACAGCGCCTCAACAATGCCGCTACGATGCTTGTGTTGAAGTACCCGACACGTTCGTCGCCAGCGCACCGGTGAGCGTGATCACGCTGCCGGGCGGCCGCTATGCCGTGGCGCGGTTCCAAGGCCAGGCCAGCGATATCGGCGCCGCCTGGATGGAGATGTGCACACTGGTGCCGGCACAAGGCTTGCAAAACGACGCCCGCCCCTGCTTCGAACGCTACCTGCCGGGTGCCCGCACCGATCCTGTCAGCGGGTTGTTTTCCTGTGAATTGTGCGTCGCCGTGCGTTGAGGCCCGACTTGCATCAGGCATAAAAAAGCCCGCTCGTGACGGCAACGAGCGGGCTTTTTAACACGTCACTTCACACTTCACATCACATCTCACAGGCGCAACTGCCCCTGATCAATGCGTCAGCATTTTGACGTCATTTGCGGCAAGGACAGCCATTGGCGCTGGGGTGAGCGTGTTCCATGAGTTTGCCACTACATTGCCAAGCCGGAACAGGCTGACCGCACGGGTCAGGCTCTCGGCCTGCTGCTGCAAGGCGCGCGCAGCACTGGTGGCCTGCTCGACCAGCGCCGCATTGTGCTGCGTGACATCATCCATTTCGGTGATGGCGCCATTGACCTGCACGATGCCATTGCGCTGCTCTTCGCTGGCCACGCTGATTTCTCCGACGATGCCGGTCACGCGCTTGACGCTGTCGACTACCTCGGTCATGGTATTGCCAGCCACTTCCACCAGTTCGGTGCCGGTTTGTACCTTGTTGACCGAATCATCGATCAAACCCTTGATTTCTTTGGCAGCAGTGGCTGAACGTTGCGCCAGACTGCGCACTTCCGATGCCACTACCGCAAACCCACGCCCCTGTTCGCCGGCGCGCGCCGCTTCCACTGCGGCATTGAGCGCCAGAATATTGGTCTGGAAAGCGATCCCATCAATCACGCTGATGATGTCAACGATCTTGCGCGACGAGGCATTGATCGAGCCCATGGTGTCGACCACTTGCGCCACCACACCACCGCCTTTTTCCGCCATCGACGACGCCACCGCACCCAGCTTGTTGGCTTCGCGCGCATTGTCGGCATTGCTCTGCACGGTTGCGGTCAATTGTTCCATGGCCGAGGCTGTTTCTTCCAGCGCACCGGCCTGCGCTTCGGTGCGTGCCGACAGGTCGGCGTTGCCGTGGGCAATTTCACCGGAGGCAACGGCAATCGTGTGCGCACCCTCGCGAATCTGGCTGACGATGTCCGCCAGGTTGTCGCGCATTTCTTTCATCGACGACAACAGGCTGCCACTATCGCCTTGCTTGGTGACAATCTCGATGGCGAGGTCGCCCTTGGCAATATGATCAGCAATGGTCGCGGCATAATCAGGCTCGCCGCCCAGTTGCTTGAGCAAACCACGCGTGATGACGACCGACACCGTGATGCCGATCAACAAGGCGGCCACCGCAATGGCGATAATCCAGGTGATGGAACGATCAAACAGCCCATCAGAATCCTTGCCAGCCTGGGCCACGCGCAATTCTTCGGCGGCAATGACGATATTGATATCGCTGACAATCTGGCGCCGCAACGGGCTGCATTCATTGACCAGGAAATCGCCGTATTCCTTCATCTGACCGGCATCACGGTATTTGCGTGGACGCTTCAACTCTTCCGCCATTTGCAGCAAACCAACCCGCGCCTTCTCAAAACCGGCATCACCCTTAAACGCTGGCAGCAATCCATTGAGTTCTGCCAGGTAGGTAGCCTTTTGCGCATCGACAATATCCAACTCGCGCGTCGCGTCGGCGTTGTCGCTAAAAATGAAGGCATTACGTGCCGCCAACCCGGTTTGGTCGAGCGCTTCACGCATCTTGTACAGAGGTTGCAGCTTGAAGGATTGCTCCTTGTCACCGTATTGCACCGTTTGCAAGATTGCTTCCAGCCGCAGCAGAGAAAATGCCGCCAAGGCCAACAGCATAAACACCAATAAGCCAAAACCAAGGCCCAGGCGTGTTCCGATTTTTAATTTATTCAAAGAAACCACGTCGATTCCGATCCAGAAATTTAAGTAATGCCGATCTCATTCCAAAGCACATTTCATGCCGTCGATGATAAATAAATTTACCAGCGGAAATGAAAATTCTATTTTTTTGCGTATGCTGTGGGTAGCGGAGACAATGGCATTGACAACAAACGGCCGCTTCCATAATGGTTGCTCACACGATCTTCCAGCTGCCTTCCGAACGTCTGTTTCCGAGCGGAAAACCTTTGCCATACTGGGTTACGCGGGCATGACAATAACACAAGCGAAGTCAAGTAGTTGTCGTTTGTGCATTAAAGTAGGCTCTTATTTTAGAGCGATTGACCACCGATTCCAAAAGGAACAAGCTAGTGAACATGCGTCGACCTTTCTTCCGTCTATTCTCCTGTCCACTGCGCCTGCCATTGATGCTCATGCTGGCGACACTCGCCCTGCTGGCCGGCTGCAAGCCGTCAAATGCCGACCGGGTGGCGGCCATCGCGGCCAGCGAAAAGTCACTGGCGATGTCGCCGACCCTGTTTGCCACGCGCTTCAACCGCAGCGTGCGCGAAGTGCTCGATGATCGCCATGACGACGAAGCGGCGCGCATGGCGCCACTGTTTGTGATGGATGTGACCAGTCTGACCAGCGACGACCAGCGCTATGTGCTCAAGACCGCCGTCGGCCCGGCGCGCACCCCCATCCTCGGTGCCCTGGCCAGAGATGGCGACCTGCGTAGTGTGGGCGCCTTGCTGACGCAACGCTCGGAAGGCGCGCGCGAAGAATTTTATCTGTGCGCCGAGATCATCAGCCGTGTGTTCACCGAGGGCGCCAATGACAAATTGCTCGATATCATCAAGCGCCTCACGACCAATGCCTTGAATAATCCAGGCCAAAAAATGTCGCAAAACATCGGCGACAAAGTACTGTCGGTCGACATCGTCCAATCCGGCCTGCTATTCCAGATCGAACACCAGCAATAAGATTGCGCCTCTCCACATTATCTGGAACATCACCATGAGCACTTCCTCCCTCGACCTGTCCGGCGTGCCTGCCGGTTTGATTCACTTGCGCAACCGCGCCGGTGACTGTGCGGCGATCAGCTTGTTCGGGGCACAATTGCTATCCTGGAAAACCGCTGACGGACACCAGCGGCTGTATTGCTGCCCGATGACGCTGGTCAAACCCGGCGCCCCGATCCGCGGTGGCGTGCCGGTCTGCTTCCCGCAATTTTCCGAACGCGGACCGTTACCCAAACACGGCTTCGCGCGCACGCTGGTCTGGCAAGTCGAACACAGCGAGAGCGATCTCGATGTCGCCAGCGCCCGTCTGACCCTTAGCGACAGCGATGCGACGCGCGCGCTGTGGCCGCATCATTTTCTATTGCAGTTGCAGGTGGAACTCGGCGCGGGTTGGCTCAGCATTGCGCTCAATGTGACCAACACCGGCAGCAGCGCCTTCCCCTTCACGGCGGCACTGCATACCTATCTGAGCACGCCCGATGTACTGCTGGCAGCGGTCGACGCTTTGCAAGAGGTGTCTTACATCGACACGGCCAACCAGCAACAGCTAAGCAAGCAGAGCGAAGCACTGCTGCGCATTGAAAACGAAGTGGACCGCATTTATATGTCGCCTCCGCCAGCCGTACGCCTGCATCAGGCCGGCCAGGTTGCGCTGACATTGGAGCAGCAAGGCTTTGCCGATACCGTGGTATGGAATCCGGGGCCGGTCAAGGCAACGCAACTGGGCGATATGCCGGCCGCCGACTGGAACCGCATGCTGTGCATCGAAGCGGCGCAAGTAATACAGCCGGTCAGCCTGTCGTCACAGGCGACCTGGCGCGGCGTGCAACGCTTGAGCGTCTAATCAGCCACGCACGCTGAGGCGATAGCTGGTGGTTTGCTGATAGGGGCGGCCGGGACGCAGAATTACGGCCTCGCTATCAGCACTATTGACCTGATTCGGAAATGCCTGCGCTTCCAGGCAAAAACCGTCGTGAATGGCATACGGCCGGCTGCCCCGACCGCGCACACCGGCCAGAAAATTCCCGCTATAAAACTGCAGGCCTGGCTCGCTGGTGGCCATTGTCAATTGCCGCCCGGAGCCGGGATCATAGACGGTGGCGACTTCGCGCAGTGCTTGCGGATGATGTGCTGGTCGGCGCAGGCAATAGCAATGGTCGAAACCGCCAGCGACCTTAAGCTGTTCATCGGGCCAGGCCAGACGTGCGCCGATGGGTGCCGGTTGACGGAAATCAAAGGCGCTGCCGGCAACATCGGCGGCACGCTCTGGAATCAGGCGCTGGTCCACTTGCAGGTATTGATCGGCCTCAATCGATAAAATGTGATCGCGGATATCACTGCCGCCGCCATTGAGATTGAAGTAGCCGTGCGACGTCAGATTGATCGGTGTGGGCGCGTCAGCCGTGGCGCTGTATTCAATCGTCAAACAACCCTCATCATCAAGCCGGTACAACACCGACACCATGACCGTGCCAGGAAAACCCGCATCACCGGCGGCCGACACCAGCGTCATGCGCAAACCCGCCGGATCGGGCTGCACCTGCCACGGTTTCAGATGAAAGCCGCCGCTGCCGCCATGCAAATGATTGCGCCCCTCATTGCAATCGACCTGATAAGCCACACCATCGAGCGTAAAGCGGCCATCGGCAATGCGATTACCCCAACGCCCGATCAAGCCGCCGAAATAGGCCTGATTGTCGGCATAGCCAGCGTCATCGGCATAGCCGAGCAACATATCGGCACTGCGCCCATAGCGGTCCGCTGCCCACCACGAAATCAGCGTGGCGCCGCGATCGCTGATGACCACGCGCATGTCGGCGGCATTGCGCAGCGTGTACCAGGTGACGCCATCGCCGGCAGGACTGCTACTGAGAAAATTTTGCATCATGGTGCAGGTTCCATCCTCATTTGGGGTGCATGACCAACGCAGCCTTGCTGGCTTTGCCGGGTTTTGTATGGTGTCCAGGTTGATACAGATGCTCGGGTTCGTGCGCATGACCAGCCTGTTCGTCGCTGGCGTCGCGCCACAGACGCTCCTGAAATTCTTTCGGCGTGCATCCCAGTTCACGCTTGAACACCGCATGCAGGTATTGCACCGAAGTGAAGCCGCAAGCCACCGCCGTATCGGCAATGCTGGCGGCACTATGCTGCAGCATCTGGCGTGCGGCATCGAGTTTGAAACGCAGGATTTCGTCATGCACGCTGCGACTCAGTTCACGTCGAAAATACCAGTCCAGCGATGACCGCGACACGCCGACATAATCAGCTACCTGCTCCGTCTTGATGCCCTGGCAGGCGTATTGGCGGATGAAATGCATGGCTTGCATGACATGCGGATGATGCCGCACTTCGTGGCGGCTGGAAGCCATCACATTGATACCGGCTGGCGGCACTAGAATGCGGGTATCGGGAAAACGCGCGCCATGCAACATCTGATGCAGCAGATGGGCGGCAGTGCGGCCCATCTCCACCGTGCCCTGAATGACTGAACTCAAGGGTACCCGTGTCAGTATCCGCGCCAGTGGATCGTCGTCGATGCCGATCAGCGCCACCTGCTCCGGTACCGCAATACCGGCGCACAGGCAGGCCTGCAACAACTGCCGCGCGCGCGCATCGGAGACGCCGATGATGCCGACCGGTTTCGGCAAGCTGCGTACCCAGGCCACCTGTTGCTCGACCGTGGTATCCCAGGACACCACATTGGTGCCGACGCCGCGATAAATATGTCCGCGCAGTCCATCGCGCTGCAACAAGGTCTCGAAGGCCTTTTCGCGCTCCTGCGCCCAGCGGTTGACATCGGCCGGCGGCAGGCTGAAACAGGCGAAATGCTGCAACCCGGCTTCAATCAAATGATCGTAGGCCAACTTGACCAGCTTGAAGTTGTCGGTGGCGACATAGGGCACATTGGCCGGGTAGTTGTGGGCCTCGGCATAGGAGCCACCTACTGCAACGACTGGTAAATGCACGCCCGCCAGCGCCGCGCTGGTGGCGGGGTCATCGAAGTCGGCAATGATGCCGTGACCATGCCAGCGCTCAATGCCTTGCAGCCGGCAACGGAAATCCTCCTCCAGAAACAGGTCCCATGAGGCGCGCGTGCTGGTCAGGTATTCGCCGATGCCGGCGATGATGTCGCGGTCAAAAATCTTGTTGGCATTGAACAGCAGCGCAATGCGATGCACGGTCGGTACTCTTGTCACCTTGTCATCTCCAGATGTTGCGCCACCCTGAGGGTGGTCGCCAGTCTCCTCCTGACAGCGGAGTTTTGTTAGCGGTGCTGCGCTTGTTCCAGCGCTAGTCCAGCGATTGTACCGAGGCGTCAGGACAACGTCAGGACAAATGCCGTTATGTGCGCCTGCAATAGAAAGAATCACTAGTGCACTTGGCGGATTTCGTAATTGTAGGTACTCCGACTGGGTCTTAGTATGGCCCCACATCAACGCCTGTGGAAGGCTTCTGCAAGCCCTGATGCGTATTTCACACGAAAACGGCCGGCCGGATGTGCATAAGCAGCTCACCCTGGCATCGCAGGCAGGCAACGTTAAAAATCATAATGACTGGAGACAAAACTATGAAGCATTTCGTCAAAAAGAGTGTGCTGGCACTGGCTTCGCTGGCCGTTTTTTCACTGGTAAGCGGCAGCGCGATGGCCGATGCCAAGAACCCCAAGATCGGCTTTTCGATTGATGACCTGCGTGTTGAACGCTGGGCGCGCGACCGTGATTTTTTTACTGCCGCTGCTGAAAAACTGGGTGCCAAGGTATTTGTGCAATCGGCCGACGCTAGCGAAGCACGGCAGATTTCGCAGATCGAAAACCTGATTTCACGCGGTGTCGATGTGATCGTGATCGTGCCATTCAATGCCACCGTGTTGACCAATACCATCAAGGAAGCCAAGAAGGCCGGCATCAAGGTCTTGTCGTATGACCGCCTGATTCTCAATGCCGATGTCGATGCCTATATTTCATTCGACAATGAAAAGGTTGGTGAAATGCAGGCCGAAGGCGTGGTCAAGGCACAGCCGAAGGGCAACTACTATCTGCTGGGCGGCTCGCCCACCGACAACAACGCCAAGATGCTGCGCGAAGGCCAGATGAAGGTGCTCAAGCCTTACATCGACAAGGGGGATATCAAGGTGGTCGGTCAACAATGGGTAAAGGACTGGAATCCGACCGAAGCGCTGTCTATCGTTGAAAATGCACTCACTGCCAACAACAACAAAATCGATGCCATCGTCGCCTCCAACGATGGTACCGCCGGTGGTGCGATTCAAGCACTGGCTGCGCAAAAGCTGGCTGGCAAAGTCCCTGTCTCGGGCCAGGATGCCGACTTGGCAGCGATCAAGCGTGTGATTGCCGGCACCCAGACCATGACGGTGTACAAGCCGCTCAAGCTGATTGCCACTGAAGCTGCCACGCTGTCGGTACAACTGGCCCGCAATGAAAAGCCGAACTACAACTCGCAATATGACAACGGCTTCAAGAAGGTCGACACCATCCTGCTCAAGCCGACCCCATTGACCAAGGCCAATGTCAATCTGGTCGTCGACGACGGCTTCTATACAGCAGCGCAAATCGGTACCAAGTAAGCCCGCTACGCGCAAGACACCAGGTCGGCAGTATGCCGGCCTGGTGTTGTCTCTCGACTTCCCTCCTTAGCGAGCACAGGTATGGCTGAGTATTTGCTGGAAATGAAAGGCATCGTCAAGCAGTTCGACGGTGTCCGCGCGCTCGATGGCATCGACCTGAAAATCAAAGCCGGCGAATGCGTCGGTCTCTGCGGCGAAAATGGCGCAGGTAAATCGACGCTGATGAAAATTCTCTCGGGCGTCTATCCACATGGCACCTGGGATGGCGAAATCCAATGGGATGGCAAGCCATTGCAAGCGGCGTCGGTACGCGACACGGAAGCTGCCGGCATCGTCATCATTCACCAGGAATTGATGCTGGTGCCGCAATTGTCGGTGGCCGAAAACATTTTCATGGGCCATGAACTGACACTGCGAGGCGGACGCATGAATTATCCAGCCATGTACCGGCGCGCTGAAGAATTAATGCGCGAACTGCACATGCCCGACATCAATGTGGCGCTACCGGTCATGCAATACGGCGGCGGCCATCAGCAACTAGTGGAAATCGCCAAGGCACTCAACAAGCAAGCCAGGCTATTGATACTCGATGAACCGTCGTCATCACTGACCTCCTCCGAAATCGCCGTGCTGCTTGAGATCATCAAGAGTCTCAAGGCCAAGGGCGTGGCCTGTGTCTACATCTCACACAAGCTCGATGAAGTCGCGGCCGTGTGCGACACCATCTCGGTGATTCGCGATGGCAAACACATTGCCACCACACCGATGCAGGCACTGACGGTAGACCAGATCATCACGCAGATGGTCGGCCGTGAGATCACCACCATGTATCCGGCACGCGATCATGAGATCGGCGAAGTAGTGTTTGAAGCGCGCCATGTCACCTGCCTCGATGTTGATAATCCCAAACGCAAACGCGTCGATGACGTGTCGTTCTCGGTGCGGCGCGGTGAAATCCTTGGCATCGCCGGTCTGGTCGGTGCCGGCCGTACCGAACTGGTGTCGGCAGTGTTCGGCGCCTATCCTGGACGCCATGAGGTCGAGGTACTGATGCAGGGTCGCGTGGTCGATACCAGCAGCCCACTCAAGTCGATCCGGCTTGGGCTATGCATGGTGCCGGAAGACCGCAAGCAGCACGGCATCGTGCCTGATCTCAATGTCGGCCACAACATCACGCTGACGGTGTTACAGAATTTTTCTCAACATAGCCGCATCGATGGCGACCGCGAACTCAACACCATCGAACAGCAAATCGGCCTTCTGCGGCTCAAGACCGCCAGCCCGTTCCTACCGATTACCGGCCTGTCGGGCGGCAATCAGCAAAAGGCGGTACTGGCCAAGATGCTGCTGGCGCAACCCAAGGTGCTGATCCTCGATGAACCGACGCGCGGCGTTGACGTCGGCGCCAAAGCTGAAATCTACAAACTGATTGCCGAACTGGCGCGTCAAGGCGTGGCCATCATCATGGTCTCGTCCGAGCTGGCGGAAGTGCTGGGCGTGTCCGACCGCGTCCTGGTCATCGGCGAAGGCAAGTTGCGCGGCGACTTCGTCAACCAGAACCTGACGCAGGAAATCATCCTGGCGGCGGCCATCAATCAATCTGAACAATATCTGGCAGCGGCTGCGGCCCTCTGAGAAGAACGGAAACCGGTATGAACACCATCACCATCAAGCAATTATTCAGCCGCTACAAGATCATGGCGCTGCTGATTGCGATCGCCATCATCTGGGCATTTTTCAGCTGGAAGACCGAAGGCGGTTTCATTTCGCCGCGCAACCTGTCCAATCTGCTGCGGCAAATGTCGATCACCGGCATTCTGGCCTGCGGCATGGTGCTGGTGATCATCGCCGGCGAGATTGATTTGTCGGTCGGTTCCTTGCTCGGTCTGCTCGGTGGCATAGCTGCCGTCATGAACGTCACCTACCAATGGCCGCTGCCACTAAACCTGGTGCTGGTGCTGGCTTTTGGCCTGTTGCTGGGCTTGTTCAACGGCTATCTGACTGCTTACATGCGGATCCCGTCGTTCATCGTCGGCCTGGGCGGCATGCTGGCATTTCGCGGTGTGCTGCTAGGTGTTACCGGCGGCATGACGATTGCGCCGGTGTCGCCCGACCTGGTGTATCTGGGCCAGGGTTATCTGCCGCCGCAGTTTGGCGTAGCGCTGGTGGTCGTGCTGTTCGTGCTGGCTCTGGGCTTGACCTGGCAACGTCGACGCAGCCGCGCGCAACACAGTTTGCCGGTGCCAGCGTTGTGGCGCGACGGCCTCAAGGTGTTGTTGATCGGCGTCGTCTTGCTGGCCTTCGTGCGCACGCTCAACAGCTATGACGGCATACCGGTGCCAGTGCTGCTGTTGTTGGCCTTGCTCGGGCTGTTCAGCTACATGACCACGCAGACCGTGTTCGGCCGTCGTATCTATTCGGTGGGCAGCAACATGGAAGCCACGCGCCTGTCGGGCGTGAATGTGCAGGCGGTCAAGTTGTGGGTGTTCGGCATCATGGGCGTGATGTGTGCATTGGCCGGGCTGGTCAATACCGCGCGACTGGCGGCTGGCTCACCGTCGGCCGGCAATATGGGGGAACTCGATGCGATTGCCGCCTGCTTCATCGGCGGCACCTCCATGCGCGGCGGTTCCGGCACCATCTATGGCGCACTGATCGGCGCGCTGGTCATGGCCAGCCTCGACAATGGCATGTCGATGCTCGACGTCGGCAGCTATTGGCAAATGATCGTCAAGGGCGGCATTCTGATGCTAGCCGTCTGGGTTGATGTCAGCACCCGCAGCGGGCGCTAAGCACGACACTGTTCCACTTCCCTTGTCTTTTTCTGGAGAATTTTGCATGACCGCCTCCCTCAAACCCAATCCTGCCGCCATGGAGCAGGTGGTGTATCCCAGTCTGCACGGCAAGCGCGTCGTCATCACCGGCGGCGCCACTGGGATCGGCGCCGGACTGGTGAGCGCATTTGCGGCCCAGGGTGCGCAGGTGTTTTTCATGGACATCGCCAATGCCGAAGGCCAAGCCCTGGAAAGCGCGTTGCAACACAGCGCACGGCCACCGCACTTCCTGCATTGCGATCTGCTCGATCTCGATGCGCTGGCAGCCAGTTTTATCACCATCGAGCGGATTGCCGGTACCGTCGATATCCTGATCAACAATGCCGCCAACGATGACCGTCATGCGGTCGGCGATGTCTCGCCCGCTTACTGGGACGAACGCATGGCCGTCAATCTGCGCCATCAATTCTTCTGTGCCCAAGCGGTCACGCCTGGCATGCAGCAGAATGGTCAAGGCGTGATTCTCAACCTCGGCTCGATCTCCTGGCATCTGGCGTTACCGAATCTGACCCTGTACATGACCGCCAAGGCCGCCATCGAAGGCCTCACGCGCGGACTGGCACGCGACCTCGGTGCGCACGGCATCCGCGTCAATTGCATCATTCCCGGTGCCGTACGCACCCCGCGCCAGATGCGCCTGTGGCACACCCCGGAAGAAGAAGCCAAGATCCTCGCCGCGCAATGTCTGCAGCAACGGGTAGAGCCGCAAGACATCGCTGCGATGGCCTTGTTTCTCTCCTCCGACAGCGCGGCCAAATGCAGCGGGCGCGATTATTTTGTTGATGCCGGATGGTATGGCGCATAACAAAACCGCAGCACATCATTGCATGCCGAATGCCGCATGGCGAATCACTCTGACAGTTTCCCTGCAGAGCGGCCGCGCTTACGGCAAAATGTCAGCTTTACAGGAGGCTAGAAGTGACCATCAATAAGAATTCCCCGCGCCGATTCCGCTCACAGGACTGGTTCGACAATCCCGATCACATTGACATGACCGCACTGTACCTGGAGCGCTTCATGAACTACGGCATCACGGCAGAGGAATTGCGCTCCGGCCGCCCGATCATTGGCATCGCCCAAAGCGGCAGCGATATCAGCCCCTGTAACCGCATCCATCTCGACCTGGCCAAGCGCGTGCGCGACGGCATTCGTGACGCTGGCGGCATTCCGATGGAATTCCCGCTGCACCCGGTGTTCGAAAACTGCCGCCGCCCGACCGCCGCCATCGACCGCAATCTGTCGTACATGGGCCTGGTGGAAATCCTGCACGGCTATCCGATTGATGCCGTCGTGCTGACCACCGGCTGCGACAAGACCACCCCGGCGCAAATCATGGCCGCCGCCACTGTCAATATCCCGGCCATCGTGCTGTCCGGCGGGCCAATGCTGGACGGCTGGATGGATGGCGAACTGGTCGGTTCCGGCATGGCGATCTGGAAAGGCCGGCGGCAATTGTCGGCGGGCACCATCGACAATGAAAAATTCCTCGAGATCGCAGCCGCCTCGGCGCCCTCGGCCGGGCATTGCAACACCATGGGCACTGCCTCCACCATGAACGCGATTGCCGAAGCGTTGGGCATGTCGCTGACCGGTTGTTCGGCCATTCCAGCGCCGTATCGCGAACGCGGTCAGATGGCATTTGAAACCGGCCGCCGCATTGTCGGCATGGCCTATGAAGATTTGCGCCCATCCCAGATTCTCACGCGCGATGCCTTCCTCGATGCCATCGTGGTCAATGCCGCCATCGGCGGTTCGACCAATGCACAGCCGCACATCATGGCGATGGCGCGGCATGCAGGCGTCGAGCTGCATGCCGATGACTGGATGCGCTATGGCTACGATGTGCCGCTGCTGCTCAACATGCAACCGGCCGGCAAGTATCTGGGCGAGCGTTTCCACCGCGCCGGCGGCGTACCAGGCGTGATGTGGGAATTGCTGCAAGCCGGCAAGCTGCGCACCGACCGTATCACGGCCTCCGGCAAGACCATGACCAGCAACCTTGAAGGCCGCGAAAGCCGTGACCGCGAAGTAATCTACCGCTTTGCCGAACCGCTGCGCGAACGCGCCGGTTTCTTGGTACTCAAGGGCAACCTGTTCAACTTCGCCATCATGAAGACCAGCGTCATCTCGGAAACCTTCCGCCAGCAATATCTGAATACCCCCGGCAGCGAAGGCATCTTTGAAACCAAGGCGGTGGTGTTCGATGGTTCCGATGACTACCATGCACGCATCAACGATCCCGCGCTCGGCATCGACGAAAATACCATCCTGGTCATTCGCGGCGCTGGTCCAGTGGGCTGGCCTGGTTCAGCTGAAGTGGTCAACATGCAACCGCCAGACGCCATGCTCAAACGCGGCATCACCACCTTGCCAACCCTGGGCGATGGCCGTCAGTCGGGCACCTCAGACAGTCCGTCGATTCTCAATGCCTCGCCGGAAAGCGCGGTCGGTGGCGGCTTGGCGTATTTGCGCACAGGCGACAAAATTCGCATCGATCTCAATACCGGCAACTGCAACATGCTGGTCGATGATGCCGAACTGGCCCGTCGCAAAGCCGAAGGTTTGCCGCCGGTGCCACCCAGCCAGACGCCATGGCAGGAAATCTACCGTGACACGGTCGGTCAACTGGAGTCGGGAGCTTGTATGGAACTTGCGGTGAAATACCGTAATGTTGCCGACAACATGCCGCGCCACAATCACTAATCTTTAATCTGCACGACAGCCAACCGCCGTCGCGCCCGCTTGGCCGGGCGCGACGACGCGTTGTAATACTCGACTGACGGCACGCCGCCTGTAACAGCGCCTCCCCCCTTGCTCTATTGCTCGACGTTCGTTTTTTGAAAGTGGCAATCATCTCAAGCCTATACGATCCCGTCGTCGTCATTTCTCCAAATGCATTTGGAATTTCACGATGGAAATGCTCGATTGATGATGAACTACATTTTCTCTCGCCGCCGCAACCACTCGACAGGACTCACGACGATGAAATTGACCAACAGCTTGCTGCTCATCACTGCGATTGCCGCATGTTGGGCATCACGTGGGCCTACCAAAGCACATGCCAGCGATACTGCCCCTGCCGGCAGGCAGCAACAAGTAACGCTGAGCGGTGTCCGAACGCCGCATTTGTATTTCGACGGCGGGCACTTTTAGGAGCCGCAACCGGGCCGACACACGGATGCATGCTCTGTCTGGCCATAGCTACTGCTCATGGGCGGCTGGCTTAGTAATAGAAGGCTTTGTACGAAAATCACCTCTAATGCTTTAGTGCTGTTTTTTAGCGAAGACCGGTGTTTTTCTTGGTTGCTGATGGTTTTTTTCTTCGGACTACCTAGCCGGGTGCGGCCCGGCAGCCGTTTACCTCAGTGGGTAGTTGAGTCTTTGTTTTCTTCGGACAACCTAGCCGGGAGCGGCCCGGCAGCCGCTTACCTCAGTGGGTAGTTGACTCTTTGTTTTCTTCGGACGAGCTAGCCGGGTGCGG